>JARBUM010000041.1 GCA_029239675.1 Pelosinus sp. | reverse complement strand
TGGAAATACAGGAATAATAATAGTAAATTTTATCACTACCGTTTTTTCGCTTAGCAGTACGAGCATAGGCTGTCATGGAACGTCCGCAGAGAGCGCAGTATAATAACCCGCGCAAAAGATAGTTGTGCTTGTTATTGCGTGTTGCTAGCTTCTTATTTCTTTGGATTTGCAGCTGGGCTGCTTCCCACATTTCACGGGTAACTATTGCAGGTATCTTAATAGGAATCCAGATTTCAGGTGGATTATTTTTAATCTCTCGAGTATTCTGACCTGTTTTACAAGTTGTTTGTTTAAAGAGATGATGTTGCCCATGATACATTTCTTTTGTAAGTATGCGTGATACAGTACAGGTGGAGAGTGGACGATTATTTATCCCAACAATGCCAAGACGCAGTAATTCCAAAGCAATCTTTCTAGAGCCATAACCATAATTGATGCATAAATGGTAAATGAGTTGAATGGTTTTACTTGCTTCTTCATTAATCATATACATGCTATTTTTTTTGTCCCAATCATAGCCAAAGGGGTGGGCGTTAAGGACGATTTTCCCTTTATTGGCTTTTGCTCGGCGTCCTCGAGAAGTGCGCTCACGGATTTTTGATTTCTCATAAGCTGAGATAGCACCTTTCATACTGAAAAATAGACGTCCCTCAGGTGAAGAGTCATAATCGCCAGTTACAAAGGTGATTGAAGCACCCGATTTTTCTATTTCGTCAGCTATGATCAATTGATTAGTGAGATTGCGAGAAAGGCGGTCTGGATCATAAATCGCTACAATTTTTATCAGGTTATTTTGCAGGTCGTTACGTAGTCTTTCTAATCCAGGACGTTCTAAGAATTCTCCGCTGTAGCCATCATCAATATATTCTTTTATAGTAGTGGGCTCAAGCGCTAATAAATGATTGCGACAGGCCTCAATCTGGTCATCAAGTGAGTAACCTTTGCGAGCTTGGTCATCTGTTGATACCCTCACATATAGCGCATTCATAATATCCTCCATAAACAGTAAGAATTTATTATCTATTTTTATGTGAGGATAAAATAAAAATGACAGAGCATACGTTCTGTCATTTGTAGGTAAACTGATTTAACATTCTTTTATTATTTTGTAATAGGGAGTTTACAGCAGATATTATTTTCCTCTGCCAGCTTTTCTCATAGGCATTTTGTGACTTGTGCTGTTCGCCTTTCCTTTAGTCGCCTTTAAGAATGATTTGTTATTTTCATTTGCCTTTTTCTTTTTTTCAAGTAATAGAGCTTGTAAATCCAAAGTGCATTCCTCCTTTTACTTACTTGTTACATGCATATAATCGAACTATACATATTATATCATGCCTTTTTTTGCTAGTCCAATTGTTAAGTTATTTAATTGTGTCTTTTTATGGAAAGCGTTATATAAGATTGTGACTACTAATGAGGTATTGACAAAGAGAATGTTCTGAGAAGAAAAACAAATGTTTTTATAATAAGAAGGAATTTGTGAATAGCCTGTAGAATTAACGATAAATCCTAAAATTTTGTAAGTGTAATCTGAGATGTGCGGGAGGTGGGGTAGATAACATCTCGATATAGCTGCAAGCTGGCTGGTCGGCGGGGGGCCAAATACAGAGCTGGAGAACTGACTGTACCAAGAAGCCATAGGGGAAACAATTTATATTGGAGGAAATAAAATGAAAAAGATAATTACTGCTGCTCTTGCTGCCGCTATGGTTTTAACTACGGGAGCTGTCTTTGCCGCTCCTGTAGAATTTGATGGTCAAGTTAAGACTCAATATCGTGCCCAAACCAGAGATAATGAGGCTGATACAACAGGTGGAATTTTTAGTTTTCGTTTGAATGCAAAAACAGCTTTAAGCAATAATGTTGATCTTTTTGCACGTTTTGCTGCTCAATCTTTAAGTGGCGATCATATTGGGGCAGATTTCAACAAAGATAAGTATGGTACTAATGTAGTTGTTATTGATCAATATGGTTTTATCCTAAAGGATAATGGTTTTCAATATAAAATAGGACGCCAAGGACTTTCCATTAGTCCTACAGCCTTGCTTTATAGTAGTGAAGGGTATATCGGCGATAAACATGGACTTTTTGATGGTGTAGTTGCTACTGGGAAATCTGGTGTGACTTCATTGCAGGTTGTTGCTGGTCAAGGTGATATTGATAATAAAGATAGGGTTTATTCTATTCATGCTTCTTATAGCCCTGCAAAAGATTGGACTGTAGGCGGTACCGTTGCAACGTCTAATCCTAATGTTGGTAGTGACAGAACTTATTGGGGTACGGATGTTCAGTATGCAACTGGTAAGGCCAATTTTGTAGCTGACTATCTTAAATCTGATGAAGATACTAAAAATGACGCCATTGTTCTTGGTGTAAGCTACGCGTTTGATAATAAAAATACATTATCAGCCTACGCACATCGTACTGGCAGTAATTCTCATATTTATACAGATTGGGATCCTGGTGAAAAGGGTATGTATTATATTTATAATCATGCCTTTGATAAAACCACTGCATTGAACTTATTATATAAAGATAATACTAAGAAAGAATCAGATGCTACCGCAAACACTTCTTTCCGTGCTACTGTTTCTTATAAATTTTAAAATACTGTTAATCAAGAAGGGACGCGAACCTAAGAGTTCGTGCCCCTTCTTTTTTAAAATAAAACATATAGATGTGGCAATGAATCACCCATTATAAATACTAAATAAGCAGTGCTAGTGAATTTTCCTTTTGCATAGGTTTACTACGAGGTGATGAATATGCCACGGGAAAAGAAACCATGTCAAGGTATATTTCGCGGCTTAGTGATTGGCAGGAGGAATGCATATGGAGGACTTTATTCTGCAATAAAAAATGGTGAGTGCGAAGTTATTACCTATGTAGAGCAGAGTGACAGACCTGAATTAATAACCCTTGAAGAAGAAGTTGCTAATGCATTTCTTCAAGGAGATACGCTGCCAATTATATAGTAGATAGGATGAAGGACTGAAAGATATGTGAGAATCGTAGTGATTGTAGATAGCCTAAGAGTATGATTTAAGATCTGAAGTGTGATTGACAGGTATATAATGGCATGTTTTAATAAGATCATAGGAATAAAGTAGGTGGTGATTGTTATGAAAAAAGAGGATCGTATTCCACCGATTGAAGCAATTGAGAAGACCTTGCGAGTAAAGCCTATAGGACGTATACAGCTATTTAAGAGGCCAGAATATATGCCAAAAGAAAAGAAGGACAATCAGCATCAACAGAAAAAAGAGTCAACAGAAGAAAAGCAAGATAAAATTATTAATCAAGCTAGTCATACTGCTGGACGAATTGGGGTAACTGTCGATTATAAAGTATAAGAAAATCCACAAATATAAACCTTTTTGTCCTATTGTTCCTTGAACATACCGTTATTTCCAGAGGTGATAAAGTGAAAATACAAAGACCTATATGTAGTAAATGTATTTATCTTTACACAACTTGGGATAGAAACTTTCCTTATGGATGTAAAGCCATGGGAATTAAAAGCTCATTATCGCCTTCTGACGTGGTTAGGAAAGCTTCTGGACATGAGTGTGTAGCATATACTGAGAAACCTAGCAAAAATGAAATGTAGATATCATAAATATTCTTGTCCCTCATAGAATGTATTGGGGGTGGAGAAGATGAAAGGCATTGCCAATTGTGTATCAGATCTTAAACTTAAAGAGGTAATTAATATTGTTGATGGTAAAAGACTAGGAGCAATCACAGATATTGAAATTGATGTAGAAAGTGGTAAGTTAACTGCTATCGTGGTTCCGGGTAATGGTAGGTTTTTAGGACTGTTTGGTCGCTGCGAGGATATTGTCATTCCCTGGGAAAAAATTAATAAAATAGGATTTGATGTTATTTTGGTAGAAGCAACTGCTTTTGCTGAAATTAAGCACTTGGATAAATAAAGGATAAAAATGAAAGAGCAACTTACATATGGTATAATAATAACGATTGCTGCTTTTTATGAGGCTAGCAGTCGTTTTATTTTATTATTTTTAATTAGAATAAATTTTTATTTAAAATACAAGAAGGATAAACACAATATGTGGAGTAATTTAGATATTAAAACACAATATCTAGTAAGCTGATGTGACGAAAACTTTTTTGTATTATACTAAGGTTGATTAGCTTGTTTGCTATATAGTGATCAAACCCAGTATAAGTCTATCATTGCTGGAGTCGTTAATGAATGAATCGTCAGGAAGGGGAATCATTATGCGTTGTCCATTTTGTGGTTGTATAGAAAGTAGAGTAATAGACTCACGAGCAGCGGAAGAAGGGAATACGATTCGGCGTAGGCGTGAGTGCTTGGAATGCATGCGCCGTTTTACTACTTATGAGATGATAGAGCAATCGCCCTTGATGGTAATAAAAAAGGATGGTCGTCGTGTAATATTTGAACAGAGTAAATTGTTAAACGGAATTGTAAGGGCTTGTGAGAAAAGATATATACCAATTAGCGAAATAGAATCCTTAGGAGAAAGAGTGGAAAGAGATATTCGCAATACGATGGAACGAGAAATTTCGTCGCAACAGATTGGCGAAATTGTAATGAAGTATTTGAAGGATCTTGATCAAGTGGCTTATGTTCGATTTGCCTCTGTGTATCGTCAATTTGCAGATATTAATAATTTTATGGAAGAATTGCAATTATTAATGAGAAACAAACAATAGTTACAACTTAACCTATATAAAGTGAGGAATTGGTATAGTTATGAAAATTAAGAAGCGAGATGGACGTGAGGTCTCCTTTGATGAAAATAAAATTACAGAAGCTATTTTTAAAGCGGCTAAAGCTGTAGGTGGAGCAGATAAACAATTAGCAATGGAATTAACATTGGATGTTTTACGTTTTTTAAAGCAAGAATATAATGCGGGGATGTTTGGTGTAGAAGAAGTACAAGATGCTGTTGAGAAAATATTGATTGAAAAAGGACATGCTAAAACAGCTAAAGCCTACATCTTGTATAGAGATAAGCGGACTCGAATGCGTGATGGGCAGTCTTATTTAATGGACGCTGTTGCAGAAATATTAATAGAAACCAATCGAGAGAATGCCAATATTTCGAATTCACCTTCTGCCAAAATGTTGCAGATTGCCAGTGCTGCTAGTAAATCCTATTATCTGAATCGCTTAATCCCTGAACATATAGCTACAGCTCATATAAAAGGCGATATTCACATTCATGATTTGGATTTCTATGGAAAAACATTAACTTGTGTGCAAATTCCCCTTGGTAAATTGTTGAAAAATGGTTTTAATAATGGGCATGGTTATATTCGTCCACCAAAACGTCCAGCGTCAGCAGCGGCCTTGGCTGCTATTATCTTGCAAAGTTCGCAAAACGATATGCATGGTGGGCAGTCCTTTGCATTTTTTGATACAGACATGGCTCCTTTTATGGAAGGAGTCGCAGAAAAAGAAATTTATCAGGCAATGGAAGCTTTTATTTACAACCTTAATTCAATGCATAGTAGAGCAGGAGCCCAAGTTCCTTTTTCTAGTCTTAATATAGGTACAGATACTACGACTACGGGGCGCATGGTAACAAAAAATCTCTTATTAGCATATGAGAAAGGCCTAGGCCATGGTGAAAATCCTATTTTTCCTAATATTATTTTTCGCGTAAAAGAAGGGGTTAATCTTAATAAAAAAGATCCTAATTATGATTTGTTTAAATTGGCAATTCGTGTAGCTTCTCAGCGACTGAATCCTACCTTTAGTTTTATGGATGCATCTTTTAATAAATCTTATGGTGATCAAGTTGGCTATATGGGATGTCGTACGAGAGTTATATCAAATAAATGCGGCCCGGAAGTCACAGATGGAAGAGGCAATCTGAGCTTTACCACAATCAATTTGCCTAGACTCGCTATTAAAGCAGAACGAAACTTGATGAAGTTTTATCAAAGTTTATCCGATCTTATTGATCTAACTTGTGAACAATTATTCCACCGCTATGAGGTGCAAGCAAAGCTGAAAGTAAAAGATATGCCATTTTTGATGGGGCAAGGTTTATATTTGGACTCAGATAAGTTAGCTGCAAATGATGTCATTGGGGAAGTGATAAAAAATGGTACGTTGTCTGTCGGCTTTATTGGCCTAGCTGAGACTTTGATAGCCTTAACTGGCTATCATCATGGTGAAGGTGAAGAAGCTCAAATATTAGGTGAAGAAATTGTAGCTTTTATGCGTAATAAAGTAGATAAGGCTACTGATAAATATATGCTTAACTATACTCTATTGGCAACGCCAGCAGAGGGATTAGCAGGGCGTTTTGTAAAAATGGATTGTCATGAGTATGGTCTAATTCCTGGTGTAACAGATAAAGAGTATTACACCAATTCCTTTCATATTCCTGTAAATTATTCAACAAGTGTACATGATAAAATTAAATTAGAAGCTATTTATCATAAATATACAAATGCAGGTCATATTAGTTATGTGGAGTTTACAGCGCCTCCTGTCAATAATCTTGGGGCGGTAGAGGATATTATTCGCTATATGAAGCAATGTGATATTGGATATGCAGGTATTAATTTTCCCGTGGATTTTTGTGAAAGTTGCGGTTATCTTGGAGTGATTGCTGCTGATGCTTGCCCTGTATGCTCTACAACTACTATCAAGAGAGTCAGGCGTATAACGGGTTATCTAAGTACAATTGATCGTTTTAACGATGCTAAACATGAAGAATTAGAGCAGCGAGTAGCACATTTGTAAATAAAATAATAGTATAAAAAATAAGAGAAAACTCTATTTGGGCATAATAGTTACTAATTAATATTGGAATCTATCTAAATAGATGGTATTGTATAGCAAGTGTTACTGATGCTATAAAAAAATGGTTAAAAATCAATGTATAACGTATTGTGCTTAAGATGGAGTGATTATATTGACTTGGCAATTAAAAGAGAAATTACAAAAAACTTTGTCAGAAGAACTAGGAGCAATGGTTTTTGCTCCTGGTTCTCGTCAGAGTTTTGCATTAGTTTATCCCAATACATATCATGTAGGAATGTCCAATTTAGGATTCCAAATTATTTATCAGCAAATTAATTCTAGAGGGGATACAGCCTGCGAACGCTTGTTTTTACCAGACAGAAAAACGGAACCAGAGTATATTCGTACCAATACACCCCTTATGACGATTGAAACCCAACGTCCGTTATATGGTTTTTCTTTAATTGGCTTCTCCTTAACTTTTGAAATGGACTACTTTAATTTAGTGAATATACTACACTTGGGGAAAGTACCCGTGTTAGCGGCTGATCGAGATGAAACTGATCCTATTATTATCGCAGGTGGTCCATGTGCAACCTTTAATCCTGAGCCATTAGCTGAATTTGTTGATATATTTATCATAGGTGAAGGAGAGGAAGTCATACATGAAATACTGGACACCTACTATCAGTCCCGGGAAAAAGGACTTTCTAGGAAGGAGATATTGTTTCAACTAGCACAACTAAAAGGTGTATATGTGCCTTGCTTTTATCAAATAGAATATAACGATAATGGTACGATTAAAAAAGTTTCCTATCCAGAGGGGATACCTCAGCATGTAGAGCGGCGTTGGATTAAAGATTTGGATAAGTATGAGGCACAAACCGTCATTGTAACTCCAGATACTGAATTTAAAGATATGTTTCTAATTGAAGTAGCCCGTGGCTGTGGAAGGCATTGTCGATTTTGTATGGCGGGATATTGCTATCGAAATCCTCGAGTTAGATCTCTGGAGAATTTAGAAGCAGCTATCATTAAAGCAAAAGAATTTCGTAGTAAGGTTGGATTAATGGGGGCGGCTATTTCTGATTATCCTGCAATTGATAAGTTGTGTAACATTATTTTAGATCACGGCATGCATATGTCTGTGGCTTCTTTAAGAGCAGATACTCTTACCGAGGATTTAGTAAATGGATTAGCAATTAGTAAGCACCGAACAATTACCTTAGCCCCTGAAGCAGCTAGTATTCGCTTGCGTCGCGTCATTAATAAAAGTATTACGGATGAGCATTTATTTGATGCAATAAGGTTGTCGATTAGCGCAGGGATACCTCATATTCGATTATATATTATGATTGGTTTACCTTATGAGGAACAAGAAGATATTGAAGAAATTGTTACTATGTCAAAAAATATCAAAGACTATATGGAATCATTAGGCAGCAAGGGGAGACTAACCTTAAGCGTTAATCCTTTTATCCCTAAGCCTTTTACTCCTTTTCAGTGGATGCCTATGGCTCAAGTTTCAGTAGTAGAAGCTAGATTGAAATTTATTAGTGCTAGCTTACGCCAAAGAAAAGGGATAGAGGTATTAGTAGAATCGCCAAAAGAAGCTTATATTCAAAGTATTTTAGCCAGAGGAGATCGACGTCTATCTGCAGTCTTGCTTGAGGCTCATCAAAGAGGCGGTAGTAAAGGCTTCAAGCAGGCAATGAAGAAAAATATGCTTGCAGAGGAACATTACTTGTACCGGCAGAGGGATCAGGATAATGAAATTTTGCCGTGGCAATTATTAGATATGGGCTTAGATTCATCTTATCTAGAAAGAGAACTAGAAGAAGCTAAGAAGGAACATTTTACAGCCCCATGTTCTCAAGGTTGCACTCGTTGTGGAATCTGTAAAAATGGCTGATAGGAGCGTGTATCGGTGGAAAAATTCATTTTAAAATATGGTAAGAATGGATTATGGTATGGAACCTTTACTCATTTTAATTCATTGGGTATTAGGCATGGTATATCTGGCCGATTAGGTGGGGTTAGTAAGCAACCATTTAACTCTTTAAATGTAGCGCTACATACTGGTGATCGAGATGAAGATGTAATTTTCAATCGGAAACTATTTTGTGAAGCTATTGAGGTAAATTCAAATCATGTTGTAACAGCCCAGCAGCTCCATACGGATACTATTGGGATAGTGGCAGAGGAATCTATGGGTAGAGGAGCAAAAAATTATAATGATGCTATTCCAGCGACAGATGCACTGATTACAAATGTCCCAGGTATTCCTCTAATGTTATTTTTTGCTGATTGTGTTCCAGTATTAATTTTAGATCCAGTACAGAGAGTAATCGGTGCTGTTCATGCAGGTTGGAGAGGTACCCTAGAAAAGATTGCACAAAAAACAATCATAGAGATGAAAGCTAATTTTGGTACTAATCCAAAGGATTGTTTAATTGGTATAGCTCCTTCCATTGGTCCCTGTTGTTATGAAGTGGATGAAGTAGTTATCAATCAACTAAAGAATCAGTTTAATAATTGGGAACAGTTAGTTAGAACTGTTGATGACAAGTGGTATTTCGATTTGTGGAAGGCTAATTTTGCCCAATTAGAAGAAATTGGTGTAAAGGGTAGTAACATTGTGGTTAGTGGAGTGTGTACTGCATGTAATCATGAATTGTTTTTTTCATATCGGAAGGAAAATGGATCTACAGGTCGAATGGGTGCTGCCATTATCTTGTAAGCATAGCTTGCAAGATTTTTTATTATGTCAGAAGGAGTATAAGTTGAAGATGAATCTTGTTGTTATAAGGATCGCGCCAGGTCCATATTATTAACGCTTCACCATTAAATATCATCAACCTGTCGCTTAGGCTGAGAAGAAAGTGTACCGTTCTTCTTCTTGAAACATGTAGTAAAGACATTGATAATTATATTGATCTTTAAAGATATATTGTAATGTCAATATATTTTTTTATTTAGGAGATACTGTAAGAGGAAATTAATGTTTATTCGCGAATATTGCATATAATGGAGGGTTCACCATGTCTATAGTAGTAAATTTAACCCAAATTATAGAGAACATTAATAGTGCTGTGAGTAGGAGAAATAGTAGGTTAATAAATGGATCTAAAGATGTTAAATTGGTCGCTGTAACGAAGAACCATGAAGTTGCAGCAATTCGTGAAGCTGTTGCTGCTGGAGTCATAGCAATTGGCGAGAATCGAATACAAGAGGCAACACAAAAAGCTCAAATACTTAAAGAACATGTAGAATGGCATCTTATTGGTCATTTGCAAACCAATAAGGTTCGTCCAGCAGTCCAATTATTTGACTTAATTCACTCTGTAGACAGCGAAAAATTGGCTATAGAAATTGATCGCATTGCTGGTGCTCTAGGTAAGCGGCAAGATGTTCTTATCCAGATTAACATGGCTAACGAGGACACTAAATTTGGGATTGCTTCTAAGAACGCTTTAGCTTTAGGAACATTTATTAGTAAATTAGAGCATGTGCGTTTGTGTGGGGTAATGACAATTGCGCCTTTTTATGAAGATATCGAGCAGGCTAGACCGCTATTCCGTAACATGTATCAATTGTTTATGGAATTAAAAAATGTTAATTTGGCTAATACGAATATTGAATGGCTATCTATGGGAATGACAAATGATTATATTGTAGGTGTCGAAGAAGGCTCTAATTTGGTACGGATAGGTACTGGTATATTTGGTCAACGTCAATATTAAGGGGGTAAAATAATATGAAATTTATGGAAAAAGTCTGGGGAAGCTTAGGCTTATTTGAAACAGTAGAAGTAGAGGAAGATCAAAAGAACAAGGTAGAAGAATTAGAACTGGGGAAGGGGAAAAAAGGTAATAACCTAGTCAATTTACCTACTGCCCAAAAGCAGATGAAAGTGATGGTGGTCGAACCTTTCTCTTTTGATGATGCTCAACATGTAGCAGATCATTTGAAAAATCGAAAACCTGTTGTTGTTAATTTTGAGAATTGTGATAAAGAGGTTGCAAAAAGGATGATTGACTTTATTAGTGGTACTACCTATGCTTTGGCTGGTAGCATTCAAAAAATTGGTAATAATATATTTTTGTGCGCCCCAAATAATGTAGATGTCGCTTATACTCCTCATGAAGAAGGCAGCGATAAAGAGTTTTTGCCATGGAATAAATAGAAAGCTAAAAATACGGGGGATCTAAAGATGTTGCAAAATAAGAAGATTGGCTTTATCGGTAGTGGAGCCATAGCTGAAGCTTTGATTGGTGGGATGTTAAAAGCAGGCTTGGTTATGCCGAATCAAATCATAGCAAATGATATTACACAAAATCGACTAGATTATATGACTGAGAAATTTGGAATACTCACGGAATTAAGTATAAAAGATATTGTTAAAGCATCAGATATATTATTTCTAACTGTTAAACCTCAAATTATCAATGGGGTTTTAAATACCATTGCGCCATTGCTTTCGCCTACTACTTTAGTGGTTTCTGTTGCAGCAGGCGTTACCATTGGCATGTTGGAGAATAAATTAGTGCGAATTCCAATAGTGAGAGTTATGCCAAATACTCCCGTGGCAGTTGGAGAAGGTATGTCAGTTCTAGCTTTGGGCCACTATGCGGGTGAGGAAAATGGTGAATTAGTATTAACTATGTTTTCCTCTGTTGGTAGAGCGATTATTATGGATGAAAATGCTATGGATGCAGTAACTGGATTATCAGGCAGTGGTCCTGGATATGCATTTGTTCTTATAGATGCATTAGCAGATGCAGGGGTTCGAGTAGGATTATCGAGGAAAAACTCATTAATCATGGCCGCTCAGACTTTGCTAGGGGCAGCTAAGATGGTTCTTGAAACAGGGGAGCATCCTGCAAAATTAAGGGACATGGTAACTTCACCAGGTGGGACTTCCATTGCGGGGATCCATGTAATGGAGCAAAAAGGTGTACGTGCCGCCTTAATTGATGCAGTACAAGCAGCTACGAAACGTTCGCAGGAGATGGGGAAAAAATCAAATGGGTGAACGAGAGAAAATTTTACGGTATTATCAGGCAAGTGGTGAAGGTGATTTAGCAGCGAAGCTATTGGATTTGGCTGAGGCTGCATTACGTAATCGTAAATATAAAGCCACGGAGTTTCTTGATCCTTATGGCTATAGCATAGCAGAAACGATTGGCGCACATTATGATCGATTAGAATTGCTATCCAATGGAGGTTATGATGGAGCTGAACGAGTAAAAGCTGTTTTCATGAATGAAGAATTTCGAGGCAATCCTGAATTTGCATTAGAAGCATTTTCAGTAACCTGGGATGAGCGATATTATCAAATAACACATCGAGATGTATTAGGAGCATTAATGGCACTTGGTATTAAACGAGAAATTATTGGTGATATCATTATGTGTGGACATGGCTGTCAAATTATAATAGATTCACCTTTAATGACTTTTGTGATGCAAAACTTTAACAAGATTGGTGCGGCAACCATAAGCATATCCCAATTAAACTTAACTGATATTGCTCCTCGAGAAGAAAAAGTAAAAGAAATTAAAACAACAGTTGCTTCCTTACGATTAGATGTTATAGCAGCTGCTGGTTTTGGTACTTCGCGAAGTAGAATGTCTGATGAAATAGTGGCAGGTAAGCTAAAAGTTAATTGGCAAGAAGCTAAGAATAGTGCTCAATCCATTAAGGAAAATGATATTATTTCCATGCGTGGTCGAGGGCGTGTAGAGGTTTGTGAAGTAGTTGGACAAACAAAAAAAGGACGAATGAGTATTGTATTAAAACGTTTTATATAGATACGTGGAGGTGTGTTGATGTTAACCCCATTAGATATTCATAATAAAGAGTTTAAAAGAAGTTTTCGAGGGTATAATGAAGAAGATGTGGATGAGTTTCTTGACCGAGTTATAAAAGATTATGAACAACTATATCGTGAAAATATTGAATTGAAAGAGAATATGGATCGACTGAATAGCAAATTGGAACATTTTCAGCATATGGAAAATACTTTACATAATACCTTAATCGTTGCACAAGAAACAGCAGAAGAAGTAAAGTTAAATGCGAAAAAATCAACTGAATTAATGATGAAAGAAGCAGAAATCAATGCTCAAAAATTAGTAGATGAAGCTTCTAATAAGGTGAGACGTATGGCTAACGAATATCAGGATTTAAAAAAACAAGTTGATGTATATCGTGTTCGGATGCGTACCCTGGTACAAGCTCAGTTGGAGATATTAGGCGAAGCAGCAGAGGATGAATAGTGAGAGTTATTTGACAATGCCTCTGGAATTAGTTATAATCAAGATCATTATAGAATATCATCATTATACAAGTTATGATGGAGACAGTAGCTAAGATAACTGATTATACAGCGAGTTAGGAATAGTGTGAGCCTAATAAAATCAATCTTAGTAAAAATCACTCCTGAACTGCAACCTGAAACTAAGTAAGATTTGCCGTCTAACGAGCGTTATTTCGTTTACGAGTGGCTGAATAAGTCATTAGGGTGGTACCACGGGAAACAACCTCTCGTCCCTTTAGGGATGTAGAGGTTTTATTTTTTTTGGAGGTGTTATTGTGGATTATAGTAAAACCCTTAATTTACCGCAAACTGAATTTCCTATGCGAGGAAATTTGCCGGAGAGAGAGCCAGAGTTGCTGGAATATTGGCAGCAGAAAAAGATTTATGAGAAACGCACAACACAAATAGAGAAGCCTAAATTTATTCTTCATGATGGACCACCTTATGCGAATGGTGATATTCATATCGGTCATGCTCTAAATAAAATTTTAAAAGACATGATTTTGAAATATAAATCATTACGCGGTTTTAATACTCCTTATGTGCCTGGCTGGGATACTCATGGTCTGCCTATTGAACATGCTGCAATTAAAATACTAGGGTTAAATAGACATGAGCTAAAACCTTTAGATTTACGCCATGAATGTAAAGAATATGCTTTGAAATTTGTTGATACCCAACGGCAAGATTTTAAACGTTTAGGTATTGGAGCTGATTGGGAGAATCCATATGTAACATTGCGACCTGCTTATGAAGCAAAGCAAATTGAGGTTTTTGGGGAAATGGCTAAAAGAGGCCATATTTACAAAGGATTAAAATCTGTCTATTGGTGTACTTCCTGTGAAACTGCATTGGCAGAAGCTGAAATTGAATATGCAGAGAAAAAGTCTCATACAATTTATGTTAAATTTCCCTTAGTTGATGATAAAGGAACGTTGCCTGTAGGAATAAATCCTGAACGTGTATTTGGCGTTATTTGGACAACCACACCGTGGACAATGCCAGCTAATGTTGCAATCGCTGTTCATCCGGAGCTAGAATATGCGTGGGTAGAATCCCAAGGTGAAATTTATCTTTTGGCAGTAGAATTAATTGAAGCTGTAGCAATGGATAATAAACTGGAGAATTATACAATATTGTCAACTATGAAGGGATCTGATCTTGAGGGGGTAACTTTTTCTCACCCCTTTATAGAACGTGAGTCTGTAATTGTTTTAGCTGACTATGTTACCTTAGAACAAGGTACTGGCTGTGTACATACAGCTCCAGGACATGGGCCAGACGATTTTGAAACTGGTATGAAGCATGGATTACCTATTATTAATCCTGTGGACCATGCGGGACGTTTTACAGCTGAAGGTGGTATATTTGAAGGTATGCTAATCCATGATGCTGATGTTCCTGTTATTAAAGAATTAGCAGCACGTGGTATGTTATTAGGTAAAGGTAAAGTCAAGCACCAATATGCTCATTGCTGGCGTTGTAAAAATCCTGTTATTTATCGAGCGACAGAGCAATGGTTTTCTTCGGTAGATGGTTATAGAGAACAGGCGCTACAAGCTATTAAAGATGTAAAATGGATTCCTGGTTGGGGTGAAGAACGGATTCATAACATGGTAGCTGACCGTCATGACTGGTGTATTTCACGCCAAAGAGTGTGGGGAGTGCCTATCCCAATTTTTTATTGTACACAATGTAATGAACATATTATCAATGATACAACGATTACGGCGATTAAGGATTTATTCCGTCAAGAAGGCTCTGATGCATGGTGGGCGAAAACGGCTGGCGAAATTTTACCAGATGGCTTCGCTTGCTCTCATTGTGGTCATGGTGATTTCCGCAAAGAAACAGATATTATGGATGTGTGGTTTGATAGTGGCTCAAGTCATGCAGCTGTTCTTGAACAGCGTGATGAACTTGCGTGGCCAGCTGATCTATATTTAGAGGGCAGTGATCAGCATAGGGGTTGGTTCCAGTCATCCTTATTAACATCAGTGGCAACAAAGGGAATTGCTCCTTATAAGGCTGTCCTTACCCATGGTTTTGTGGTAGATGGTGATGGACGTAAAATGTCCAAATCTGTTGGTAATGTTATTTTCCCACAAGATGTTATCAAAAAATATGGGGCTGACATATTACGCTTATGGGTGGCTTCTGCTGATTATCAGGCTGATGTTCGTGTTTCTAATGATATTTTAAAACAACTGTCTGAGGTTTACCGTAAAATACGTAATACCTTCCGTTATATCTTAGGGAGTATCCACGACTTTAATCCAAATACAGACAAGGTCGGGTATAATGAGCTATTGGAGATCGATCGTTGGGCACTTCTGCGGCTAGAGCAAGTTCGTGAAAAAGTTACGAAGGCATATGAAGATTATGAATTTCATTTAATTTATCATACCGTGCATAATTTTTGCACTGTTGATTTGAGTTCAATTTATTTAGATGTTTTAAAAGATAGGGTATATACTGCTCTGCCTACTTCTATAGAAAGGCGCGCAGCGCAAACTGTTATGTATGAAATATTAAACACGTTGGTACGCCTTGTCTCGCCTGTTCTTACTTTTACGGCTGAAGAAGTATGGCAACATATGCACAAAGAAGAAGATATGCCTGAAAGTGTACAATTAGCAGATTGGCCAGTTTCTCATAATGAATATCTCAATGGTGAATTAGAAGTGAAATGGACTTCTATATTAGCAATGCGCAGTGAAATTACTAAAGCATTAGAAACTGCTCGGCGTAACAAAGTAATTGGACATTCTTTAGATGCAGAAGTTACTCTTTATGCCAATGATGAGATATTTGCTCAATTGTCGGCAATGAGTAAAGAATGGGCAAACATTTTAATCGTATCAAGTGTTCATATTGTAGAAGATACGAGTAAGGCTCCAGAAAGTGCTTATCAAGTGGAAGATATGGCATTATCTATTGTTGTGTTACAAGCAGAAGGTGGAAAATGTGAACGTTGTTGGATCTATAGTGATACAGTAGGTAAGATCGAAGAGCATACAACATTATGTGCCCGTTGTAATAATGTTGTTGAAAAATTATAATAATGACAAAAAAAACCGGAATTTTATTCCGGTTTTTTTTATATAAGATGGAGATAATATGATTGGAGGTATGTTTTGTGGAAAAGCAAGGAAATCAAGATGTAATTACAGTACAATTAGAAAAACTGGTACGCCATTTAGAGTCAATGCGAATTGCTGAATATATGGAACTTTTAGAACGACCTGGCAAGCTTATCTTAATTAATTTAGTCGCTGGAATAGCACGAGGGCTGGGGATTGCTATTGGAGCTACCGTAGTTTTTGCTATAGTATTACACTTATTACGTCAAATTATTTTACTCAACATACCTGGTATTGGGGATTTTATTGTCGAGATAATACGAATTGTGGAAATGAAAAACGGAAAATTTTAAATTAATAAGGAGTGTCTGTGTATGACCAAAGATGTATTTGATTGTATGAGGGAAAGTCATAGTGTGCGAAATTTTATGCAGCAGGATATACCTGAACCTACCTTAACGAGAATTTTGGAGGCAGGTTGCTGGGCCCCTAGCGCTGGTAATTTACAGCCTTGGTTTTTTTATGTAATAAAAAATCAAGAAGTAAAGAGAAAGGTAGCTGAAGCTTGTTTTGAACAAAACGAAATTGAAAATTCACCAGTTAGTATTGTTATCTTAGCTGACCCGGCTCGTTCTAATGAAAAATATGGTGAACGTGGTGCTCAATTGTATTGTTTACAAGATACTGCAGTTGCAGCAGAAAATATGATATTGGCTGCTGATGGACTAGGAATTTCTACATGTTGGGTGGGTGCTTTTGATGAAATTAAAGTACAGCAAGCAGTAGAAGCTCCTCCTAGACTTCGGGCAGTGGCCATCCTTTGTTTAGGGTACAGTAATGAAGTCAATGTAAATACTAAGGAAAGGCTCAGAGTAGGTGAAGTAACAAAGATTATTCATTAGGAGAGGGTAGCTTGGATGCTAAGAAGCGTGAGGAATTAATCGAAGGGTTATATGCAGAGAAACAAAATTTAATAAAGCAAATTAATTCTCTGGAAAAAACAGGATTAAATGGTAGCTTATCCTATTCCATTGGAGAATTATCTGTGTATGATAATCATCCTGCGGATATTGGTGATGAATTATTTGAACGGAGTAAAGATATTGCATTAAAAGATAATGCTGAAGTTTTATTGGGGCGGGTAGAGATTGCTCTTAAAAAAATCAAAGATGGTACCTATGAGTATTGTAGTAAATGTGGAGAACACATACCTATCTCTAGACTAGAGGCTATTCCTTGGGCAAGTGAATGCATAAAATGTCAAGGACAGGATGATGCCTCTCACTTCACTTCTAGACCTTTGGAAGAAGAGGTACTAACGCCGCCTTTTCAGAAAAACTTTTTAGATCATGATAAAGATGATTTTATTGGCTTTGACGGTGAAGATGCTTTGCAAGCAGTAATGCGCTATGGTAGCTCCGATACACCCCAAGATATTCCTGGAACCCGTGAATATAAAAAGTTATTTAATAATAGTAATGAACATCAAGGAATTGTTGATCTTGCAGATGCTATTCCTGTAAAAGAGGGGAATGAGTAAAGAAAAAAATAATATAAGAAGCTATAAAGATTATAATTTAAAAACTGGGCTTAAAATTATAGCCCAGTTTTTTTATATAATAGCAGGATTTAGAGATATCAAGGTATAAAAATACTATCAGAAAATACAATACTAGGTAAACAGGTAAGTTCTAGGAGGAGCTTTATGGCAAAACCAATGATGATGAAAAAGGGTATTATTTATCGAGTTGGTGTAGTGACTGTTGCTGTAGTTGCTTATTATTATTTGCCTGGTATACAAGCATTTTTAAAAAGTGGATTTACGTATTTATGGTATCGTGACTTCGAAGGATTGCGCCAGTTTATATTGGATTGCGGATCATGGGCGCCTATTTGTAGTATCCTATTAATGACGTTGCAGTCATTAATTCCCTTTGTTCCTGGGGTAGCCATTACACTTACAAATGCTTGGGTTTTTGGTTGGCAGTATGGAGCGATATATTCTTGGGTAGGGGCATTGTTAGGAGCATGCTTAGATTTTGCGATTGCAAGATGGTATGGTCGTCCAGTTGTCGAAAAGTTTATAAATGATAAGTATTTAAAAATGACAGATACATTTCTTAAAAAACATGGTATATTTGCTGTATTTATTACCCGATTAACACCCATCATTCCCTTTAAAGTGGTAAGCTATAGCGTTGGATTAACGACCCTCTCCTTTTACCGATTTGCAATTGCTACAGCAATTGGGCAAGCACCTGCGATTCTCTTATATTCTGTTTTAGGTCAAAATCTTACACGCAATATCCGTGCTACGATTTTGGTTACTTCTTTGCTAATTGCTGTTGGTGCTATTGGGCATTATTTTCGAGATGATATAGAACGTAGATTTTTTCCCGATAAAGAATAATAGAGGGAATTTAAGTGTAGTATAAGTATATTGTAAAAATATCATATTAAATGTGATATTAGTTATGTGATTTATTACGAGTATATAGTATAATAGTATACAGTTATCTACATAGGAGGTGAATTTCATGTATAAAATTAGTAGCGAATGTATTTCATGTGGCGCTTGTGCTTCTGTTTGTCCAGTAGAAGCTATTTCTGAAGGTGATGCACAATATGTCATTGATGAAAAATGTATCGATTGCGGTTCTTGTGCTGCAACCTGTCCAGTAGGAGCAATTAGCCCAGAATAAGTAAAATAATATAAGAAGAGGTTTGGCCTTTGCCAAACCCTAAGACATAGGCACTGCGCCTTAGTCGTTCTTGTTTGGAATCAGGAGAGCTTTACTTATGATTCTAGAAAAGCCCAGAATTTCTGGGCTTTTCTTTTTGATAGAGAAAGTATAGTTTAAATGATTCTATTATTGGAGTTCTTAGACGAAACAAAAAAATGAGTCATATAATTGGTCAAATGTAAAGATACTTAATGTAGTTAAAAACTTTACCTTTGGTCAATTTTTGTTTATTATATAAAGTAAGCTTAATTATGTAATAACTGGGTGATTACAATTTTGCTTTGTGCTCAATAAAAAAATGTTGTACTTGGGATAGGAGAGAAAATTAGTGCCTATATTATTAGTATTATTTGTGGTGTTTATTGATCAGTTGTCTAAATTTTATATTCAGGCACATATGGTGCTAGGCATGTCCATACCTGTAATTGAGGATGTTTTTCATATTACTTATGTTTTAAATCCAGGAGCTGCTTTTGGTTTGTTTGAACATCAAACTCTATTTTTTTTAGTAGTGGCAGTTTGTTTAGTAGCATCTGCAATTTATTTTTATCCGCGGATTCCCCAACAGTACCGTCTTTTGCGTATGGGAACAGGCTTGTTGGTAGGTGGTGCAATTGGAAATGTTATTGATCGTATAAAAACAGGCTATGTAGTCGATTTTTTCGATTTTCGTATTTGGCCTGTGTTTAATATTGCAGATACGGCTATTGTGTGTGGTGTGGGTTGTATCATTTTTACTATGATATATTTATATAAAGAGGATGAGCAAAATGGCTAATTTAATATATTACCATGTGGGCGAACAGGAAACTGGAGAACGCCTGGATGTATTTTTAACTAAAAGTATGACGGAGATATCTCGTTCTACTGTACAGCGTCTAATCAATAGTGGAGATGTTACAGTTAATGAAAAAGTAGCTAAATCTAATTATAAAGTACAGAACTTAGATACTATTAAAGTATATATACCTGAGATTAAACAGCTAGAATTAATACCTGAAGAGATTCCCCTTGCTGTTTTATATGAGGATCATGATATTATTATCGTTAATAAATCTCGGGGGATGGTGGTACATCCTGCTGTAGGGAATTATAACGGTACACTGGTAAATGCCTTATTAGAACATTGTGAAGATTTATCTGGTATTAATGGGGTGGCTAGGCCAGGTATTGTTCATCGCTTAGATAAAGACACTTCAGGAGTTATGGTAGTTGCCAAAAGTGATCGGGCACATGTGAGTTTAGCCAAGCAAATAAAAGATCGCACAGCTAGTCGACGTTATTTAGCTATTGTATATGGGAATATTAAGGAAGATCAGGGAGTCATAAAAGCGCCCATTGGCCGTCATCCTAGTGATCGTAAGAAAATGGCAGTAACTTTTGTCAACAGTAAAGAAGCAACAACTAAGTTTCGTGTAATAGAAAGATTTGGCGCTTATACTTTAGTAGAATGTAAATTGCTTACTGGGCGTACACATCAAATTAGAGTGCATATGACTTATATTGGACATTCAGTTGTTGGGGATCCCAAATATGGACCTGGACGTATGCCTTTTCCTATTATAGGGCAAGCTTTACATTCAGCTGAACTCAAAATTACTCATCCTGTCACGGAAGAGACTATGGTTTTTACAGCACCTTTACCGGAAGATATGGAAAGAATTTTAAAAGAATTGCGGCAAAAAAATACATATAATTAGGGAGGAGTGGGGATATGAGTATTTTAGTAGAGAAAACAGTGATTATGGATGAGCAAGCCATAAGACGGGGTCTCATTCGTATTGCTCATGAAATTATTGAGAATAATAAGGGGATAGAGGACTTAATTTTGGTAGGAATAAGAACTCGTGGTGTTCCCTTAGCAGAACGGTTAGCTGCTGAAATAAAGCGTATTGAAGGTGTAGAATTACCTGTAGGAATTTTGGATATTACTTTATATCGTGATGACTTATCCACACTTAGTTATCAACCTATAGTGCATGAAACGCAAATACCTGTTGATATAAGTGGTAAAACAATCGTACTGATTGATGATGTATTATACACTGGACGTACTGTACGTGCTGCTCTTGATGCTATTATTGATATTGGGCGGCCCAAGGTCATCCAACTAGCGGTCCTTGTAGATCGTGGCCATCGTGAGCTACCTATCAGAGCGGACTATGTCGGTAAAAATGTGCCTACTTCTAGTAAAGAAGTGGTAGGGGTACAATTAATGCCTGTTGATGAAGCTGATAAAGTGGTTATTAAGGAATTTGCTGATTAAGAAAAGATAAAGACCTTTGCCATTCACTAAGAATGAGAGCAAAGGTCTTTTGCATATGAGGATTTAGAAAGCATGCTTCGTATCAAATCATATTTGTTAAAGACTTACTTTTTTAATAATGATTTAACGATTATTTCATCCGGTGTAATATAGATAGTATTTTGATGGAGGTACGTTTGACGATTGACTGGCTTTGCTATAATAGGCAGCTAAATGAGCAGCTGCTTCAATCGACTGAAGAGGTGGATTCTGCGTGCCAGATCGTAGGATGACATGGGATCCAGGAATATCTTTAGTATGGAACCATATATCATTATGTTGTGCTTGCTTAAAGGTTACGATATCATTTTGGCGATTGTTTTTTCCAATTAAGATAGTGAATCCATCTGGTGTTACGGCTGTTAGAGGAGAGGATGCAGGAATTGGCATACGACGTTTAGTTGCCTTTTTAAGATAGCCACCGTTCATTAATTCTTCCCGAATATCAGCTAGATCAGGAGTATTTGTAACGTGTTCAAGAGCAACCGTGATACTTTCAAGATAAGAAATTTCTGCTATGCATTGAGAGAGTTGTTCCTCTAGTAACTCTTTAGCCCGTTTTAATTTATTATACTTTGTATAATAAAGCTGAGCATTTTCCAGTGGAGAAAGCCTTATATCAAAATCTATGGCGATTTGCTTATCATCGGGTGTATCGCTATATAAATTCTCCAGAATAACTTTATCTTGATCTTTTGGTATAGTATAAAGGTTTGCCATTAAAATATCAGCACATTCACGAAAGAAATCAGCAGCCATTGCATCGCCTAATTCCTGCGTAAGAATGATCTTTTTGCGTTGCAAACGAGTACTTTCTTCGATAACAAGCTTTGATAAAACAGTTTGTTCAGGAAGTTGCT
>JARBUM010000152.1 GCA_029239675.1 Pelosinus sp. | reverse complement strand
AAAAAAAATAAAAAGATTGGTGAGCCAAAGCTAACACGAAAGGAACTGAATTCATGGTCAAAAGGATAAAATTTGAGTTCGCCAACTAAGGGGACAATTAGGATCATTAACAAAACTGAAAGCCATGTTCTTTTCATTATGATATACCTCATTGGTTTAGAGTCGTAGTCTGTGCAGTAGCCTATATTGTCGTTGCTTATACATGATACAAAATACATTATACATGATAAAAGAATATTTTGTGATTTCTCAGGCAATTTTAAAATAAAATTTAAAAAAATATAGGTTTATATTGGATTTTATAGATCGTATGATAGAATCCAATTGTAGCAATTGCCACCTAATTCTGAAAAATCACCATAATACAAGAACTTGATAAGGAGGAGGATAGTCATAATTTTTTTGTTTAAAAATGTATACAAAATACTGTATTCCTAAATTAACAAGCATATTAAACTCTTGTTAAGCTATTATCCATGTTTTTCTTATATATAAGATTAAGGAGGTAACGGTGATTGAATTGTAAAATAGTACGAGGTCTAATTTGTATTTTTATTGGACTGGCCATTTGGTTTAGTCCCATTCCTGAAGGCATAAAGCCTGCAGCATGGCATTTGTTAGCTGTATTTACAGCAACGATAGCCGCCTTTATTTTACAGCCAGTAGCGATTGGCACAGCATCTATCATTGGGTTAACAACAGTGGTTATTACCGGTGTTCTGACTCCTGGACAAGCTCTTGAAGGGTTTAGTAATACGGTCATCTGGCTCATCGTAGCAGCGTTTATGTTTGCTAAGGGTTTTATTAAGACGGGCCTTGGTCGGCGAATTGCGTATATTTTGATGAGCAAGTTTGGCGATAGTACGTTAAAGTTAGCTTATACTATGGCTGCAACGGACTTTATTGTTGCACCATTTACCCCATCGAATACTGCCCGAGGAGGAGGCATTATCTATCCGATAACCCGCAGTTTATGTACAGCGTTTGGCTCTGAACCTGGTCCTACTGCTGGTAAGGTAGGAAAATTCTTAATATTTAGTTCGTATAATAGCGTTATTATTTCAGCATCCGTATTTTTGACTGGTGCATCGAATAATGTTGTCGTTATGAAGTTAACCCAAGAATTATTTGGGCAAACCATAACTTGGTCCCAATGGTTTATAGCGTGTATCTTTCCAGGCATAGTATGTACCATCTTGATACCATATATTTTATATAAGATTTACCCGCCAGAATTGAAGAAAACACCAGAAGCTAAAGAACTGGCACGAAAAGAATTGATGAGTATGGGTATTATGAGTCGAGATGAAAAAGTACTTCTGCTAATCTTTGGCGGTGCTCTTGCTCTTTGGTCTACTAGCAGTATTACAGGTCTTGATTCAGCCTTTGTTGCTCTTTTAGGTTTATCTTTTATGCTGATCACCGATGTTCTCAATTGGGATGACATCTTGAGTGAAAAGGGTGCTTGGGACGTTCTCGTCTGGATGGGCGTTTTAGTTAATATGGCAGCCTATCTTGCCAAGCTTGGTCTTATCACTTGGTTTGCTAAGCTTGTAGGAGCACAATTAGTAGGAATTCCTTGGGTTACAGTGCTTGTTGCACTAAGTATTGTTTATACTTTTATCCATTATGGTTTTGCTAGTAATACGGCGCATGTTATGGCTCTTTTTAGTGCTTTTGCTACGGTAGCTGTAGCTGCTGGCGCACCAGTACTTCTAACCGCAATTCTCTTAGGGGTATTTGCCAATACTTGTTCAACTTTGACTCATTACGCTTGCGGAGTATCGCCGATTTTCTTCGGTTCGAATTATATTACACAAAGTGAGTGGTGGCGACTTGGTTTTATTCTGTCTATACTGCATTTGGTGATATGGCTAGGAGTTGGTGTTCCATGGATGAAGGTTATTGGTATTTGGTAAAGCGTCATGCAGTGTTTGGCAGTAGAAAAGATAAGTGATAATTAGAACAAAAGTAGTTTGACTTCTACACACAACAAAATTATAGGGGGAAATAGCGATGCATTTAGAACATGATTTTTTAGGTGAAATGGAAGTTCCAGATAATGTTTACTATGGAGTACAAACCCTGCGGGCTATGGAAAATTTTAAGATTACAGGTCAAAAATTAGATTCAGATTTTGTAGATTCTCTGGCGATTGTAAAAAAAGCGGCGGCAAAAGCTAATATCCTTACAGGTCGTCTGGATAAAATCATTGGAGAAGCAATCATTGCTGCTGCGGATGAAATTATCAGTGGTAAATTACATGATCAGTTTTGCGTAGATCCAATTCAAGGCGGTGCTGGAACTTCTGCAAATATGAATATGAATGAAGTTCTTTCGAATCGTGCATTGGAGTTAATTGGTGATAAAAAGGGTAATTACGAACGTATTTCACCAAATAATCATGCCAATATGGCCCAATCAACGAATGATGCATTTCCGACCGCGATTAAGGTTTGTGCCATTCGTAAAGGTCGTATTCTCGTTTCATCTCTGCAGAATCTAGCTCTAGCCTTAGATGAAAAGGCAGAAGAGTTTCAAGATGTTCTCAAAATGGGTCGGACTCATTTGCAAGATGCAGTACCCATCACCATGGGGCAAGAATTTGCTGCTTATGCTTCATCAGTTAGACGTGGTGCTGAGCGTGTAGAAGATGTTTTACGGCGTTTATATAAAGTAAATATGGGGGCTACAGCTGTTGGTACGGGGCTCAATGCGGAACCTGAGTATATTCGTGAGGTAGCCAAGCAATTAGCCGAGATGACTCAAGAACCATTTGTAACGGCTGATAATCTAGTCGATGCTACGAATAATACAGACGTTTTTGCTGATGTATCTGGAGCGATGAAAGTTACCGCGTTGGCTCTGATTAAAATAGCAAATGATTTTCGCATGATGGCCTCTGGTCCACGCTGCGGACTTAATGAGCTTGATTTACCAGCACGTCAGCCTGGTTCATCCATCATGCCTGGTAAAGTGAATCCAGTGATTCCGGAAGTTCTAAACCAGACTTGCTATCAGGTTATTGGCAATGATTTGGCTGTGACGCTAGGTGTTGAGAATGGACAATTTGAATTGAATGTAATGGAACCTGTGATGGCATTTAATATCTTCAATTCCATGATGTATTTGACAAATGCCGTTGATGCTTTCAATACATTGTGTGTACAAAATGTAAAAGCAAACAAAGAACAATGCGAAGCATGGTTAGAAGGAAGTGTTGGTATTGTTACAGCTCTTCTGCCTCACATTGGATATGAAAACTCCTCTATGTTGGCTAAAGAGGCTTATAAAACTGGACGTCCAGTAAGGGAACTTATTCTGAAGAAAAGATTATTGACTCAAGAAGCGATGAATATTATTTTATCTCCAGAGGAAATGACGCAACCTGGTATAGCTGGTAAAAGGTTAGTTAATATGTAATAGAAAAATGAATTGCCCCTGTCAAGTAGACAGATGAAAAAAATGTTATGCAACTAAGGTCTGATTTCGATACTCTATCGGAGTCAGACCCTTTAATCTGTAATCTTCGTATGAAACTTCTGCAAAAAATACATCTAGGATTTAATGATTCTCCAGAATCTTTTCATCGGACCATTATCAATACATCTGCTAACGCAGAGCGTATTTTGAGTACTGGTTCGAGTGCGCGTGCACATATCATAAGATGTCTTGCAGGAGTTTCTGCTTTTATAATAAAAGAAAAAATGATAATATGGAAAGTAGCAAGGTGTTTGATTTCTAAAAGATCATTACATGGGTAATCCTATCCAAAAGGGGGCTAACATGATACATAGAAAAAGATACTTGTATGTATTCCTGACTGCTTTATTTATGTTGAATGCAGTGCTAGGGATTTGCAGCGCTTCCGAAAGAATTAGTTCGGATTCAATAAAGTTTCAAAGAACGGGGTGGAATTTTGATTCTAAAGGGGCAAATGTTTTTGTTGGAACGCTGAAGAATGTTTCCGGGAAAGATATCGAATTCATCGGGCTAAGGTGTGGCTTTTATGATGCCAAAGGAGTACAGCTCGATCATGGTGTTGTCATACTGCGGGACGTTTTAAAGGACGAATATGCTGCATTCGAGTTCTATCCCTCTGCTCCAGATGGAACAGTTACAGCTACCATAACAAGTGTAGATGTATATATCAAATAATAAAGCTGACACGTTCTTAAAAAATAAAACGATTTTATATATTTTTGTGCTCTCCTTTGTGTGCCGCATCAGCGGCATTGTGCCTTTGTGGTTCATAAAATCTTACGTTTTTCACCTACAATGCATTAACCCCTGCAAAACTCAGATGAGAATTTGCAGGGGTTATTTTGGGTTGTATCTTAGTGATCAGAGATTCTTTAGCTCTGTCGATTCGGTAATAATTTGATTTACAATACCGTATTCGATTGCTTCTTGTGCGCCAAGCCAGTAATTTCTTTGCGTGTCTTTTTCTATCTTTTCTAAAGGCTGGCCAGTGCCATCACTAATTAGTTTGTTGATTCTAGAGCGCATTTTAATAATTTCATCCGCTTCAATTCGAATATCACTGGCTTGACCCTGGACTCCTCCCAGAGGCTGATGAATCATATAGCGAGTGTTAGGCAGGGAAAAACGATTTTCTTTAGCCGTTGCCAGATAAATGGTGATGCCGGCGCTGGCAACCCAGCCAGTACCAATCACGATGACGCGTGGTTTAATAAATTTGATCATATCGTGAATGGTATCGCCAGCCTCAACATGCCCTCCTTGGCTGTTAATAAACAACTTAATTGGCTGATCTCCCATTTCTTCTAAGATCAATAACTGGGCCATAACTTTTGCTGCTACGGCTTGATTAATTTCACCGGAAATAATAATCGATCGGGTTTTTAATATTCTTTCCTGCAGTTTCTCCTGAGAACTTTCTTTTTCATGATGTTCCACAATATCATTCCTTTCTTTTGAAGTGAGCACCACTTTATGGAAAGAGTGGTGCTGCTTCATATCTATCTATTTGACCATTGCATTAAAAATTAAAATTGTCAGGATCAGAACCAACACGCTGGTTTTCATTTAAAGCATCGATTTGTTCCAGATCTTCTTTGGTCAGCTCGAAATCAAACACATTTGAATTTTCAATAATACGGTGTTCCTTTATTGATTTGGGAATGGTTACGACATCATTCTGCAAGTCCCAGCGTATGATCACCTGAGCTATTGATTTGCCGTATTTGTCAGCA
>JARBUM010000151.1 GCA_029239675.1 Pelosinus sp. | reverse complement strand
CGTTGGGAAAACTACCACTTCAGCCAATTTGGGTACAGGATTTGCGTTACTAGGCAAAAAGGTTGTCTTAGTTGATGCTGATATTGGCTTGCGTAACTTAGACGTAGTTATGGGACTGGAGAATCGGATTGTTTATGATCTGGTGGATGTGACAGACGGAAATTGTAGATTAAAACAAGCATTGATTCGGGACAAGCGATATGAGTCATTATATCTTTTGCCAGCGGCTCAGACTCGTGATAAAAATGCAGTGAATCCGGAGCAAATGAAACAATTGTGTGATGAACTAAAAGAAGATTTTGACTTTGTGATTATTGATTGTCCTGCTGGCATAGAGCAAGGTTTTAAAAATGCTATTGCTGGTGCCGATAAGGCGATTATTGTTACTACCCCTGAAGTATCAGCGGTGCGTGATGCTGATCGTATCATTGGTTTATTAGAGTCAGAAGGCAAACACAATCCTAAGCTCATTGTAAATCGTATTCGTCCGAGAATGGTTAAAAAGGGTGATATGATGAACATTGATGATATTATTGAGATTTTGGCCATTGATTTACTAGGAATTATTCCAGAAGATGATTATATTGTGGTTTCCACCAATCGAGGAGAGCCTGCAGTCGTCAATCCTATATCACAAGCAAGTACAGCTTATAAAAATATTGTACGACGTTTAACAGGAGAAAATGTACCATTAATGACAATTGAAGATAATACTAGTTTCTTTAATAAATTGAAGAAGATATTTAATCTGTAGGGAGGGATAAAAATGCTTGAATTGATTCAAAGAATTTTTGGTAAGGGTGCTAATTGCTCTAAAGATATTGCCAAAGAAAGGCTACGGTTGGTACTGGTTCATGACAGGGTTAATGTTTCTCCCCAGTTGATGGAAACCTTAAAAGATGATATGTTTAGAGCCATATCTAACTATATGGATATCAATGAAAAGTGCATGGAAGTAAGTCTGACTCACACTGAATCATCAGTCACTCTTGTTGCTAATATTCCTGTAACCAGTATGAAAAGAGGCGCCATGTCAAAACGCTAAAGAAGGCTTATCCTAAGGCTTAGTTGACGATCAGATAAAAATTACCAAAGGCACAGTAGAAGATACTGCGCCTTTTTAAGTGGACGAAATTTGGTAATGATATTATAATATAGGAATGACTTTGGGTATGGAAGGTAAGTGTAGGTATGTTAAACCGTCGGTTATTACAAAATTTAGATTTTGTTACAATTGCTACAGTGAGTCTACTGATTGTAATAAGCTTGGTAATCATTGGTAGTGCTACTCATATCAATACACCTGGTGAAGAACGTTATTGGTATGTTGAGCGCCAAGGAATGTTTGCCTTGTTCAATGTTATAATCGTATTTATTCTATTAAACTTTGATTACAAGATATTGGGGAAATTTGCCAATGGGTTATATGGTATCAATTTAGTCATGTTATTGGCTGTTATGTTTGTAGGTCAGTCGGCTCTAGGAGCCCAGCGTTGGATTCAAATAGGTCCTATTAGTCTACAGCCCTCTGAATTTTCCAAATTGATAATGATAATTGCTTTGGCGGAGATGCTTGACAAGAAAACAGGGAAGCTCAACTCATTTAAAGACCTAATTCCTATCTTTTTGTATGTAGGTATACCTTTTGTGTTAGTATTAAAACAGCCTGACCTCGGGACTTCTCTCGTATTTCTGGCCATTTTGTTTGGTATGCTCTTTATTGCAGGAATTAAGAATAAACATTTGATGATCATTTTTGGCGCAGGTACTGCCTTTATGCCGATCTTCTGGCACTTTTTAAAAGACTATCAGAAAATGCGACTTTCGGTCTTTCTGGATCCTAATGTTGATCCTTTAGGCTCTGGATATCATATTATACAGTCTAAAATTGCCATTGGTTCAGGAATGCTATTTGGTAAGGGACTTTTTGGCGGAACCCAGAGTCAGTTGAACTTTCTACCAGAAAATCATACAGATTTTATTTTTGCCGTGATTGGTGAAGAACTTGGCTTTATTG
Organism: Pelosinus sp.; assembly: GCA_029239675.1. Classification (GTDB taxonomy): domain Bacteria; phylum Bacillota; class Negativicutes; order DSM-13327; family DSM-13327; genus Pelosinus. The sequence continues at coordinate 7,952 of JARBUM010000151.1, read as the reverse complement.
GTGCAGTGTTTATTTTGTTATTGTATTTTATTCTATTGTATCGTGGCGTAAAAATTGCTGGTGCAGCTAAGGATAACTTTGGAACATTATTGGCAACAGGCATTACATCTATGCTGACCTTCCATGTGTTGGTTAATGTAGGGATGACTGCTGGTATTATGCCTGTAACCGGTATTCCCTTACCGCTCATGAGCTATGGAGTGAGTGCTCTTACCACCAATATGGTTAGCATTGGCATATTATTAAATATATATATGCGTAGGCAAAAAATTATGTTTTAAAAAATAGGTAATATGAAGAGGATGCGTCTAATAGCGCATCTTCTTTATATTATAAGCATATATTACCTTCCCCTTCTCATATATATTCTTTAATACTATGTGCTATGTGGGGGTGCTTATATGGCAAAGTTCTGGAATAAGTGGAAAAAGAATAGATGGGGCAATATACGAGAAAATGACTATAACTGGCAGTATGCTGAAGATGAGGTGGATTATAGCTGGCTAAAAAAAACAGCGGTAGCAGGGATTTTGTTTGCGATTGTGTATTGTGCTCACATATCGGAAACTGCAGTAGGAAGAATGGTTGATGATGGGATTCGGTATACAGTAACAACCCCAACGGATGTTAACTACGTAATAGAGAAAATCATTACCTCCCTTCCACCAAGTGTAGATTTATCTGTTCTTAAAAAGGTTCAGACCACCATTTCTAAGCCAGCAGATCCCTTACTGTATATGTATACACCGGTGAGTGGGAAAATTGTATCGCCATTTGGTTGGGGGATTCATCCTGTCTTAAAACAAGAGAGAATGAATGAAGGAATTGCTATTGAGGCTGCTTTGGGGACTGGTGTAAAAGCGGCAGCACCTGGTACTGTTAAGATGATTACCGATAGTGCTCAATTAGGAAAAGTACTGATCATAGAGCATAGTCAGGATATTGAGACTGTATATGGACACTTAGGAGAAGTGTTAGTGCAGCAAGGCGATGCCATTAGCCAAGGACAGATTATTGCTAAAGTGGGTAAAAGTGGCATAGCAACTGAGCCCTTACTTTATTTTGAAGTGCGAGAAAAAGGTAAGGCTATTGACCCTGCTACTAGGTTGAAGGGAGATTTTCCTGTGAGAGAGGAGAAGTGAGTTGATTGCGGGTTGCTACTATAGCAGGTATAGACTTGATTATGAGTTATTGGTTTATCGCAATGGTCTTATTCTTCTCTTTAGCTGGTATGGTGATGAAAGTCTTGTTAGTATTCAGTGCAGTACTCTGGCATGAGTTAGCCCATGCAGGAGCGGCTATGGCTCTAGGTTTTACAGTACGTGAGGTAGAACTACTGCCTTTTGGTGGGGTAGCGCGGATTGAGGGGCTAGGGAGTGCCAGTTCAAAAAGTGAAATCATAATAGCTGCCGCCGGACCAATAGCAAGTATGGTTTTGGCGGCTATTGTTTATGGTAGCATGTTTTATTTGAATTTGTGGACTGAAATGTGGGACTTTTATTATAAGATGAATCTGATGTTGGCAATTTTTAATATGATACCAGGCTTACCTCTTGATGGTGGACGCATTTTTAGAGCATGGCTGGCTTTACATATGGACTATAGAAGGGCCACTGCTATCGTTGCTGGCATTAGTAAAGGTGTGAGTATTTTACTAGTTGGTATTGGGATTTTTCAGTATGTGAGTGGAAGTACTGTAAATATCACTTTCTTAGTTGCAGCTATCTTTTTATACACAACAGCTAAGAGTGAAATAAAGGTAGCAGGATTTCGTACCTTGCGTATTATGGCGCAAAAGAAGTCTTTGTTAAGGGCCCGAGGAATGATGCCGACAACTCATCTTACTGTAGTTGAAGGAGTGTTACTTAAGGATATTGTTAGGTTATTTCGCCCCGATCAGTATTATGTCATGCTTGTGGTAGATACAGATTGCAAGGTATGTGGAACATTAACCGAAACAGAAGTATGGGAAGGATTACCCAAGAAGGGTTTACATGCAAGTATTGGTGAGCTTATCTATTTATAAAGAAGACTTGATTCAGGTGGCGTTTTAAGTCTATCTGAATTTTAGTCGCACTTATCCAGGGACTTAGTTGCTCTAGAGCTTCCACTTTTATAAGAGAGTCTTGGGTCTGGGAACCTTAAAACGAACGTAGTTCAAGTTCTACACCTGTTGCCCTGACCGTCGAGGTTAGGGGCTTATAGGCTGTTAACGAGATAGAAGATGGGAGTCTTAGAGCAACTTGGCCATCGGATAAATGGATTTAATGGCGTTAAATTATGAACAATAGTAACAAATATAGCATGATTGGCAGGATTTTTTTTTATTATGTAGAACGTAAGGTAGGATATCTGACTAAACTTTGGATATTTTTGGGCAGTATATATATAGTGTATTAAAGAAATGTTTCTTGCAGATCAATCCTATAGGGTATTAACGTTTCGACGCATTACTTTTAATACTCTATAGGATTGATCTTAGTAAAGTGTAAATCTTTAGTGCGTATATATAATCCATATATAATAATTTTTGAAGCAAAATTTGGAGGTTAGTATTATTTATGATAACTTTAGATCCTGCCATGTTAAATCGGGTCATAAAACCTGCCCGGTATACAGGTAATGAATGGAACAGTATAAAGAAAGACCATAATAGGGTTAGTGTAACAGTGGCCTTATCTTTACCTGATGTGTATGAGGTAGGGATGTCCAATTTAGAATGCGGGAACGTAATATTCCATTATACACATTAGAAAGTTTAAAGCCAGTAAAGGAATTTGATATAGTAGGCTTTTCTTTACAATATGAAATGAGCTATAGCAATGTATTAAATATGTTGGATTTAGCGCGAATTCCTTTGCTTACGGTAGAACGTGATGAAAACATGCCTATCATCATTGGGGGCGGGCCTTGTACTTTTAATGGGGAGCCTGTTGCTGATTTTTTTGACTGTCTTGTCTTAGGAGAAGGCGAAGAGGTAATGGAAGACATTGTTGCAGCCGTTGCGGCTTGGAAGAAATTGGGTAAAGTAGATGGTAAATCAGGAATTCTAAAAAAATTAGCTCAAATTGGTGGGGTCTATGTACCTTCCCTGTATGATGTAACATATCATGAAGACGGTACAGTAGCTAACGTGGCGCCTAATAGTCCAGAAGCTCCGGCTGTTGTAACTAAACGAGTGGTAAAAGATTTGAATACGGTTGGATATGCTACTAAGCCAATTGTACCTTTCTTGGATATTGTTCATGATCGTATTATGTTGGAATTATTCCGTGGCTGTACTAGAGGCTGTCGTTTTTGCCAAGCGGGAGTGTTGTATCGTCCTGTGCGTGAGCGTCGCCCAGAAGTTTTGCTAAAAATGGCGAAGGAAATGGTGGATAGTACTGGATATAACGAAATATCTCTTACCTCTCTTAGTTCTGCAGACTATTCTTGTTTACCTGGACTAGTCGATTCTTTAATGGATGAATTAAAAGAACAAGGTGTGAGCGTATCCTTACCATCTCTTAGAATTGATAGTTTTTCTATTGATCTGGCGCAGAAAGTACAGCAGGTTCGTAAAAGTGGTCTAACATTTGCTCCAGAAGCAGGATCTCAGCGCTTGCGAGATGTTATTAATAAAGGTGTAACCCAAAAAAATCTGGAAGACGCTGTGACTGCTGCTTTTCAGGCAGGATGGTCCTCTGTAAAATTATATTTTATGATGGGCTTACCGACGGAAACTGACGAGGATGTGCTAGGGATTGCTGACTTAGCTTATAAGGTACTTGATCTATACAAAGAGATAAAAGGGCGTAGAGGAGCGAAGGTAACGGTTAGCGTGTCTTGTTTTGTTCCTAAACCTCATACTCCTTTTCAATGGTTCGGCCAAAATATTGCTGGCGAATTTGAACGTAAGCAACAATTGTTAAAAGCGCGTCTTCGTGATAAAAATATTACTTTTAATTGGCATGATGCTCGTACTAGCTTCTTAGAAGGAGCTTTTGCTAGGGGCGATAGAAGACTAGGACAAGTATTGTTGAAAGCTTGGCAAAATGGGGCTAGGTTTGATGGTTGGTCTGAATACTTTAAATATGATGTGTGGATGGACGCTTTTAAAACTTGTGGAATGGATCCTTATTTTTATGCTACCAGAGATCGGAATTTTGATGAAATTATGCCATGGGATCATTTATCCTCAGGGGCATCCAAAGAATTTTTACAACGTGAATATGAGCAAGCAGTAACAGAGCAATTAACTAGTGATTGTAGAAGAGAAAATTGTAGTGCCTGTGGCGTATGCCCAGGACTTGGTGTTGAGGTATTAGATTGGGGGAATAAGGCATAATGGCAAAGTTACGTTTAGAAATTACAAAAGGTGAAGAAATACGCTATATTTCCCACTTGGATTATGCCAGTGCTATGGAAAGAGCTATTATTAGGGCTAAAATACCTGTAGCTTATTCTGAAGGCTTTAACCCCCATATGAAACTATCCTTTGCTTCAGCCTTAGCTGTAGGAGTAACAAGCCAGGCAGAGTATGTGGATATTGAATGTAAAGAAGAGGTAGATTTGAGTCAGGCAATTAAGCGTCTTACTGCTGCATTGCCCCTAGGAATTCTCATAAAAGGTGCAAAATACATACAAGGAAATGTTCCTGCATTAATGGCTATCGTCAATTTAGCTACCTATGATGTGACAGTGCCTTTACTGGCGGAAGACATTGGGATCATAGAAGACAGTATTCGATGGTTTAATGAAGCGGAAACTGTTTCTTATGTAAGAGAATCTCCTAAAGGGAAAAAGGAAATTGAAGTGAAGCAGTATATGGCAAAAGCTGTTAAGATTGTGCCTTTGGAGAAAGCAGTACGTCTTATGTTAGAAATTAAGATTACCCCTACAGGTAGCATAAAGCCGGGAGAAGTAGTAGTGGCCTTGGTCGGGATGTTTGATTTGCCAGTGGATATTGACAATCTACTGATTCATCGTACAGGGCTTTATATTAGTGATGGTAACGTGCAGGTTTCGCCCGTAGAACTGTAAGCGTTATAGAAAACGATAGAGTACAGTAGTTAAAAGGTAAGAAAGGAGGAAAAAAGATGGGAAAAACAATTGTAGTCAATATGACACCGGAAGAAACTAGAATGGCTATTTTGGAAGATAAGAAATTAGTTGAAGTCTCAATAGAACGGACTAAAAGTGGTCACAGTGTTGGCAATATTTACAAGGGAAAAACAAAAAATGTTTTGCCTGGCATGCAAGCTGCTTTTATTGACATTGGCAGAGATAAAAATGCGTTTTTATATATTGGCGATGTATTACCTCAAGTTGCCGCTCAGGCAATTGCTGATACTGCCTTAACAGTAGGCAAAGATGTTATGATTCAAATTGTTAAGGACGCTATTGGTACAAAAGGGCCTAGAGCTACTACACATTTGACTCTTCCTGGGCGATATGTGGTATTAATGCCTACTGTAGATTATATTGCCACGTCAAGACGAATTGGGAATGAAGAAGAACGGACACGGTTAAAAAAGATTGTTGAAAAAGTGCGACCAGAAGGTATGGGAATCATTGTACGCACCATGTCTGAAGGTAAAAGTGAAGAGGATTTACAAAAAGATATTGAGTATCTTTATAATCTATGGAAAGCTTTGGCTGCCAGAGGTAAAAGAGCTGCTGCACCCATCTTGCTGTATCGCGATGTAGATTTAGTGATTCGCATCGTACGTGATTACTTATCAGATGATGTTGAAGAATTTATTTTGGATAATCAGGATGCATATGGGCGAGTTTGTGACTTGCTTAAATATATGTCACCAGAGTTATTAAGTAGAGTTACATTCTATCAAGGGAAAGAATGTATTTTTACCCATTATGGGATCGACGAGGAATTACAGAAAGTGGGGCAACGCTCTATATGGCTTGGTTGCGGCGGATATATCGTAATTGATAAAACGGAAGCATTGACTGTTATTGATGTGAATACTGGTAAATTTGTCGGATCTACGAACTTATCGGATACAGTATTTCAAACTAATTTGGAAGCGGCAAGTGAAATCGTCAGGCAAATACGTTTGCGAGATATTGGCGGTATTATTATTATTGATTTTATTGACATGGATAAAGAAGAGCAAAAACAAGCTGTATTAGCAGCACTTGAAGAAGAATTTAAACGTGATCGCACCAAAACCAATGTAATTGGCTTTACTGGTTTAGGTTTAGTCGAGATCACACGAAAAAAAGTGCGGCAAAATGTGGAAGGTATGCTTTATAATGAATGTCCATGCTGCGCAGGACGTGGTAGAGTACAGTCTCCAGAAACAGTAGTGATCAATATATGGCGCAAGATGCGTAATATTATGAGTCAGCCAAGGCGTCAAGGGCGACTTGTCATTCAAGTACACCCCCTAGTTGCGGAAACGATTAAAAGTCAAGGGGAAATAGTTCGTATGGAACAGGAACTAGCTTGCTCATTACGAGTAGAAGCCTTGCCGGAGATGCATCCTGAGATATTCTCGATTTTACATGAGAGTGAGTTTTCGGGAAAGTAATTGACAAAGGTTCTTCTATGTGCTAATATCATTTAATGTAGGCGATTATGCTTATGTGTCCCAAACCGCACGAAGAGGTTCCATGAAAATCATTCTGAGCGATCAAAATGATACCGTATTCGGCGAGTAATAGAACGAGGGAGGTGTAATATAATGTACGCAATTATTCAAACTGGTGGTAAACAATATCGTGTTTCTGAAGGTGATGTTGTTTTCATTGAGAAAATTGAAGTTGCAGATGGCGAAGCTGTAGAATTCGATCGTGTACTTACTGTTGTAACAGAAGGTAATGTAGTGATTGGTCAACCTCTAGTAGCTGGTGCTAAGGTAACTGGTAAAGTTCTTTCTCAAGGTAAAGACAAAAAGATTTTTGTTTTCAAATACAAAGCAAAATCTAACTACCGTAGACGTCAAGGTCATCGTCAACCGTTCACTAAAGTTGTGATCGAGAAGATTGAAGCATAAGAATGATCAAAATAAAGATTATTCGAAATCCAGAACAGAGTATAGTTGAATTTAGTGTAACTGGACATGCAAATAAAGGTCCCCATGGGCAAGATATTGTATGTGCTGGTGTATCTGCTTTGACTCAGACAGCTGTGCTGGGCTTGGATCGTCACTTAGGAACCAGAATACATCTGGATATTGCCAGTGGTAATTTAAAGATGCATTTATTAGATAATCCGGATACATTAACGAATGCTGTGTTGGAAACGATGCTAATTGGTTTAACCGAAATAGCAAAGATAAATCCACAAAGTGTTCGAATCTCTGAACACAGGAGGTGAAGTACAGATGTTTAATTTTAATTTACAGCTATTTGCTCATAAGAAAGGTGTAGGTAGTACTCGTAACGGTCGTGACAGTGAATCCAAACGTCTTGGCGTTAAACGTCACGCAGGCGAAGTAGTAACCGCTGGCAGCATTTTAGTTCGTCAGAGAGGTACTCATTTCCATACTGGTCAAAATGTTGGCATTGGTAAGGATGATACCTTATATGCGAAAATTGCTGGACGTGTGGCTTTTGAACGTAAAGGCCGTAACGACCGCCAAGTAAGCGTATATCCTACAGAAGAAGCTATCTAATATTACACCTGCGGCTATCTTTAGCCGCAGGTATTATTTTTTTAGAGTTGCCTACTTCAAAGTAGTTGCTTTACCTACTCATCCGCCAAACCAAGTCATCAGACAAAAAAACCTATAAAACCACCCAGGATTGTTGTATAATGATAAGAAAATAGATTAGGATGGGGCTTAAAATAGAAGGGATGATTGAAAATGGAAGATCATGAGGTGTGTGAAGAAATTGTTACCTTATTAAGAAAGCAACGGCATGATTTTGTTAACCATTTGCAAGTTATTCATGCCATGCTGCAGATGGGCCGTAGAGAAAAAGCTCTTTTATACATAGAAGAGTTA
>JARBUM010000150.1 GCA_029239675.1 Pelosinus sp. | reverse complement strand
CCAAATAGTGCTGGCGCAACAAACAAGAAGGAAAATTCGATTGGTTCAGTGATACCTGTTAAAAAGGATGTCAGTGCTGCCGAGAGCATAATACTGCCAATTGCTGCTTTCTTCTCTGGTTTTGCCTCATGATAAATGGCAAGGGCTGCAGCCGGAAGACCAAACATCATAAAAGGGAATTTTCCAGTCATAAATGTGCCAGCAGTAAAGGCAACGCCGTCTTTGAGTTGGGCAAAGAATATACTCTGATCACCGTTAACAATTTGTCCGCTTTTACTTGCATATTCACCAAACTGATACCAAAAAGGATTATAGAAAATATGGTGAAGACCGAAAGGAATCAAGGCACGTTCAATAATACCAAAGATAAAGGCAGCAAGTATCTTATTAGAATCAATCATATTACGGGAAAACAGGGTCAATCCCAATTGAATCGGCGGCCAGACAAAGGTCATGGCAACACCTAAAACAAGAGCAGCAGCCGCTGTTACAATCGGCACAAAACGTTTACCTGCAAAGAAACCAAGATACGATGGTAACTCAATATTATAAAACCTTTTATACACTTGTGCTGCTAATATACCCACAATAATACCACCAAATACACCCGTTTGCAGCGTGGGAATTCCAAGGACACTGCTATAGGCAGGATTGCCGACAATCATGTCCGGCGTAATCCCTGTTACGATCCCCATGGTAACATTCATAATTAAAAAACCAACAATGGCCGCAAGGCCAGCAACTCCTTCACCGCCTGATAATCCTACTGCTACACCTACTGCAAACAACAAGGAAAGATTACTAAAAATAATGCCGCCTGCCTGTTCCATAATTTTAGCCAATGCATGGACCACATGGTGGTCAAGTAATGGCATAATACTAATCGCCGCTGGATTTTGAAAAGCATTACCAAAAGCTAGCAAGAGACCTGCTGCTGGTAATAAGGCTACTGGCAACATTAACGCTTTGCCTACCTGTTGTAAAATTCCAAAAGATTTTTTTATCATTATAATTCCCCTCTCATCTTATCAATGTAGTATAGAATCGATCCTTCCCACAATTTCCTCCGAATCACCTCCTTAAAGGATAATAAAAAAGCATGAGTCATTATGAGGATTGATATATCCTCACTAACAACTCATGCCTGCTTTACCAGTAACACGTATATATACTTATATAATTATCTATTCCATCAATGATGTTTACCCCGGATGCGCTCTAAATGGATTGTTAAATATCCAATTTCTGCATCCGGAACTTTTACTTGCAATTCCTTTTCTAGGATATCACCTACTTGCCTAGCAAGATCGTAAGATTTTGTAAAATCTTTTCTTAAATGCTCCATAAATGGATTTTCAATCGCTGTCTGGGTTATCACTCGGTGGATGCTACTCTGTAAATGTGTGAGCAACCTTGTATAATTAAGACCATTGTGTTCTTGCAAAGGCCCTATTTTACTTTCAATATGCTGTATGACCTTATTTATAATTTGAGAATGCTTTAAACTCTCACCTACTGATCGATTATGCCTGGCCGCATGTAGATGTAATGCAATAAAACCGATTTCCTCCCGTGGAATAGTTACACTTAGCTTTTCCACAATCAGCTTAGCTCCCTGTGTAGCCACATAGAATTCATCTGGATACATCACTTCAATTTCAGAAATAAAGGGGTTTTTGATCTCCATGCCTTGGGAGAGACGAATTAATGTAAAATTAATATGATCTGTCAATGCTACATAAACGCGAGGATGCAATGCTTGACCTAGCTGTTTCTTGGCTAATTCAATAATATCTTCTGCAACTTGTATAACTGCTGTATCGACTTGCTCGAGCAAACTTAATGCTTGCTGATCTGCTACACCTTCGGGAACGACGTAGATCTTTTCATATTTTGGACTTGTTAACACATCTTCTGCTTTCCGCCCAAAACCCATCCCCTTACCGAGCAAAATAACATCTTGCCCACTCACGGTATTTGCCATAACTGCATTATTACTTAAAATTCGTTGAACAGTAAATGGGCCCTGTATCGTAGTCAATTGCAACTCCCCCTGTCTTTTTAAAAGGGAATAGCCAGTAAGAACAATGATATTGGTATCCCAATTTTCATTATTCTTACTGGCTAATGCCGTTACCGTAACACGCCAGTTCATATTCTTTGTAAAAAAATTATATCACACCATATCCTGACATGACAAGTAGTATTCTTATCCTTTTCTTCATGGAACGGCAAAGAAGCCTCATTGTATTCGATAATCATAAACAGGCTTATTGCCTCTTACAGCTCTTCCCGCCTTCGTATCCATAAGCTCACCTTTGGCAAGAGCTAACTTATCATAAACCACTTACGCCATGGTAATCGACAACATTAAGGCATCCTCCTACGTTCCTGTCGGCCAGGGTGGTTTTTGTAAGTTCTTACGATTATCAGCCATTTTTCACATACATAAACACTCCTATCCACCTGGATAGGAGTGTTTGATTTTTTCCTATGTTCTGAAAGCTGCTAAAGGGCATCTTTTACATAATCGCCTTAAAATTTGTAGCTTGCGCCCACTTCAACACGGCTTTCGTTTCTATAGTGATCAGGTCTAAAGTTTCTATAGTTCAGATTAAGATCAACTTCACGAGTTAATTCAAGTCTTGCCCCAACTTGATATTCAGTGAAATCATCACTGCCAATGACAGAAGCATAACCATTTACTTTCGGAGCAAGATTCTCACTTACCGATAATCCTATGTAGGTCGAACCTGAACCTAGATCCCGATGACCAAGAATGGCTCGAACACTGCTAAAGGGTAATTTATACTGAGCATAAAAATCATCCATGCTGCTACCATGTTTTCTATCTATATTTTGATATCCGATTGTCAAGTTATCGACAATTTCGTGCTCTACATAAAAAGTGTCAGTCATCAAACCAACTGCACTCTGGCCTCTTTCAAGATTATTAATAGGAGCAGCGAAAGCAGTTCCTACACTTACTGATAAAAGTAAACCAACACCAACTAATGCTTTTTTCATAATACAACCTCCTCGTTTTTAATCCTAAGACTTATCAACATATCATGATCATTGTTTCTTATTGATAATAATTATTAATTGTATTATATTATGGTAAATAATGTTTGTCAAGACTATTTCTATTTAGAGACAGTGGTTGTATCCCGTTGAAAATCGAAAGAAGTCCCGCACAGCAGATGCTTGCGGTACTTTCAATTAGCTTATTATTGAGCCTTGTTGTCAATTAGCATTTTTCATCCCAATAATAATCAGTTTAGAACTCTTAATTCCTTATTGCCTCTCCTATTTTTTGCAACAAGCAACCTGTCCCTATATCCCATTCCTAATCCACCTTGTTTTTAGTGTTTAAATCATGAGGCTAATTGGTATAATGAGATATAAGATTCAAAAAGAAATCGGCTTTAGGTAAATTGCTGACAATTGAAAGCAAGAGAGGATTTTATTTAGTAAGTGTAGGCTATGCAAATTTAATTATGATCATAGACCAACTGTTTATGATTCATGAAGGAGGCCCTTATGCAAAAGATAGTTCCTCATTTATGGTATGACAAAGAAGCCAAAGAAGCTGCCTTGTTCTATATCAGCTTATTTGATGAATCAAAACTATTAGATGTGACAGTTATCGAAAACACACCTTCAGGAGATTCCGAAGTTGTAAGTTTTGAATTGGCGGGGCAACACTTCAAGGCAATCAGCGCAGGTCCATATTTTCAGTTTAACCCATCAATGTCCTTTATGGTAGCGTGTTACTGTATAGAAGAAGTGAATACCAAATGGAAAGCGTTACTAGAAGGCGGGACTGAATTAATGCCACTTGGTGAATATCCTTTTAGCAAGCGGTACGGCTGGGTTCAGGATCGATATGGGCTGTCTTGGCAGTTGATGCTTATCGATGGTGGAAAAACTGTCCAAAAGATTACCACAAACCTGCTTTTCTCAAATGATTCATGTGGAAAGGCTGAAGAAGCAGTAAAGTACTACGCTAGAATCTTCGAAGAATCAGAGATAGGATTCATCAGCAGATATGGCGCGGGAGAAGCAATGTCATCTAAGGCAAAGGTAAATTATGCTGCTTTCAAACTTTGCGGTGTTGATTTTTCAGCAATGGATAATGCATTTGACGTAGATTTCAGTTTTAATGAGGCATTTTCACTCCTTGTAAACTGTAAAGATCAGAAGGAGATTGATTACTACTGGGACACTCTTTCTGCCATACCTAAAGCAGAGCAATGTGGCTGGCTTAAAGACAAATTTGGGCTTTCGTGGCAGATCGTTCCACAAATTATGGATGAGGTCTTGTTTAATGGGTCACGGGATGAAATCCAAAGAATCACAGAAGCTTTCTTGAAAATGAAAAAATTTGATATAGCTGCCCTAGAGAATGCGCGTTTAGGAAATCGATACTAGTAGAAATAAAATAATCATACAAACTAACACTCCCAAAGACACAAAAATGGCAAGGTTCAGAATCTCTGAAGCCTTGCCGTTTTGTGTCTCGTCCGCATAACAACCCCATGTCAAATTAAGAGGAAATAGCCTGCCAGAACTCATATTATTGAATAGAATTTTCCTAAACAATGCTATACTATAATCAATATGAATAGTAATAAATAGTTCGAATAGGAAAGGGTACATGATGATTAATGAAAAGAATATTAAAACTTTAGGAACACATAGCGGGAAATTTCATGCAGATGATGTTATGGCTACCGCTATACTTAGGTTACTGCTCGGCGATATAAAAGTAACAAGAACAAGAGATGAAAATATACTAAAAAAAATAGATCTGGTTTATGATATTTCCTTGGGAGAATTCGACCATCACCAACTAAATAAAGAAATAAGAGAAAATAATATTCCGTATGCTGCTTGTGGTTTAGTCTGGAGAGAGTTTGGTTCAAGAGTAATACAAAAATTTGATTCTCAACTTGAAGAAAATGATATACTCTCAATTTTTGATTATGTTGATAAAACTTTAGTGCAGGGGATTGACGCTACAGATAATGGCTTAGACATAAAAACAGAAATTAAAGTTACTACAATAAGTGATATAATCCAAAGTTTTAATCCTACGTGGGATTCAACCGATTCCAAAGATGAGGCGTTTGAAGAAGCCGTTCACTATGCCACTGAGGTTTTAAGAAGAATAATAAGTAAACAAGTTTCTGTTATAAAAGCAAGAACCATAGTAAATGAAGCCTTTCAAAACAGAACTATTAATGAAATAATGGTTTTAGAAAACGGATGCCCTTGGCTCCAACAATTACTTAAAATAGATATACATAATGAGGTAT
>JARBUM010000149.1 GCA_029239675.1 Pelosinus sp. | reverse complement strand
TCAAAATAGGATCAACACCAACTTGTGTTCCTGTAACAGCCTGCAAGTTGCCAAATAACGCATTTGCAGAAGTATCGGAACCAGTTAAGAATACACCCAACCATCCTAAGAATGGGGAGAAGAATGGGAAGAATGAACCTGTACCTGCAAGGAATAAGCCAAGAGTTGAGCTCATGCCAGAGTAGTTCATAATATAAGCCAAACCAAGAACACAAGGAATCGTAATCAAAGGTTTAGTTAATTGTTGTACTGTTTTTGTAAAAATAGAAATGAATCTTCCAGGTCCAACTCCCAATACTGCTGCTGAAATCATAGCTGCAATAAACAAGGATGTTCCTGCTGCACTCAACCAGTTAAGTTTATAAAGAGCTGCCATTGCAGTTGGTGCTTTAGCAATAGGAGCAACCTGCATAACTAATTTATCCAAACCTGGTACTAAGAATTTAATTGTAACAGAATCTAAAACTGCTACTACTGGTTTTAAGCCCCACAAAATAACCATTACAGTTAAGATAATGAATGGAGACCATGCTTTAATTACTTTACCAAAAGTCAATGCTGCACGATTAGCAACAAGAGTCGGTGCTGGTTCGTTAGCAAAGCGCCAGATATTTGCCGGCTTCCAATATTTTAAGAAAATTGTTAAAGAAATGATACAAGCAAGTGAAGATAAAATATCGGGAAGTTCTGGTCCGATATAGTTAGAAGAGAACCATTGTACACCAGCAAAGGAGATACCAGCTACTAAACACGCAGGTAATACTTCTTTAGCTGCTTTCCAGCCTGACATTAACACTACTAGCCAGATAGGAATAATAATTGACAAGAAAGGTAATTGTCTACCAACCATGGCACTGATTTTCATAGTATCTATGCCTGTTACTTGTCCAGCAACAATAATAGGAATACCAATACCACCAAAGGCTACAGGAGCAGTATTAGCGATCAAGCACAATCCAGCTGCATACAGAGGATTAAAACCAAGACCCACTAACATACCAGCGGAAATCGCAACTGGTGTACCGAAACCTGCTGCTCCTTCCAAGAATGCACCAAAACCAAAAGCTATTAAAAGTGCTTGTAAACGACGGTCATCTGTAATCGTCGCAATAGAGTCTTTTACGATTTCAAATTGTCCAGTTTCTACTGTCATATTGTAAATGAAAATAGCGGTAAGAACAATCCAGAAAATAGGGAACACGCCGTACAAGGCGCCCATACCTGTTGCAGTTATTGCAAGACCAGCAGGCATTTTATATACAAAAATTGCTACTAATACTGCTGATGTTACAGCGATTGCACCAGCGATTTGTCCTGGAGTACGACGAATTGCTAAAAGATAAAAAATTACAATAATCGGAATTGCTGCGAAAAGGGATGATAGAGCCAAACTGTTCATTGGATCATAAACTTGAGTCCATGCCATTAAATAAACACCTCTTTTTTTATATTTTCCATCATTTTAAATCTTAATTATTCCTGTTCACTGGTGTAATCTTTTTCTCACCTCTCTTTGATCAACCAGTATTTTGGTCATAACTCACTGGACTAGTGGTCTGACCATAGATATAATGTTTCAACACATTAAGCTAAATTCCTGCCTATATATTTAAAAAATTCAAATAAATAAAATTTTATGTTTTTTCACGCATTAAAGGAGGATTTTTTGTGTTGGACTTAGAATATACTGGTCAGACCACTATATCCAAATTATAGGTTTTTTTTATAAAAAAAAGTAAGGACGTGACTTATGAAAAAAGTAAGTACTAATTGGAAGCAAGCTTTCCCACCCGAAAGCGTCGGCACTGAATTTTTTGAAGAATTTGCAATGCGTGCCCAAAATGTAGCAGCAAAGGTATTTAGAGTAAAAACCGCAGTAGAAGCACAATCGGTTATTGTTGACATTATAAAGTCAAGCGAAGCAAAAAAGGTTGTCGCTACCAATGAAGTATTATCCCCCTCTGGCCTTCGTGACACCCTTAAGACCATGAATATTGATTTATATACTGAACAATCGGACATCAGAACCCATGCCGATACTTCAGATGTAGGCATTGCCTGTGTTGAATTTGGCATTGCTGAGACAGGCAGCGTTTGTGAAGATGGCTTCGCCATTGAACAACGTCTCATTACAACTCTCCCTCCTATTTCTATCGTTGTAATGAATAGTGCTAATGTGGTACCTACCATAGCTACAGCTTTTGAGACTATCTCCAAAGTATTTGACCGCGGCTACGTCAGCTTCATCACTGGCCCTAGTCGTACATCAGACATCGAGAGAGTCTTAACCATTGGTGTACACGGACCTAGCCAGTTAGTAATTATCGCTATTGATGAAGATACAAGGGAGGTATGAGATAATGTCAAGCAACACTCGCAACCTAAAACAAGAAATCAATGAGAAGTTAATGGATGAAACCTTGCGCGGTTCTTTAAACCGATTTGCAGAAGCTTACCCTATCGCTCGCGCTAAAGCTTATGAAAGTGTAGACGATATCGATGCATTACGTAACTCTGTAAGAGATATGAAGATAGATACAGTAGAAAGATTAGAGGAAATTGCTGACCAATTTGAAGAACAAGTCATAAAACGAGGCGGTAAGGTCTTCCGCGCCAAAGATGGCGATGCGTTAAAAGAATATTTATATAACCTCTGTAAAGAAAAGGGCGTTAAACGGATTGCTAAATCAAAATCCATGGCTACAGAAGAAATCCATTTGAATCACTTCCTAGAAGAAAAAGGCTTGCATGTTAAGGAGACAGATTTGGGAGAATGGATTATTTCCATTGCTGGGCATAAACCTTCTCACATGGTTATGCCGGCCATCCACCTTGATCGAAATCAGGTTGCAAAATACTTTTCTCAAGAGCTGAATAAAGACATTGAGCCTGATATTGCTTACATGGTACAAGAGGCTAGAATTGCCTTAAGAGATGAATTCCTGCAAGCTGACATGGGTATTACTGGTGCCAATTTTGGTATTGCCGAAAATGGTGCTACTGGACTCGTAACCAACGAAGGAAATGCTCGCTTAGTGGCGACCCTACCACCAATTCAAGTCGTGATTATTGGCTATGAAAAACTGATTCCTACAATTAAAGATGCTGTGCCTATTTTAAGAACCTTGCCAAGAAATGCAACTGGTCAGCTTATGACCAGCTATATGAGCATGATTTCTGGTGCTGCTCCTGCCTTAGTAAAAAAAGATGGTCAATGGGTAGAACAAGAAAAAGAACTTCATGTTATCCTTTTTGATAACGGACGTCTTAAAGCAGCAAAAGATGATAAACTAAAACAAATTTACCAATGCGTTCGTTGTGCTTCCTGTTTGAATGTTTGCCCTGTTTATACTTTGGTTGGCGGACATGTTTACGGTCACATTTATGCTGGCGGTATTGGTGCCATCTTAACAGCTCTCTTAAATAGTATGGATGATTTTAAACAGATTAATGAAATGTGCATTGGCTGTCGCCGTTGTACTGAGATTTGTCCTGGTAAAATTGATATTCCTGGCCTTATTGAATATCTCCGGGCCAAATCCGTTGAACAAGACGGCTTGCCTTTCGGCGTAAAAGCAGTCTTCGAAAACGTTCTTGCCAACCGCAAAGTCTTCCACAATTTACTACGCTTAGCTTCAATCGGACAAAAACCATTTACTACTGGCCGTGTTATTAGACATTTGCCATTGTTCTTTGCTGGTTTAGCAGCTGATCGTAGTTTACCAGCCGTAGCGGATAAACCTTTCAGAGATCGGGTTAAAAAGGTTACTAGAAAAATAGACAAACCTGTTAAACGCGTTGCCTTCTTCAGTGGTTGTAATATTGATTTCATCTTCCCTGAAACAGGAGAATCTGTCTACAAAGTATTACAAGATCTCAACATGGAAGTTGTCTTCCCGGAAGATCAAAGTTGCTGCGGTAAGCCAGTACTTGGCATGGGCGACCATGAAACGGCTAGAAAAATTGCTAAACAAAACATTATTGCCTTTGAAGAAGCAAAAGCTGACTATATTATGTTTGCTTGTCCAACTTGCGCTGAAACTTGGCACCTTACCTATGTAGAGCTGTTCAAAGATGATCCTGAGTGGAGCAAACGAGTCGAAAAACTGGTTCATAATGTACGCGAGTTCACTAGCTTTGTTGCGGGTGAATACGATAAGGTCGGCCGTCTAAACAAATCCACTGGCGGACAAAAAGTAACCTACCATGATTCTTGCCATATGAAACGTGGTCTTAATGTCCACACTGAGCCAAGACAACTGTTAGAATCTGCGCCTGGTTATGATTTTGTAGAAATGAAGGATTGCGATAAATGTTGCGGTATGGCAGGTGCTTTCGGCGTGAAATATACCGAACTATCCATGCCGATCTTAAAGAAGAAAATTGACAATATTAGAGACAGCGGTGCTGATGTAATTGCTGTAGCTTGCCCAGCCTGCATGATGCAAATCCAAGGCGGATTGGATAAACAAGCTCCTAATATCAAAATTAAGCATGTGGCAGAAATTATCGCCGAGCAAATAAAAGACTAATACTCTTTTAAAGAACACAAAAAGAGGTTGAGAGACATTGACTCTCAACCTCTTTTTGTTCTTTGCTTTTTTAAGAAACTATTAAAATTCCCGTCCTTTTTAGTTCTTCTTTTATTTTTGCTAATACTTCTTCACTGGGCACTTCTATCGTATGCAGATGTACTCCACCCGTAATACTTGCTAATTGTTCTGCCCTACCTTCCTCTAACTTGTGCAAAAAATCCCCTATTTCACGACGAGATGCTAGCATTAAATTCGCTTTTAACTCTCCATATAAAGAATGTTCAACTATAACATCAAGTACCCTGCCACCATTATCTATAATAATCGATAATTCCTCTTCTAAATCATCCCGCCCATGTTTACAAGCCAATGTAGCCTTTATACTCTTAGCACTTTCCACGAGGGGCAATACATAGCCTTGAGATGTGGCATAAATGGTATGGCCTGCTGCTCGTAGAATAGCAAAATCACTTACAATGACTTGTCGACTGACTCCTAACGCTTTCGCTAGCCATGTACCTGTTAATGGTCCCTCTGCTGCTTTTAACTTGTCTAACAATACAATCCGTCGTTCTTTTCCGTCCACTGGAATGCCCCCTACAACTATTATTCATCATAAGCAAAATATCTAGGACTACACCCTTCATTTCCCACAGTTCGGCAAAACAGAAGCTTCTCCTGCTATTGCTCTCTGACTTCTTTATCCTATATCTTGTACATAATAATAACTAACACAAAAATGAGCACTAGAATTTTCATTCTAATACTCATTTATCACTTCTAATATGGTGGGCGATGACAGGATCGAACTGCCGACATCCTGCTTGTAAGGCAGGCGCTCTCCCAGCTGAGCTAATCGCCCGAAATGGTGACCCGTGGGGG
>JARBUM010000148.1 GCA_029239675.1 Pelosinus sp. | reverse complement strand
ATTACTAGCCGTATTAGACAGTGAAAACAATGCGATTTCCCAAATCTTTGCCCTGTTATATATTACTTGCGTAGATTGCTTCGAAGCATCTTGAAGCACTGTGCCCTGATTCATTAATTTATCCCCCTCTAAATATAATTAAAAACACCGAAAAAACTAGACTTTTTTCTATGTAACTTATACATTCAAATAAATTATTAAGGAAAACTATTTTCTTCGGTTTTAGGAAGTATCTTTAACCATAAACAAACCTGAGTTTATCACACAAAAGCTCCATCTGTTTCTTTAGGAGGTGGCCAATGTAATCCTCTTTGGTTATAAAGACCGTAATCGATCTTTCTTTTCCCTTGATTTTGATCAACAACACCAACTAACTGACCATTTACCACCCATTTTTCATCACCATCATGTAAATTTGCGATTAAATAATCAGTCAGACCTTGTTGTATTTTTTCATATTCCGGCTTATGCGCAAGATTAACTAATTCATCTGGGTCTTTCTCTATATTAAATAATTGAACAACATTCCCATATGGATAGTAAATTAGTTTGAATGCACCATCCGTCGCCATTCTAGTTGCTGCCGGACCATTGGAAATCTCTCCAAAGAGAAGTTTTCTTGAGTCTCCAAATAAATTTATTCCATCCACAGTGCTCGGAGTATCTATATTACAAAGAGATAATAATGTTGGCATAATATCTTCCAAACAAGCCAATTGTTTATTAACAGAACCCGCATATGCTTCCAGAGGACGGCCCGTAAGGATAAGTGGGACATTCGTTGAGTTACGATAAAAATTCCGCTTAGCTACCAAACCATGATCAAAGAGAGTATCACCATGATCCGAGGTAAAACCAATGATCGTATTATCAAGCATCCCCTCTTCCCTCAAGGTTCCGATTAATAACCTCATCTGATGATCAATATGAGTACATAATGCATAAAATGCTTTTTTAGCACGTTCTATATCGCGTGGACTATATATATTGGCCAATTCATAATACTGGTTAAGCATAGCAGCATTGTCATTGACCCAATCACCCATTGGTGATTTAGGCATCTCTACCCCTTCGTACATATCAAGATAAGCTTGCAAAGGAACTAATGGCGGATGTGGATGCACATACGAAATATAAAAGAATCCCGGTCTTGTCGGGTCTTTGCGTTTTATCATTTTAACCATTTGCGAGGTAGCCCATGTAGTTTGATGAGCTTCTTCGGGCAAGTGCCACGGGCGTGTATGATACTGGTTATTAGACAAACCGTGTGCGTATTCTTTTCCCAGATATCCATGCTCACCCAGCCAAACCTGATAATCATCAACTACACCAAAATTATATCTAGCCTCTTCCGATAAAATAACATCATCAAATCCAATCCGATTACGCTGTGGGTATACATGTAATTTACCTACCGCATATGCCTGGTACCCTGCATCGCTAAAAGCTTGAGCCATTGTTTTAACATCCGGCATTGCCATTTTTTCCGTATAGACTCTGTCACCATGTGTGCGTGGAGAAGTACCTGTCATCAAAGAACGTCTTGCTGGTATACAAACAGGACATGTACTAAAACAATTAGTAAAACGTACACCATTCTTAGCCAGTTGATCTAAAGTCGGAGTCATAATGACTTCATCACCAGCGCATCCCATTCTAGGTGCCGACCAATGATCGACATTAATTAATAATACATTGCTTTGTTGGTTCATATAATATCCTCCCTAATCTAATTATTTCACCTTTCCCGACTGTCATCGGTTACCCCGGCCACCAGATATTCATCTGGTCTTTTAGTTGCCCCAGAATATCCCAGTTTATTTTCACGTCAGATATTAACAGGGGCTACTCGCTCATATTGCAGAATTGCTCTCTTCAGCCTAGGCATTTGCGCCAAAGCAAATGGAATGAATATCTTTTGCGCAGCGCACCATTTAGGCGCAGAGGGATTTTTTTCTGTCCACGGTTCCCACATTCTCCGACATCCACCACGGCACCAATGGGACCATTGACAACTTTCACAATCACTGGGCAATTGCTGAGATCTTTTGATGAATTTCTTTGCTATATCATTTATCAAGAGTTCTTGCAGAGAAGAATCATAAATATTTCCTAATCTCCATTGATCCAAAACATAAAAATCACAAGGATAAATACTTCCATCAGCCTCGACAACCGGACTGACACTGCAAGCACCACGCATAGAGCACAACTCTGGCTCCTGTTGATACATCGCCATGCTGGAAAAATTATCGAATTCTCTGATTGATATTGGTTTCCCCCGTTCCCAGCCTCTCAACCACAACTCAAACATACGGCATAAAAATTGGCCATATTCATGGGGCTGTGGTATGTCAGCGTTATCTGTAACATCAAAACTTGCAATACAGGGTATAAGTTGAACATGTGTAAATTTTTGCCGCTCATAAAATTTATAAAGGCCTTCGGCATGTTTTAAATGCCTTTTGGTTACAACGGAAAGAATATTAAATTCAACCCCAAACTTTCGTAAACGTTGAGTTGTTTTTATAATCCTATTAAATGTACCCTTCCCATATCTATCAATCCGGTTACAATCATTGACCTCTGCCGTTCCATCTAAGGACAAGCCAATCAAAAAGTTTTCCTTAGCCAAGAACTGACAAAAGGCGTCGTCAAGCAATAGACCATTGGTCTGCAATGCATAAGTAACTGTGCAGCGCTTAGAATAGGATACCTCTTGTACATAGGCTACAAAACGCTCGTAAAATTCCCTGCCACAAAGGGTAGGTTCTCCTCCCTGAAATGCGAAATAAAGCTGACCGCCGACATCTATCCCAGCGATTGCCTGTTCAATAAGCATAGTCATCGTTTTTTCCGTCATTAGGCCCAGATTCTCTATTTGTCGATGTTGTGTAACATCATGGTAGAAACAATATCGGCATCGCATATTACAACTACTGGAAGCAGGTTTAATTAAGACAGTTAAATTGTTCACCTTTGCAACGGCTCCTTATCGTTTTCGGCATACTTCCTAAAGCAATACCTGCATAAAGATTATTTTATGTACTCGATTAAAATTGAATATTTAGTAAGTTATTTTTACTAAATCCAATATACTACAAATTTTCTGATATTTCAAGTAATATTTAGTAAATTATTTTTACTAAATATATTATCCATCACTTAAACGAAATTAAGTGGATATCTCAAATTTAACGCAAAAAGGCTCAGGCGTCTTTTGAAACGCCTGAGCCTTTATGATACCACCCAGTAAATTATTTTTTAATCGCAGAATCACCTACTAAGATACTAATTAGCTGATCTCTTACAACAGCTATACAGCCGTAGGCAACACCAAGTTCACCTAAATTTGAGCAATAGATGTCTAAAGTTTCCCAGTAATATTTTGGTAGCATCTGAGCGACAATTGTCTTGATCTCATTAAGCAGAGAATCATCTATTATCGAGCCGAGATAACCACCAATGCATATGCGACTTGGATTAAAAGCATTAATAACGTTTACCACACCAATTGCTAAATATTGAACCGTTTCATGAAGAGCCACCAGGGCAACCGGGTCTTTCCCTCTAACCCTTTCCAAGATTTCTCTAATATATTTATGATGTTGAAGCTTTCCCGGATACAGTTTATTAAACAACGCACGAATTGATCCGTACTCTTCCAAACATCCTTTGCTGCCACATATGCATTGTTTACCATTAGCTTGGATAATAAAATGACCAATTCTCCCGGCTAAACCATGGTGACCGGAAATAAGGGCTCCATTCGAGTACACACTAGCACTGATTCCCCATGTCCCGGAAAGATACACTAATTGTTCGAAAGGGTTCGCTTTACCAAAATGAATTTCACCCATTGTAGCAGCCTGTACTGTAGATCGAAAAAAAAGAGGTATACCAAGATTATACTTTTGCATTTCCTTTAGGATAGGAAATTTATTCCACGTTTGCCACTTGGGCATCTGCTCGATAACTCCGGTCTGTGGATTATATCCTGGGAATGCAAAACCCACCCCTATTACTCCTAATTTACGAACTTTATACATTTCCTCCAGCATTGTGATAGTTGCTGAAACTTGCTGAGTGAATGCCTCCGGATCAGATCCTATGTCAGGAAGAATAATATTTTCTAGCATTACTCCAGATAGACTTGTTACAATGACCCTGATAAAGGGAATATTCATCTCAATGCCAACTAATACTCCTGAATCACCATTTATGCTGATCAAGGTCGCCGGCCTTCCTTTTCCCGCTCCCACTACTCCTAACTCATGGACAATTCCCTTTTCTAATAAGAAATCTACACAATTAGAAACGGTCACCTTATTCGAGCCTGACAGTTGGGCAAGCTGAGCTCTTGAAATAGGCTGATTTAATAAAATTAACCTGTAGATTTTCTCTAGATTTAAGTTTCTCATAACTTCAAAAGTACCGCTTGATCCAATATATGAGCCCATGTTTTCCACCTTTATTAATTTTATATAATATTAGAATTTATTCAAAGCATCTCAAATAAATCTTTACTGAAAAAGCCAACAGCCAGTCATCCAGTAAAAAGCAATTGTTAGATGGAATGCCAGTTTTACTAATTTACAAGCTTCTACTCAAAAGCGTCATAATAACTATCGATCGTACCGTTCAACTCCGCCATCACATATTTATTTACTTAAAAAAACAAATACTGAAGCAAGTGCAATAACAATAGTTATGCCCCTATTTCTTCAGTCTCATTTTTCACCCACAGATACCTCATGAATTAGATGATTATCACTACTCGTATCCGCTCTCGTTACAGTATGCTTTTGTTTTTACTGACCATCAAAAGAAAGTATTCTGTAATTTATTATATACTTAGAAACCTTTATTCACAATAAATACAAGCAAAAAAATCTACTTACAAAATAATCACAGCTCATTTGACCCTAAATAGGACGCGAGATTTTGCTTTTTTACTCAGCTCTTTTCTTGCTTCGTTTGCAACCCTCTTGCGTGGAAAATCACAGGCACAGTTCTTTCGAGTCACTCTCATCTTCTATCTAATGTACGCCATACATAATTAGAAGATTTTCTTTGAATATCCGTTCAATTTATTCGTTGATAATCAAGCCAAATAGCTTTGAGAAGCCAACTGCTTGTTGTGGAGAAACGATACACCCTTGCATATCTTCGATGGTAACACCAATCTGTCTAAACTCACAGCTACTTAAATCAATGCCTGCCAGCTTAGTACCCGATAGCTGTATCTGTTCTAAACTTGAATTAGAAAAATGCACCTTGAGTAATGTCGATGTATAAAAATCGGCATTGGCTAATGAACTATTATGAAATTTCACCTGTTTGCAATTTACATTACGAAAGTTAGCATAATCCCCATAGCAGTTATCAAATAACACATTGCGCAATGTTGCTCCCATTAAATTTATTC
>JARBUM010000040.1 GCA_029239675.1 Pelosinus sp. | reverse complement strand
AATAAGAAAGCGCGAACATTATGAAAAACCTAGCGTAAAACGCAAGAAAAAATCCGAAGCAGCGCGTAAACGTAAGTTTTAATTAGAGTTTCGGAGGTTTGTATATGTCTTTAAAAGAAAGATTGACAGAAGATATGAAGCAGGCCATGAAAGATAAAGAGACGGGTAAATTGCGCCTTTCTGTTATTCGCATGGTACGTGCTAACATAAAAAATGTCGAGATTGACAGTAAACAAGAGCTTTCTGATGATGAGGTTTTAGATGTTGTTTCCAAAGAAGTAAAAATGCGTCGAGACTCAATAGAAGAGTTTAAAAAAGGTAATCGCCTAGATTTAGTTGAAAACCTCGAACTAGAAATTGAAGTTTTGATGAAGTATTTACCGGAGCAACTTAGTGAAGCTGAAGTTCGTACTTTAGTGGAGCAGGCTGTGGTAGAAGCCAAAGCGGTTAGCCCTAAAGATATGGGTAAAGTAATGGCTGTCCTAATGCCGAAGGTAAAGGGACGTGCTGATGGTAAGTTAGTAAATACCATCGTACGCGAGATGCTAAATCAATGAGTTAATCTGGTACTTATTTTTTAATAAGTACCAGATTTTATTTTAGGAAATAATCATTAAAAAACAAGACAAGCCGAGGCTTGTCTTGTTTTTTAATGTAGTAATAAGTGAAACATTATGGTAATTGTTTTATTAGTAGTAAAAAATAGTTATATATCTTAGAAATGATTTGCAAAAATAAAGGTAATAAAAGTAATATGAATAATTTCAACATATAATATAAACAGTAGAACATGTAGTGCGAATGTATAGTATAATTAAAGGGTAGATTACGTCACTTATTCCTTACAATTAGACAATAACATACAAGTTTCGACGAGTCAAGAGGCTAACTGTAGAAAGAAGAAAAAGTGAAGGGAGTGATAAGATGAGGCGTATACTGCAACTAGTTGCTGTATGTATGTTTATGAGCATGCTACTATGTGCTTACAAGCCGATAGTAGCCAATGCTCAGCAGGTAGTGCTGATAAATATTAAAGGAGAAATTGATGGTAGCCAAGTTGCTTTAGTAAATCGTGCTCTAACAGACGCTGAAAAAAATAATGCTGCAGCCATTGTCATTGAAATGGATACTTTTGGTGGCTTAGTGGATTCTGCCGTTAAAATTCGTGATATGATTAGCCAGACTCCGATTCAGACTATTTGCTATATTAAGAATCGGGCTTGGTCAGCAGGAGCCTTAATTGCTATTTCTCATAAGCACATTGCTATTTCACCAGGTGGTAGTATTGGTGCAGCAGAGCCCATACCGACGACGGAGAAAACCATTGCTGCATTAAAGGCTGAGTTTGCGGCTACAGCGAATAAAAGTGGACGAAATGTGAAAGTTGCGGAAGCGATGGTGGATAAAACAGTAGGTTTTCCTGGCTATGCAGAACCAGGTCAGATCTTAGCCCTTACTGATTATCAGGCAAAAGAGGTGGGGTATGCGGATCTATTAGCTGCTGAAAGGAAAGATGTATTAGCTTATTATGGACTAATGGATCATGAAATAATGGAATATCATCGTGGTTGGCCGGAAAAAATAGCAGGATGGTTTTCTGACCCAACAGTAAAGTCATTTCTAGTTTCAATTATCTTTCTAGCTGTATTTACAGAAATTAAGACTGCTGGTATGGGTGTGGCGGCATTTATTGGTTTGTTAGCCGCAATGTTATTCTTTGGCAGTCAATGGCTGACAGGTTTAGCGGGATGGTTTGAACTCATTTTATTTGCTAGTGGTGTTTTGCTTATTTTAATCGAATTATTTGTACCAGGCTTTGGTTTCTGGGGGATTAGTGGTGTTAGTTGCATTTTAGTGAGTTTGTTCCTTACTTTAGGTGGCAATGTAACAGCTATGAGTTTATTATCCATTAGCTTGCTCATAGCAATTGTTGCTTTCCTATTTATACTTAAGTATTTGCCCTCAAGTAAGTTGTGGGCTAAATTGATTCTAAAGGACACAGAGACAAAAGAAGCAGGTTTTAGTAGCGGTTATGATTATAGCAGTTACGTTGGTAAAGAAGGAATTGTTCTTACGTTACTAAGACCATCGGGTCTAGTTGATTTTGATGGCGTGCAGTTAGATGTAATATCAGAAGGCCAATATATTGAACCTGGGATTAGAGTGAAGGTGGTGAGTAGTAACGGTAGTCGAATTGTAGTAAAGCGCATCTAAAATAGGGTGGGAGGTAATATAAATGGGAATTTTCAGTGTAGTAGGACCTTTATTCTTAGTGTTGTTGATGGTAGTAGGTATTGCTATCTTTTTGCATTTTGTACCCCTTGGATTATGGATTTCAGCGATTGCTGCTGGAGTGCGCGTAGGTATCTTTACGCTTGTTGGAATGAGGCTTAGGCGAGTACCACCTGCTAATATCGTTTTACCTTTAATTAAAGCCAATAAAGCAGGGCTTGAGGTAAATGTAAATCAATTGGAAGCCCATTATTTGGCGGGTGGTAATGTGGATCGTGTGGTAGATGCTTTGATTGCTGCACACCGGGCTGAAATTCCCTTGCCCTTTGCTAGGGCTGCTGCTATCGATTTAGCAGGTAGAAATGTTTTGGAAGCTGTACAAATGAGCGTTAATCCTAAAGTCATTGAGACACCAGTCGTAGCCGCTGTGGCAAAGAATGGGATTGAGCTCAAAGTAAAGGCTCGTGTAACCGTAAGAGCCAATATTGATCGTTTAGTCGGTGGTGCTGGTGAAGCTACTGTATTAGCTAGGGTTGGTGAAGGGATTATTACTACAGTGGGTTCATCTCTAGATCACAAAGATGTGTTAGCCAATCCAGACCATATTTCTAAGACAGTATTATCTAAAGGGCTTGACGCAGGTACGGCTTTTGAAATCTTATCCATTGATATTGCAGACGTGGATGTAGGACGTAATATTGGTGCCGAATTGTTAACGGATCAAGCAGAAGCTGAAAAGCGTATCGCACAGGCGAAAGCAGAAGAGCGAAGAGCCATGGCCGTCGCTCAAGAACAAGAAATGAAGGCATACACCCAAGAAATGCAGGCAAAGGTTGTAGAAGCACAGGCAGAGATTCCACATGCCCTTTCAGTAGCATTAACCGAAGGACGTATTGGGGTTATGGATTATTATAATATGAACAACATTATGGCAGATACGCAAATGCGAGAAACCATTAGTAAGGCAGGCCCAGCAGCACCAACTTCCAATAAATCCGAAGAACCTAGGAAATAGGTGGTGATATTATGGATGACTTATTACCTTTATTATTACTTGCCATAATGTATTTAGGACCAGCAGTGTGGCGCAGGCTTATGGCGAAAAAACAGACACAGATGCATTTACCGGAGCAGGTGATCATTCCTGAATTTGAACTTGTTTCTGAAGAAACTCCAATGGAATTAAAAAATAATAGTACGGATTTTCCAAAAACGATTATTTCTAAAACAGAAAGTATTCCTGCCATTGCAGAGGAAATATCGCCTTGGAGAGGTAAATTAACAGAAAATGTAGTAATCAATGGTGTAATCTTTGCAGAGGTTCTTCAGCCTCCCCGTGCATATCGACCATTTGTAAGACGGATGAAATAAGGAAGATTTGATTTAGGTGGAGTTCTAATTCCATCTAAATTCTAGTCGCACTTGTCCAGGCTGTATTCGCTTTTAACTCACACTTGTGTAAAAGAAGGGCAGTCTTAGAGCAACTTGGTCATTGGATAAAGATAAAGATGTATTATATGTATGATTTTTTATGTAAAATTTCATAAATAGAGAGAAAATAACAGGGAAAATAACCCCTGTTATTTTTTTTTATTATTTGTACAACATAAATAGTAATATTGTTGTTTTATTCTAGATCGTCGTATGGAGATACTGTAAGTGGCTATAGAATAGTAAAATCATGTTAATGATATTGAAGATTGAAAGGGGTGACGTATGGTGGAGACAACATATAAAGGACGATTAACATATGCAAAAGGTACATCAGTAGAATTTGTGGTTGCACCTAACCAAGATGTTGATTTTGGTGATATTTTAGTAGTAGAGGGTAACAATAATGACCGTTTTTACATTAGGGCTTACGATTTTAAAGTCAAGTCACGTTGGTCGGGCTTAAATGGTGTGGGTTATTTAATGAGTAAATTAGATGAAAATGGACAAGTAGAAAATCAGGAGGAATTAGATTTTTATATGGGGGGCAATCACACCGTAAAAATCGGTATGGCAGAGCAATTGTGCTATGTTGATGATAAAGGACAATTGTTAAATCCTAAAACTTGTCCAGATTTTTTCTGTCAGGTGAGGACATTAGCCCCTCAAGATTCAGGTCTACTTTCTGAAATCAAAGGTGATTTAGAAATTGGATTTTTGAAAAGTGGGCGAGGTATATTAGAAATGCCTGTTGGCATTTATGGATCTAAATCCATAACGGAGCATATTGGCATATTTGGTACTACAGGCTCGGGTAAAAGTAATGTAGTAAAGGTGTTGGCCAGCTCGGTAATTGATAGTGGAAATTATGGACTATTGATTTTTGATGTGCATAATGAATATTTTAAAGACTTGTCTTCCCATCCTATGTCTAAAGAGCGCTTATGTGTATATCATACAGATGACAAAGAGTATGGACAAACCATTGCCGTTAATTTCTCAGAAGTTGGTCCTGAAGATATTACAGCCTGTGCTACCTTTACCGAACCTCAACTGGATGCAATTTATAAACTGTCATCCTTATGGAAAGAGGATTGGATGCGCTATGTACTACAGTACGATACGAAGGAGATTATTGATGAGTTATCAGGGTGTACAGGGCAAAAGTTCCATTCTAGAACCATAGGAAAAATAAAAAGTATCTGTTGGAATTTAGAACAAGAGCTGCATGTAAAGGAAGAAGAGGCTACAATCATTTCTCAAATGATTACTCAATTAGAGCAGGGAAAGGTTGTACTTGTAGAATTAAAAAATATTTCACCAGTAGGCGAACAAGCATTATCAACTTTATTATCTAAGAAACTTTTAAACTATTATGCAGCTAAGACAGATGGAGAACGTAGCCAGATAAAACCAGTGCTAATTGTGTTGGAAGAGGCTCATCGATTTTTAGGTAAGAAGGAAAATAGTAGTAGTAATGTTTTTTCTCGATTAGTGAGTGAGGCACGTAAATTTAATTTGGGTATGTGCGTAGTAGACCAACAACCTCGCTTACTGGCTGATAAAGTGTTATCTCAGTTAAATACTTTATTCATTCTTGGCTTAGCCTCCAAGGCTGACCGCAGCAAAATAGAAGCTATGTGCCGTAAGGACATATTGCAACAGCGTAACGAAATAAAAAATTTAGATTGTGGCGAAATGATCGTAGCAACAAATTATATGCGTTTTGCTGCTCCCGTAAAAGTTCATAAATACGAGAACTTCTTGCAGCAACGATATGCTGGGTATATGCCGGTTTTACCGAATGTATAAAAGCGTGGAGAATCTCCACGCTTTTTCTTATACCAGAACACAAGGATAAGTTTATCATAATCCCTTTGTGCTCTCTGTGTACGCGTAAACGACTTTGTATCTTTGTATTTCAAATATCTCTATGGAAGAAAGTGAAGAGTGATGAAAGAAATACATAGAGTGTCTCTTATATCTGTTGTGCTAACTACTGTATTAGCCTTTTGTACTACATGTCGGTTTTAAGCATATATATTTATATAGAGGGAGGGGGGTTGTTGTGCAGTATCGTAAAAATAGGCATTTACAACGATTAGCTGGCATATTAGAGATTCCCCAGGATATTGTGCTAGACTTACCACGCATTACGATGCTAGGTAACAAACAGCTGCTATTAGAAAATCATAAGGGTATAATTGAGTACACTCCTTCCATGGTACGCATAAAATTGGAACAGGGCGAACTCATCATCTCTGGTAATGATCTAATGCTCAGCAATTTGCAAGTAGAGCAAATTTTGGTTGAGGGTACTGTGGGGGAAGTCAAGTATGATACGTAATATGTTCCATTACATGAATGGTACTGTTAAAATAAAAGTTAGTGGAACTATGCCGGAACGGTTTATCAATCTATGTATAATAAAAAATATTTTTTTATGGGGCATTACCAAAAAGAATGAAGGACTTTTTGTTTGTATGAGCCTTTCTGATTTTTTTCGTATTAGACCTATTGTGCGTACTAGTAAAAATCATATAGAAGTGGTAAATTATTATGGATTCCCATTTGTTATTAGGAAAATAAAGAGACGTAAAATGATGGTGATTGGGGCAATCTTATTTTTGTTTGTATTAAATACCTTGGTATCTTATATATGGTTTATTGATATTGTTGGTGTTAAATCCATACCTGCTCGCCAGATCAGAGATCTTGTATATGAAAATGGATTAAGGCCAGGTGCATTAAAAGATGATATTTCAATAAAGAGTGTTGAGAATCAAATAGCAGCAACGTTGCCTGAGGTTGCTTGGGTAGGAATTAGTTTTACTGGTATACATGCAGTTGTGGAAATAGTGGAAAAAACAATCTCAAAACCCCAAGATAAGGCATCAGCTGATATTGTTGCAACAAAAGATGGTATAATCACAGAAATTATCGCTTTGGCTGGACAAAATCTTGTTAAAAAGGGCGATACGGTTAAAAAAGGTGATCTGTTGATTAAAGGAGTTGGCTATGAGGGAGCAGTAGTTGATTCAACAATTAGTAATCTGCCTCCTCATAGAATTAGAGCGAGTGGAATTATTAAAGCACGGGTCTGGTATGAAAGCTATGGAGAATCTGAATTGGTAACAACCATTTATGAAAGAACAGGGCAGCAGGAAATTGGTGTTACGTTAAGAGTGGGGCAACAGGAGTTTCAATTGAAAAAGGTGGCAGTAAAACCTGAGAAGTTGGTGGAAGTGGAGGTATTCAATAAAAAGCTTTCTTGGTGGAGGAATCAAGATATTGTTGTCGAATCTACTATAAGTACATATTATGAACTTTGTGCAAAGAACGTTGAGATAGGTCTAGAGGATGCGAAAGAACAAAGTAAGGCTAAAGCTTTTACATTACTACAATCCTTAATTCCGGAAACAGCACATGTACTATCAAGAAACATTGAGGTATTGCAGATGCCTGAAGAAAACTTGGTTCGCGTTAAAGTGAGTGTGGAAACAGTAGAGGATATTGGAGAAGTTGTAAATATAAACAAAGAATAAGGCGGATGTACCGTTTTATTTAGATAATATCGAAATAACTGTCCCTAGAATAGGATGGGGAGGAATGGGAGAAACTGTTACTGTTATTTATTGCCAAGACAATTAGCAGTCTGGTTACATGGGGTACCCCATGCTACTGAATATGGAGTTGAAATTCGTGATATCATTAAATAATAAATTGCGAGAGCTTTTTGCTCAACCCACAAGTATATATGGAAAGCCAATCGCGCGGCGTCTTGTATTAGCGTTGGCTTTCTTTCTCTTGTTTATGATAATTTTATCATCTGATTTTATATCAGATAAAGTATCTCTTACAGTAGGACAAGTAAGTGACCGTGATGTGATAGCACCTAGAACAGTAGCGTATGTAGATGTTATTAGGACGAAAAAATTTGAAGATGAGGTATTGGCTAGTGTAGCCAATGTCTACGATTTGGACATCACTGTGGTTGCTAAAGCAGAAGAAACTATAGGGACTATTTTTAATGAAGCAAAACTAGTTGTTGCTAATAAAGATCTAGTTTCAGCAGAGCAAAAAGTAGAAAAATTACAGCAGAATCTATCGGTGCCGTTGCCAAATACTGTTGTTGTGGGATTAGTACGTCTGGACGCCGCTTCAATGGTAAATGCTGAAGAACAATCTAAAACCATTTTGCGCAAGTTTTTCCAACGGGGCATTCGCGACGATGATTTAGATATTGCTAGGAAACATATTGTAATTGAAACAGAGGAAATGGGGCTAGGAAAAACGGTTGAATCTGTAGTAGCTGGAATTGGACAATCTTTATTGAAGCCTAATTTCATTTTGAATGTACGTGAAACAGATAAGCGCAAACAATCAGCTGTCAACAGCATGGAACCTGTGCGTGAGACCGTTAAAAAAGGCCAGATTATGGTTAGGCGCGGAGATGTCGTTACTTCTGAGCAAATTCATGCAATGGAAGAATTAGGATTGTCTAAAGGCCATGTTAATGAAATGCGTATTTTTGGACTTGCTATTTTTGTTTTAGCTGTAATGAGTATTGTTTTAGGATATATGTATAAGTTTGCCTATCCCATTTATGCTAACGACTTATATTTAGTGTTGTTGGGTCTAATAATGTTAGTAACATTATTATTAGGTAAGGCTGCTCATTATTATTCGGATTTTTCAGCACCTATTGCTGCTGGAGCTCTTCTTGTTTCCATTTTAATAGACACTCGTCTAGGGCTTGTGATTAGCATCGCCTTAGCGTTGTTTTTTGGGATTATTGTTGAACATGACCTACGAGCCGTTTCAACAGTCTTAATAGGAAGTTTAATTGGTGTTTACAGTGTATCGAAGGTGGCTCATGGCTATAGTTTAACTAGAACGGGAATTTTTATCGCGGTTGCCAATTTTTTAGTCATTGGTGCCACTGGTTTTATTGAACAATTAAATAATTCCCAAATATTAATGCAAGGTGTACAGGGAATAGTAAGTGGTATTGCGGCATCGGTTATTACCACAGGACTCTTACCTTATTTAGAGAATGCTTTTAATATTACTACACCTCTTAAGCTATTAGACTTAGCTCAGCCGAATCATCCCCTGTTGCAGAGATTGCTTTTAGATGCTCCTGGAAGTTATCATCATAGTGTTTTGGTAGGAAACTTGGCAGAAACAGCTGCAGGTTACATTGATGCAGATCCTATTATGGTGCGAGTAGGAGCTTACTATCATGATATTGGTAAAATTAAAAGGCCGTACTTCTTTGTAGAGAACCAGGTTGTAAATGAAAACCCTCATGACAAGATAGCACCTTCTTTAAGTACTTTAATTGTGACGTCACATATTAAAGATGGCGTTGACTTATGTCGTGAATATAAACTACCTCAGGTTATTGTGGACATAGTGCAGCAACATCATGGAACAATGTTGGTTTCTTATTTTTATAAGAGGGCTACAGAGAATGAACATAGTGAATGTATTATCGAGGCTGATTTTCGTTATGAAGGGCCTCGTCCACAAAGTAAGGAAGCAGCTCTAATTATGCTGGCTGATGCTTGTGAAGCGGCAGTGAGATCCATTGGCAAGCCTAATATAAATCGGATTGAAGCTACAGTTCGTAAGATTATTCGTGAACGACTGCATGATGGGCAACTTGACGAATGTAATGTAACATTGAAAGATTTAAATGTGATCGGTGACGTATTTATTCGAGTTCTTTCCAGTATGTTTCATACCCGGATTGAATATCCTGATACCTTGAAAGAATTGGAGAGGAGAAAATTAAAAAATGGAAATTGCAATAAGCAGCCCTCTGGGAAAGATGATAATAACGCCACCAATGGAACAGATCGTGAAGTCTGTGTTAAATAAGGCTGCTGAGGTCTACGGTATTGAGACTCATACGGAGGTCAGTGTGGTATTAGCTGATGATGAATATATTCATCAACTAAATCGTCAATATCGTGGAAAGGATTGCCCGACAGATGTATTATCCTTTGCACTAAACGAAGGAGAAGAACCTGAGATCCTTGATGAACCAGAAGAAATTTTATTAGGGGATATTATTATTTCTCTTGAGACGGCTACGCGTCAGGCAAAGGAATATGGACATAGTTTGGAACGAGAATTGGCCTATCTTACTGTGCATGGCATATTACACTTATTGGGATATGATCATATGACTGAAGATGAGAAAAAGGAAATGCGCCAGGAAGAAGAACATATCTTATCTTTCTTAGGTATTAGTCGTGTATAATGAGAAAGAAACAAAGTCTACGAATTGCCTTTAAAAGTGCTTTCGCGGGGATTTATTATTGTGTTATGCATGAGCGTAATATGAGAATTCACCTTGGAGCCGGGCTAGTTGTAGTATTTTTATCTTGGTGGTTCACACTAGAAAAATATGAAATCCTTATTTTGTTAGTAACGGTAGAATGTGTATTAGTAGCAGAGATGATAAATACGACAGTGGAAACACTGGTGGATATGATATCACCCCAGTTTCATCCTTTAGCAAAAATCGCTAAAGATATAGCTGCTGGTACTGTTTTGATAACAGCCATATTCTCACTAGTTGTTGGGTATGTGCTTTTCTTTTCAAAACTATGAGGCTAAGGGGGCGTAAAATGAAAAAATTAATTGAAGCAGCAAAAGCTGGTCGCGAGTATGCTTATACACCTTATTCAAATTTTAAAGTGGGTGCTGCCGTATTAACAAAAAGCGGTGGAATATATGCAGGCTGTAATATTGAAAATGCTTCTTATGGTCTGTCTAATTGTGCTGAACGTACAGCTATTTTCAAGGCTGTTTCTGAGGGAAATCTAGAATTGGTAGCTATTGCTATAGTGGCGGATACGAAAAAACCTGTAGCACCTTGTGGAGCTTGTAGGCAAGTGATGTCCGAGTTTGGTATTAGTAAAGTTATCATGAGTAATTTACAAGGTGAAGAACATATTGTCACTCTGGAAGAATTATTACCCTATTCATTTGAAAAAAAACATTTGTCAGGAGAAAAGTATAATGGAAGTTAATAAAGATCATAAGTCCGGGTTTGTTTCAGTTATAGGCAGACCAAATGTTGGTAAATCTACTTTAATCAATAGTCTTATTGGGCAAAAAGTTGTGATTATGTCGGATAAGCCTCAAACAACGCGCAATAAAATAATGTGTGTTCTTACATTAGATGATGCACAAATCTTATTTATTGATACGCCTGGTATACATAAACCGAAGCATAAATTAGGTGAGTATATGCAAAAGGCAGCAGAAAATACATTACGTGAAGTAGATGTTATCTTTTTTGTTGTAGATGCTACAGAAGATATTGGTGGTGGCGAACGATATATACTGGAGTTACTGGAATTAGTTAAAACACCAGTCATACTAGTAGTCAACAAGATTGATAAAATCGAAAAAACAAAACTACTGCCAATAATACAAAAATACTCAGCTTGCTATGATTTTGTTGGTGTGGTGCCTATTTCCGCTATGGAACATACCAATTTAGATGGTTTGATTGTAGAAGTTAAGAAATATTTAGAACCCGGTCCTCAATATTATCCGGAAGACATGATTACAGATCAGCCAGAACGCTTAGTGATTGGCGAGATGATTCGTGAGAAGGTTCTTCATGCTACACGGGACGAAATCCCTCATTCTATTGCTGTAGATATTGAGGAAATCACAACTAGGTCGAATGAAGATTTGTATATTCGTGCAGTTGTGTATGTGGAACGTGAATCCCAAAAAGGAATCGTGATTGGTGCTAAAGGCCAGTTGTTGAAAGAAGTGGGGAGATTGGCGCGTATTGATATCGAGAATCTACTCGGCTCAAAGATCTTTCTCGATTTATGGGTTAAAGTAAAAAAAGACTGGCGTAATAAAGAGGGCAGCTTACGAAGTTTTGGTTATGAATAAGGGCTAAATATTAGAAAAACATTACATAATTTTCCTATGGCTATTGCAATGCAATAGCCATTCTTTATTGACCGAAATGCTGCAAGATGGTATCATTTGTAAAGAGAGGTTAAATAGATTATTATGATGGCAAGGCTTAATATTATTATGGACAAATTGGGTTATAATAAATTTAGATGCAAATGATTAAGAGTGCCATGATAGTATAAAACTATTTTGCGAAAAATGTTCCGAATATGCTAGTCAATATAGTAATAACAAATAGTATTTTCAATACGAACTGTAATATTTTGAGGGAGAGATGCGCTATCGAGTCGCCTTTATATAGCTCGCTAAGTTTGTTAGCAGCCTTTTTATTGGTATTATTGAATGGATTTTTTGTAGTTGCTGAATTTTCTTTGGTGAAGATTCGTAAAACTCGTATAGAAGAACTTGTACAACAAGGAAACTCACGAGCGGAATTGGCATTGAAAATCATATCATCCTTAGATACGTATCTAAGTGCAATTCAATTGGGTATTACGTTAGCCTCATTGGCCTTAGGGTGGATTGGTGAACCTGCCATGTCCTCTATTTTAGAGCCTATAATATTTGCATATTTTCCAGGATCGCAATTATTATTACACACTATAACAGTTGCTCTCGGATTTACAATTATTACTTTATTACATGTTGTTATCGGCGAATTAATCCCGAAGTCATTGGCTATCCAAAAAGCGGAAAGCATGCTCCTTTGGGTAGTATGGCCACTATATATATTTCATAAAATCGGTTATCCTGTAATTACTTTGTTTGATCATACTGCTTGGTTTTTCTTGAAAATTATGGGTGTGAAACCAACTAGCGAATCTGATTTGGCCCATTCAGAGGAAGAGTTAAGGATGATTGTAAGTGCTAGTCACCGCGGTGGAGTATTAGACCAAATGGAAAGTGATCTTTTAGATAATGTTTTTGATTTTGCTGATCGCTTAGCTCGTGAGGTTATGGTGCCGCGCCAGGATATTGTTTGCTTGTTTGCTGATGACTCCTATGAAGAAAATATAAAAGTAGTACGTGAAACTCATCATACTCGTTTTCCTTTATGCTTAGAAGATAAAGATCATATTATGGGTATGATCCATCTTAGAGATCTAATGGATTTTGACCTATGCAATACAGAAAAGAAAGATTTAACAACGATTATGCGGGAAATATTGGTTATCCCTGAGGGAATGTCAGTGGCTAAAATCTTGCAGATGATGCGTCGTAAGCGAATTCATCTTGCCGTTGTGGTGGATGAATATGGTGGTACTGCTGGACTTGTCGCCATGGAAGATATTATTGAAGAAATCGTTGGTGATATTAAAGATGAGCATGATGAAGTTATTCAGCCAGAAATTCAACGTATGCCTGATAATGCCTATGAATTTGATGGTAGAGTGCTCTTAGAGGATGTAGCTGATTTATTAAATATTCGCTTGGAAGAACATGAAGAGGATACGATTGGTGGCTATATATTTGGTGTATTAGGACGTCGGCCAGAAATCGGAGATGAGATAAAGATTGGTGAATATAGATTTGTTGTGTTGCAGGTAAATGGTTTTCGTGTTGTTCGGGTAAAGGCTTTACCTCCTCCTGAGGAAAAGGATAGCGAAGCTTAACCTAACTATAAACTTAGGTATATTATAGAAAAGGAGGCTGATAGGGCGAGAATGTGAGAAGGTAGTATCAAAAAAATATGTGCGAAGGGATGATGTCAAGTGTTGTTACGGGATCTAATGTGGGGAGTTTTCCAAAGCACCGGACAAATTGAGGCATATTTGATTTATCGTTCATGCACTGAATCTGAAGTTCAACCTGAAACACCGCCAGTTACGAAGATCGGCTTATAATGTCTTGGGATTAAATATCATATGGATTTAAAACAAAATAGGAGGCGTACATTTTATGAACGCCTCTTACATAAAAAGACTTGATTCAAGTGGAGTTCTAACTCCAGATGAATCTTAGTCGCACTTATACAGGGGGTTAGTTGCGCTAGAGCTTCTACTTGTATAAATGAACCTTGGGTCCGAAGACCCTTAGAGTGATTAGTTGGAGTTTTACAGGCTGTTAACAAGATAAAAGATGGGAGTCTTAGAGCGACTTGGTCATCGGATAAAGGTAAAATAGATTTGGAATGAATTTCTATTCTTAAGTAGAAGAGTGATTGAGGGGAATATGGCACAATATCAAACGGAGGCTATTTTAGTTGCAGCACGTGATTGGGGCGAGGCTGATAAAATGGTGACTTTGTTTTCTCGTGAACATGGAAAGATTATTGCTTTTGCCAATGGAGCCAGACGCCCTAAAAGTCCTTTAGCTGGAGGAATGCAACTTTTCACACATTTAGATGTAAGATTAGCATCAGGAAAGAATTATGATTCTGTCAAACAATGTGAAATTAAGAATTCTTTCCGGCATGTGCAAGAGGATTTTAATTGTATGGCCTATGGCACATTTATAGCAGAATTGGTCGCAGAACTTTGCCCTGAGAGGAACCCTGAACCTCAAGTTTTTGATTTACTATTAGAAGTGCTGATGGTACTCTCTGTACGTAATCCACGCATGGTAGCATTAGCTTGGGCATGGCAATTGTTATTTATTATGGGGTATTATCCAGACTTTAAACATTGTGCTAGATGTGGACAAGTCTTGATTTTGCCCACATATTTTAGTTATTTAGATGGAGGCTGTATCTGCTCTATTTGTGACCATAAGGGGCTTCCAGAAGTTAGTGAGAAAATGGTTCATTTTATAGACTGCTTATTACATATTGATTGGCGAAATCCAATTGAATTTACTGTGAATGGTGCGGTTCTGATGCAAACAGAACAAATACTTATAGAGTATTTGTTGCAATGTTTGGACAAGCCACTTAAGTCTATGAATTTTATTAGACAAGTTGCTGTAGTGATGAAAAATGGCTAATAAACAAATAGACGAAAGATCGTTGCTACAATACTGGGTTAATCTGGAATTTTGAATAATGATTGTTCTCGATGGAGATAATAAATAAAATTGACAGGAGGATTTTATTATGGAAGAAATAACGTTAGAAAAAATTGATATTATACGTGGTCGTACTGGTATATCCTATCGAGAGGCTAAAGAAGCGTTGGAACGGAATCAAGGGATTTTACTTGATACATTAATCGAATTGGATGAGAAGCCAGAAACAAACTGGACAGAGGGCTTTTCTGTACGCTCTGGTGAAGTGATTGATAAGGTAAAGGCACTTTTACATGAGGGAAACGTCAATAAAATTAGTATCAAAAGTGAAGGACGCACTCTAGTTGAAATCCCTGTGACCCTTGGTGCGATAGGAGCTGTAGTATTACCACAAATTGCGGCATTAGGAGTATTGCTGGCAATGTTTAAACGGTGCAGTATTGAAGTAGTACGTAATGACGGTAGCACCACAGAAACAGAGGTAGCAGATGATGAGACACAGGTTAGTGATGAACAGAAAAATGAATATCATAAAGACGGTGGAATCTAAGTTCGATAGACCATTGACAATATAAGTAACTTTTGTTATGATTTTAACTAAATTAAGGCAATGACGGAAAAAAGTATCCTATTGTTCTAGCGAGCCAGGGGTGGTGTAAGCCTGGCAATGTAATAGGTGAAAGGCATTCCTAAGCCGTAAGAGGAAATTCTAATGATGTAGCTTTTAGTGCCCTGATTTAGAAGAGTAAAACTTGCTATACTTTTGAAGGTGGACCATGCTTAATGGTCAATCAGGGTGGAACCGCGGGAATAAACCTCTCGTCCCTGTAACGATATGTTACTGTGGATGAAGGGGTTTTTATTTTATTTTTGGGGAGGCGTATTATAATTGACTTTTCAAGAGATGATTTTAACACTACAAAATTTTTGGGCTGAACAAAAATGTATTTTAATGCAGCCGTATGATGTGGAAAAAGGGGCGGGTACTATGAATCCAGCTACCTTTTTACGAGCTTTAGGACCTGAGCCTTGGAATGTAGCCTATGTAGAGCCTTCACGCCGTCCGGCAGATGGACGCTATGGAGATAATCCTAATCGCTTGCTACAGCATCATCAATTTCAAGTTATCATGAAACCATCACCAGCTAATATTCAAGAAATATATTTAGAAAGTCTAGTTCGTTTAGGGGTTGATCCTAGTCAGCACGATATTCGGTTTGTTGAGGATAACTGGGAATCACCAACTCTAGGAGCTTGGGGGTTAGGCTGGGAAGTATGGCTGGATGGAATGGAAATTACTCAGTTTACTTATTTCCAGCAAGTAGGCAGTATTGATGTGAAACCTGTATCGGTAGAAATTACATATGGATTAGAACGTTTGGCTATGTATATTCAAGGCAAAGAGAATGTATATGAATTGGAATGGGTAGATGGTGTTACTTATGGTGATGTTTTTCATCGTAATGAAGTCGAGCAATCCCATTATAATTTTGAAATAGCTGATACTGATTTGCTATTCCAATTGTTTGATATGTATGAGAAAGAAGCAATTCGAGTGATTGAAGCAGGATATGTATTACCAGCTTATGATTATGTATTAAAATGTTCTCATACTTTTAATTTACTAGATGCTCGTGGTGCGATAAGTGTCAGCGAACGTACTGGCTTTATTGGGAGAGTACGTAATATGGCTAGATTATGTGCCCAAGGTTATCTAGAACAACGGGAAAAATTAGGTTTTCCCCTGCTCAAGGAGGGTAAATAATTATGGCGAAAGATTTATTATTTGAAATTGGTACAGAAGAAATTCCAGCAAGGTTCATGGCAGGGGCTTTAAACCAGTTCGAGAAGATTGCTAGAAATATATTTGATGAGCTTAGAATTGGGTATGGAGATATTCAAGTGTTGGGCACACCTCGCCGTTTAGCATTAATTGTAAGAAATGTAGTAGAAGACCAAGCTGATAAGAGCAGTGAAAATAAAGGCCCTTCTATAAAAATTGCATTTGATGCAGATGGGCTTCCAACAAAAGCTGCTCAAGGATTTGCTCGGGGACAAGGCGTTGATCCAGCTAATCTGGTAGTAAAAGATGGATATATTTATGCTATGGTACATGAAGTAGGCAAACCAGTAAAGACGTTATTACCTGATGTTTTGAGTAATATAATAGACAGTCTCAATTTTCCTAAAAATATGCGGTGGGCTAACTTTGATAGAAAATTTGTTCGCCCTATCCGTTGGATGGTAGCGCTTTTTGGTAATGAAGTGATTCCTTTTACTG
The DNA here is from genome assembly GCA_029239675.1 of Pelosinus sp. Lineage (GTDB taxonomy): Bacteria > Bacillota > Negativicutes > DSM-13327 > DSM-13327 > Pelosinus. The sequence continues at coordinate 5,342 of JARBUM010000040.1, read as the reverse complement.
TTGCAGAAGTATCTACAGGGAACATAACTTTTGGACATCGTTTTTTGAGTAAAGGGGAATTAGTGGTTCATTCCGTTGATGATTATTTTACGTCCTTACAGGAAAACTATGTTATGGTTGACCAAGAAGTACGCCGCAAAGTAATTCGTGAGCAAGTTGAGAAACTTGCCGTAAGCCAAGGTGGTACTGCTGCTATTGATGAAGAGTTATTGGAAGAAGTAGTCTATCTTGTAGAGTATCCTACAGCCCTTTGTGGACAATTTGAAGAAAAATATTTGTCACTTCCACCAGAAGCTGTCATTACTCCTATGCGCGAACATCAACGCTATTTCCCAGTAGTTTCAAAAGACGGCAAGCTCTTGCCTGTATTCATTACGGTACGTAATGGTGGCTTTGAGCATCTTGATATTGTCCGCCATGGTAATGAGAGGGTACTAAGAGCTACATTGGCTGATGCCCAATTCTTTTTTGAGGAAGATAAAAAGATTAAATTAATTGACCGTTTAGATAAGCTTAAAACCATTGTTTTTCAAGAGGGATTAGGTACTATATATGATAAAACAATACGTATTGAGCATCTGGCATTAGCTATTGCTGAAGTAGTTGCTGCTGGAAATATAACTTCTATTATTGAACGAAGCGCAAAACTAGCGAAGGCTGACCTGGTAACGGGGATGGTTTGTGAGTTCACTGAACTACAAGGTACTATGGGAAGAGAGTATGCTTTGCTTAATGGAGAACAACCTGAAGTGGCCCAGGCTATATTTGAACACTATTTACCTCGTTTTGCTGGTGATATATTACCAGAAGGCGTAGCTGGAAAAGTGATTAGCATTGCTGACAAGCTAGATAATATTGTAGCGACATTTAGCCGTGGTTTAGTGCCAACGGGCTCCCAAGATCCTTATGCATTAAGACGCCAGGCGTTAGGGATTGTTAATATTTTAATTGATGCTAAATACCATATCTCACTGGATGGTATGCTTAGTAACGCTATGGATTTATTAGGTATCCAGAATGAGAAAAGAGAAAAATTGCTCGTTGAAATTGAGGAGTTTTTCCGTTTGCGAATTAAGAATGTTCTAGGTGATGAAAACATTCGTTATGATATGATAGATGCTGTAATGACGACGGGTGTAGATGATATCTATGACACTTGGCTGAGAGCTAAAGCTCTGGCAGCTGATGGTAGTAGTAGTGAAATGCAAAAGGCTGTACAGGCATTTACGAGAGTTGGCAATTTGGCTAAAAATGCTACAGTAGATGTTATTGAGGAAAGCCTGTTTACTGTAGATGAGGAGCGTATGTTGTACCTTGCATATAAAGATGCTTGTCAACAGATTCAAAGAATGACAATAGCGAAAGATTACCCTGGTATATTGGATGTTATGATAAAAATGACTCAACCAATTGATATATTCTTTGGTGCGGTTATGGTAATGGTTGAAGATGTAGCCGTAAGAAATAATCGTTTGGCATTACTCAAAGGAATTACTGGTCTTACTAGGAATATGGCAGATTTAAGTAAGATTGTAGCTTTATAAATGTCATAGAAAAGAGCCTGTACATGGATGCAGGCTCTTTTTTAATATGCTAAAGAGTTGTAATAATTGTTTGTGGATATTGGCAGAATGTTATATAAGAGGATGTAAAGAAAGAGGATTTTGTATAATTTTAGCGTATAATATACTAAGTTCACATTTGTCTTTATAAATGAAATATAATAAGGAAGCCTTTGAATTTCAAACAACATAAAGTATAAGTGAAATAAATTCATTATTCTGATTTAAAAAGAATGCTGCATATCGTTGTAGTGTTAGGAGGAAAACATCATAGTTAAATCATCAGTAATTTATGCTTTATCGGATTCTATTGGCGAAACGGCAGAAAAAATAGCTAGAGCTACAGCCAGTCAATTTGAGGCGGGATCTTTTGAAATTATTCGTATTCCATACATTAATAGCACCGTTCAGATTGAAAGAATTCTAGAAGATGCAGCAAATTATACAAGTGTTATTTGCCACACCATTGTTGGCCGTGAACTAAGGGAAGCGTTATTGTCACAGGCCAAGCATTATAATATTCCTACTATTGATATTATGGGGCCTATGATTGATGCAGTACAACAAGTATCAGGACTGGTTCCTAAATTAAAACCTGGTTTGATTCATGCATTGGATCAAGCTTATTTTAAAAGGGTGACGGCAATCGAATTTGCGGTGAAATATGATGATGGTAAAAATCCTGATGGCATATTAAAAGCCGATGTTGTACTTGTTGGGGTGTCGCGTACATCGAAGACACCTTTGAGCATGTATTTGGCTCATAAAGAATTAAAGGTTGCCAATGTACCGATGGTACCTGAGGTGTCACCACCAAAAGAATTGTTTGAAATCCCCGCAGAAAGAATTGTAGGCTTAATTATTGATCCTGCTAAACTTAATAATATTAGGGCAGACCGATTGCGTTCCATGGGACTAGACCCTGAATCTTGTTATGCTGATTCCACACGGATTAAAGAAGAAGTAGAGTATGCTAAATGCATTATGTATAAGCTGGGCTGTCCCATTATTGATGTCTCGAATAAGACTATTGAGGAAACTGCCAACAAAGTTATGGAACTGATTTGTAAGAAAAGGCAAGGGAATATCTTTGGAGCAGATTATTGTTCACAAGTATAAATAAGACTTGGCTAGAGTCAAGTCCTTAGACGCAGGAGAAGCGTTAAACGTTCTTGCTTGAATTTAAGAACGTCTTCTAATGCCTCTGATTTTGTAAGAAAAAAGAACCTCCGGTGAAAAACCGGAGGTTCTATACTTATAAGAAGGTATCAGCGACTATATTATATTTTACAGTATCAGTGCACCATGATTTACCATTTTGTACGACTTGTACATTGCCACTAAAGGTAGCAATTTTATCTCGCCAGTTGTAATCCACGCGATTGGCAGTAACATTTACGCTTATACGAGAAAAATTTACATTTCCTTCGACGATAGCTCGATCTTGCGTCCCGTATACATAGACGTTGTCTGCGGTAAATAAAATATCTTCTTGTTTAACGGTGATACCACCACTTCCCCAAACTTCTAAGGAACCCATGTTGACTTTAGCTTGATCAGCAGTGATAATACGGTTTTTAACTTCTATGTATACATTTCCGTTTAATACATATAAACCAGTATTAATATCAAAATATTGCTGATCTGCTGTGATTATTGGTTTAGCAGCTAAAGTCGTAGTTGTGAAAAGCAGCATGACCAGTAACGTAAATATGAAAATTTTAGTTTTCATAGTAATGTAATCTCCTTTCTATTATAAGGCTTAGAACAAATATCTTAATAATATTATAACAGATTTTTGTGAAAAAATGGAGGTGTAAATGATTGGCATGAGGAAAAGGGTATATAGCTTCATTTCATGTGAGCTAGTGACTAAATCATAAAGCAAGGGTTATTTGAATTAGAATTAAGGAGGCGATATTATGAACATACGTGAACGGATAGAGGGACAAGAATATAAAATACTAACATCTTTTGCCAGTAAAAGTAGAGAAGCAATACGAGATAAAGAGGAAGAAGCCTGTGAGTTTCGAACGGCTTTTCAGCGTGATCGGGATCGGATTATTCATAGTAAGGCTTTTCGTCGTTTAAAACATAAAACCCAAGTATATATTTCACCAGGGGATCACTATCGTATGAGGATGACTCATAGCTTAGAAGTTTCTCAAATATCACGAACCATTGCTCGTGGATTGATGCTAAATGAGGATTTAACAGAAGCCATTGCTTTGGGGCATGATGTTGGTCATACTCCATTTGGGCATGTTGGTGAATACGCTTTACGTGAAATTTTTGGTCATTACAATCATAATGAACAAAGCTTGAGGGTAGTAGAACATCTTGAACGAAATGGAAAAGGTCTTAACTTAACACTGGAAGTCAAGGATGGAATCTTAAATCATACTGGCCTCAATAAACCATTTACGCTAGAAGGGAATATAGTACGTATTGGCGATCGCATTGCTTATTTGTGCCACGATTATGATGATGGTATTCGGGCAGGCATGATTCAGGCTGTTGATTTGCCGGAAAAGGTGGCAAAAACCTTAGGGACGAATCCTTCTAACATGATTACCGTAATGGTATCTGATATGGTTAAAACATCAGAAGGACATAATGAGATACGCATTTCGTCTAAAGTTAAAAATGCCATGGAAGAATTTCGTGAATTTATGTTCCAAAAAATTTATCACTCTGCAGATTTAGAACCTGATCGAAAAAAAGCAAAATATATAATTCATAAATTATATGAATATTTTACCCTTCATCCTGAAAGTTTGCCACAGGAGTTCTTAGAACGTGAAAGTATCTGGGGTTTGGAAGTAACTATTGCTGACTATATTGCTGGGTTGACTGACATTTATGCCATCCGCTTATTTGAGGAATTATTTATTCCTGCAAAGTGGATTGCACGGTAAATGTGTTAGTCATAGCAAGTGAACTTGTCCAGCTAAAACTGGGCGTCGGAGCTTCAGTAGAAAATAAGACTACCATTTATAAGTGGGAGTCTTATTCTTTTGTCGAATTAGAGAGTATCCTACTATATAGTTATAAGTGAAAAAAACTAGAGGATGTAGGATTTACGCTTGTTAGCAAAAAAAAAAAAAGTTGTCAAGAGGGAAAAGAGGATATTTATAAGTTATATTGAATACTATTGGTTATGGAAGAGAAATGATTAAAAATATGTCTTACTTAAAGACTTATTTTAAACATTTTAATAATAGTATGAAATAATAAGTACTAGAGTACACGGATATTGTAGAAGGATTATGGGAATTTATGTAGAAATAAATCACAAATCAAATATAGTTTTTCTTTTAGTCATATTGGATATGCTAGTATTAGCAGGAATATGAGAAAAAATCGCGAAAACATGAAAACAGGATATTTGTGTATGCATAAGCCGAAAAGTTGATCATTTAGAAATAGACTTAATGAGAGACCTAAACGGTGATATGTTTACGGGTAGGTTAAAGGTGAGCTTATGAAAGATGGGATTTATGATGAATTTATTGATAGGTTGCGTTCTGAAAGTGATATTGTAAGCATCTTATCAGATTATGTCCCCTTAAAAAAGAAGGGGAAAAACTATTGGGGCTGCTGTCCATTTCATCATGAGAACACTCCTTCATTTTCTGTAACACCTGACAAAGGATTTTTTTATTGTTTTGGTTGTCAAAGTGGGGGAAATGTATTTAATTTTTTAATGAAAATTGAAAACATTAGTTTCTTTGATGCAGTGAAAATGTTGGCGCAAAAAATGAATATTCTCTTGCCGGA
>JARBUM010000039.1 GCA_029239675.1 Pelosinus sp. | reverse complement strand
CAGCGTTCGTCCTGAGCCAGGATCAAACTCTCCAATAAATTATATTAGAGAACCTTGATGGCTCTTTAAAAAACTAGTTTGTGTTAGTTCAGCTTACGCCGACTAACTTTGTTTGTACTCAAACGAGTACCGCACATCTGGCTTATTTTAACCTTACTTACATTGTTTAGTTTTCAAGGAACACGACTCATTCAAAGCTATTCTTACTAAATAATCTATTGAAGTATCACTCGTTCGTTTCGAGCGACTTCACTTATATTATCATTTTTTTATATTCATGTCAACCTTTTTCGACACAAATGATGACTTCTTTATCCTATCATTTTGTGTCAGTCTTTGATTATCTTTTATATTTAGTTTATACCTTGTTCACGAATTCCTTCACCACTTATATTATTAGGAAGAGGAAACGGAAATTGTACATATGTATTAGGTACATCCCCAACAACAACATATTCAGCAATTGGCATTTGTGTATCTACACTTATACTTTTACTAACTAATGGCACTACAATTTTAATTTGTGTAGTAGCAATAAGATATATCATATGTCTAGTTTGATTGATGCCAGCTTGTTCGAACTTATCAATTACTTTTACTTGAACCGTGCCTATTGGAATTACTGTAACTGTAATGTTCGGCCCAATACTAGCTAATAATTGACTGCCTAAGATTTGCCCAATAGGTATATTAATTTTTTCTTCACCAATATCTTTTAATATATTTTGCACTTTAATAGTAGTATCTGCAGCAATTTTATTAAATTCCATAGTGTTAGGTTGTATTAGCACTACACGTCCACGACTGTCTAACGTAACATTCATCAATGTTTGAGGATTAATATCTAAATTTACTTTATCGTTAATAACCTGATTAATGGTTTGGGTTGCAATAAAAACAGCTTTCGTCTCAGCTATGGCTAATAATGTTGGTTTTAAATGTGTTTCCATTATCCAGAAAATACTTATTATCATGATGCATATTAGAATGGATACTATCATAACTGATGATATTCTTCGTCTATTCCCTACGGAAAACCTCATGATTACCTCCTAGACCAATATCTATCTTAGTATATGGCCCCGTGTCTTGTGATGTACCACAATTTAGTGTAAAAGTTATTTACATCTTAAATTTCACGAATGAAACAAAAATAGTTCTTGGTTACACTTGATGGGTCACATTGACATTTGTGGCGTATCCTGCTATATTACAGTTAGTATTTCACATATAAATAAACAAGCTATTTTAGCTTAGCAACTAGAATGGTACCGCGGGTTATACCCGTCCTTAACCGGGCGGTTTTTATTTTTACCAGTCAATAATTCTGGACAATACGAGGAGGCTTCTCAACGATGACTGTACTTGATATCCTCAAAGAACGAGGCTTTATTCAACAACTTACCCACGAAGATGAAATAGCTGAACTCTTCACAAAAGAAAAAATCACCTTTTATATCGGCTTTGATCCAACTGCTGATAGTCTACATGTCGGCCATTTTCTTGGAATGATGGTAATGGCACACATGCAGAAGGCTGGACATCGTCCTATTTGCCTGATCGGTGGCGGAACGACAATGGTAGGTGATCCCTCTGGCAAGACTGATATGCGTAAAATGATGACCCAAGACGATATCGTTTATAACGGTGAACGTTTCAAAAAACAAATGCAACGTTTCATTGACTTCTCGGAAGGCAAAGCTTTAATGCTCAACAATGCCGATTGGCTTCTTAAACTTAATTACATCGAATTCTTGAGAGATATCGGCGCACACTTTTCCGTCAACCGCATGCTAACTGCCGAATGTTTTAAACAACGCCTCGACAAAGGATTATCTTTCTTGGAATTCAATTATATGCTGATGCAAGCTTATGATTTCTTAGAGCTCAACCGCCAATGTGACTGTGTCATGCAAATGGGCGGAGACGATCAATGGTCCAATATCCTTGCTGGGGCAGATCTCATACGACGTAAAGAAAGCAAACCAGCCTACGGGCTAACCTTCACCCTACTTACCACCAGTGATGGACGGAAAATGGGCAAAACGGAAAAAGGCGCCCTATGGCTCGATGCCGAGAAGACGTCGCCTTATACATTTTACCAATACTGGCGTAATATTGACGATGCCGATGTAGAGAAATGTCTGGCGCTTCTAACCTTCATGCCAATGGACGAAGTTCGGCGTTTAGGTGCCCTTAAAGATAAAGAAATCAATATTGCCAAGAAAACACTAGCTTTTGAAGTAACAAAACTCATTCACGGTTTAGAAGAGGCTGAAAAAGCTCAACAAGCAGCAGAAGCATTATTCAATGGAGCTGGTGCACTAGATAATGCGCCAACAGTGTCCATCACTCCTGATCTGGTTGGCTTAAAAATCCTCGATGTTCTCGCAACTGTCGGAATAGTCCCTTCTAAAAGTGAAGGAAGAAGGCTAATCCAGCAAGGCGGCCTTTATCTCGGCGACGCTAAAGTAACCGATTTGGAGTTTTTGCTTACAGATGACCTATTTGAGAATAATAGTCTACTGATTCGTAAGGGAAAGAAAAACTATCATCGTATTGTTCTAATAAAACCATAGAAAATTCTTAAAACATTTTCAGTTCCCTGATATATTACTTTACTCATTAAGTAATATAAAAATGACACCAGCTATTGGTGTCATTTTAGATTTAGGCAAAAAGGTTTTCGAGAACACTGTACCTCGGAAATCTCTTTTTCTATGTTTGCAATAGATAGATATATCCTGCAGAATATTATTTATGTTATAATAATTATCGTACTCAATGCTAAGGAGGTTCTCAATGGATAAAGAGCGAAGCGATAGCCCTAAAAATGGCCGTCGTTCTTCTAAAAACGGAAATTCAAAGATCACTGTTATAATATTAATTGTCTTTGTTGTTATAATCACAGGTGCCGGACTTGGTTTTTTAACAGCGAGCATTCATACTATGCCTAGTCTAAAAGACGAGATTAGGCCTGCAGCTTCTTCTCAAATTTATGATGTAAATGGGAAATTGATTAATACTGTTCATTCTGTAGAAAATCGTGTTCCTGTCTCCATTAATAAAATACCAAAAAACTTACAAGATGCTTTCGTAGCTGCAGAGGATGCACGTTTTTATCAGCACATCGGCATTGATCCTCGGGGCATAATGCGAGCAGTATGGTCTAATATTACCGATCGAGGCGTCTCAGAAGGTGGTAGCACCATTACACAACAATTAGCTAAAAATGCATTGCTCTCCCAAGAACGTACATTAAAGCGCAAAATACAAGAGGCTATCTTAGCTTTACAAATTGAACGTCAATACAGCAAAAATGAAATTCTAGAGCTTTATTTGAATCAAATCTATTTTGGTCAAGGCGCTTACGGAGTACAATCTGCAGCCATGGTATACTTTGGTAAAAATGTTGAGGATCTAACCTTAGCAGAATGTGCTATGTTAGCAGGTATTCCTAAAAGTCCAAACTACTATTCACCTTTTAATAACTTAAAAGCTGCTACTGAACGGCAGGTTACCGTACTTGACCAAATGGTTAAATATAACTTTATCAATTCGTCAACTGGTATACAGGCTAAAAACGTTAAACTTAAGTTGGCAACACGCTCTAACCAATCGGATAGCAACGCCAAGACAGCAAGCTATTTCATTGACTACGTAACACAATATCTTATTGATAGATATGGTGCTGATGCAGTATATAAGGATGGATTGAAAGTTTATACCTCATTAGATTTAGATATGCAGGAAGCGGCAGAAGTAGCCATGCAAAAACTTCCTAGTGTACGTATTGATAGCAATGGCTTACAACAACCACAAGGAGCACTTATCGCTATTGATCCACGGACAGGTTATATTAAAGCAATGGTTGGCGGCCGAGGTAATGACCAGTTTAATCGCGCAGTATTAGCCGAGCGTCAGCCTGGTTCAGCATTTAAACCCTTTGTTTATTTAGCTGCTTTAGAAGGAGGCATGACCCCTTCATCAATGATTGAAGATAGTAAAATTAGCTTTGGCAATTGGTCACCAATGAATTATGATGAAAAGTTCCATGGTTCTGTTTCACTACGTACTGCATTAGAGCAATCTCTTAATATACCAACCGTAAAAATAGCCCATCAAACAGGTGTTGATAAACCACTATATTATGCGCAACAAATGGGTATTTCTACTTTAGTCTTGCAAGGTTCTACTAATGACCGCAACTTAGCAATGTCTCTTGGAGGTCTTACACGAGGCGTTACTCCCTTAGAGATTGCTAGTGCCTACGGTGTATTAGCCAACCAAGGAATACATGTAGATCCTATAACGGTTATTAAAATTGTTGATCGCAATGGTAAAACGTTAGAACAAGTCGTACCAAAAGAAAAAGCAGTGGTCAACGAACGCTCTGCCTATATTCTTACCGATATGTTACGCGGCGTTATAAATAATGGTACTGGTACGGCTGCCGATATTGGACGACCTGCTGCTGGTAAAACAGGTACAACTAGTGATTATAAAGATGCATGGTTTGTCGGATTTACTCCTGATTTGGTAGCATCAGTATGGATAGGTTACGATTCTGATGGGTATTTAAATAGTATAACAGGAGGAGGGCTTCCTGCTAGCATTTGGAGAGCCTTTATGCAAAAAGCGTTGGTGAATACTCCTGCCCGAGACTTCATTCGACCCAATGGTATCGTGATTGAACCGAACCCTACTCCTGTACTTACGGAGCAACCTGCTGACGGTAAACAACCAGAAAACCTATTAACTCCTGATGGAAAAAATCAAAAAAAACCGAATCAACAAGAAGATAACTCACGGCCAGTTGATAAGACTCTTCCTCCCCCACCTACTAAACCAGATATAAATTCTACGCCCCCTCCACCACAGAAAAAAACAACTGAAGCAGATAAAAAAAATAATCCTTAAAATAGAAAAAACACGCGCAAATTACGCGTGTTTTTTCTATTCTTGCATATACATTAATATAAACTATAAACAAGTAGACGAGTCGTCATTATTATTACAAAGCAATAAAATAATAATAATGATAATAATCCAAATACCACTAAAACCTCCGCCACCAAAACCGCCAAATTGTCGTCCGCATGCCATAGGGATTCCTCCTCCTTCTATATAATAGAAGTAATTTATCCATTTTAATATTGACTTACTTTACTATATGAATAACATCAGTAAGGAGTTACTTAATTTATCATAAAATTATTTTTATGAACATACTGTTATCGTTCTCCTAAAAATAAGTAAGATATCATATTATGAGAAGCTACAATCATCATTGTTAAAACAAAAGAGTAAAAGAATGATAATGATAATCCACCATGATTGACCTCCACCAAATCCACAGCCCCTTGCCATTACATATTACCTCCTTAAATTTAACATTTTAAGAGCTATTACCTAAATATCTGTCCTCATTATTTAAGTATTGCTCACCCTTCTAGTTCAATATATGGAATTGTTTTAAAAAGGTTACTATACTTACTCATTTTTTTATTAAAACTTATTCTAATATGCGTCGAATACTTTTAGGAAATTCTGAGACCATTTTCATCGAATTCTTTCCATTATTAACCAATTCAGTAATGTTACGAACTTTATCAATGGTTGTGGTCATACCATCTATTCTTCTATCCATTTGCATATCCTCTGAAGTTAAACTTAACAGAATAACCATGAGTTGCAAATTAAAGTTAGGATTGTTCATAATCTGTCCAAATATATTCATTGGTTTGACTGGTCTAGCTTCTTTGACTTTTATATTTTCTCTCTCTTTATCTTCTTTCTTTGCTTTTTTGGGTCTGTCGACAACTTTTTCCTCGTTCGCAACCATATCAATCTCCTTGCTCTCTTGCGCTACTGATCGTTTATAATTTTTGTAATGTCTCCGAAACCGCATCACTCTCACCCCTTATAAAAATTAATAAATGCCATTTAATCTAATCTAATATATGATTCATTCTTACAATTGGCTATTATTGATACACACAAATTTAGATTTGGGCATAAATTATAATGCTACAATTGACTTGATCTATTTGTTCAATTTATTATTGACAAATTTAGTATGGAGGCGATTTTCAGTGTGGGAAAATCTAGGGAATATGATGGAAATGGTAAAAAAAATTCAACAAAATGTTGATAATGCACAAGATCAGCTAAAGTCCCAACGAGTAGAGGTCTCAAGTGGAGATGTGATCAAACTAACACTAAATGGACAACAAGAACTATTATCAATAGAAATCAATACTAAATACTTATCTATAGATAATGCAACATTACTACAAGACTTACTAGTCGCAACCATAAACAATGGTCTTACTAAATCTCGTGAACTACACCAGACTGCAATGTGCAAACTAACTGGCGATCTAAATCTTCCCAAAATTCCTGGCCTATTTTAAGGAGGGTGCTTTATGCCGAACGAAACTCCAAATACATTGTTACAATCAATAACACACATGATCGATAACATAGCACATGAGGGTACTGGCTACGATACTCTCATTCATGTTTTATCGCTGCTTTGTATACTGAATATATTAAATCGCACCCAACCTTCTACGGCAGCGCCTATCATTCAAAATTCCCCCACAAATAATACTACTAATCCATTACATAAGCTATTAGGTGAACTTACGAAAGGAGGGGCCGATGGGGGGGGAGGAGGGCCTTCACCAGATATGCTCATGACTCTTTTACCATTATTAAATAACCCACAAATTAAATCAAAACTTAATCCAGCTAATATCTCATCAATTTTGGGAGTTCTAGGTAATCTAGGAGGAAATAACGATAAATCCGAAAAATCAGAAAAGAAAGATCCACCAGCTGCAGCGGTCACATCAACCTTAGCAAATTCCTCATTGCATACATCCTCTATAGATCCTAATATTGACAAAAAAGATCTTGGTCGGTCTTTAAACTGGAAAACTACTTTTGAAAACGAGAAAGAGGTGTGAAAATGATATTCACACCTCTTTCTCGTTTTCAGCTATATTTATCGATCATAAAATGGACTTTTTCCCGATATACTCAAGGGTATACCATAAGCAATTTGAATCTCGTCTTCAAAGATATTTAAATTAAGAGCCGCTCGACCAATGCTAAACATGACCCGATTATCAATATGATGTAAAGCCGCTACGCTAACTGCTGATCCAATTGCAATCCCCAAGTCTCCAGTAGCAATTGAGCAAATACCCATTTTTTTTATATTTTCCTCACAATTCTCATAACCACAATATCCACAAGGAGTAACCCCCAGCGGTGTTACTTTTTGCCCCATTAACATGATTAAGGATGCTTTTTCAACACACTTAGCATCTCTTTCAAAAAATTGCATACCACTTGTTTTAGCTATTTCACTCATTTCTTCAGCAATTTGATCTTTTTCTCGGCCTTTTACAATCATGGTAATCAGATTATCTGTTCCTTTTGCCTTAGGAGCAGTCCTAGCAGCTGCGCACATTAGGTCAGCAATGAAGCTCGCCGCCCGCTCTTCAATTTCAGTACTCTTGACGATCATATTCAACACTCCCCCACGTTTATCCGATATCTAAGTTCGGCAGATACGTGTGACTAAGATTCAAGGTAAACTAAACTTATTTCCTATGAATCAAGTCTTTTCATGATAATTGCACTACGGTAGCCCCATCACCACCTTCATTCAGCTCACCAATACTAATATCCCTAACATAATGATGATTTTTCAAATAAGTTCTTACTCCTTTTCGCAAAGCTCCTGTGCCTTTACCATGTATGACAAGTACAGTATTTAATCCCGCTACTATCGCATCATCAATATACTTTCCTAATACATATTCTGCTTCTTCTACCATCATGCCTCGTATATCAATTTGCCGAGCAACATCTTGAATCTTCATAAAATTTTTATCACGACTTTTATCTTTCCCGATTTTTCTTATAGGGGAGCTATCACTTACCAGACGACAATCTGCAATGCCTACATTCATTTTCATAATGCCTAATTGCACAGTAACTTCATTGCTACTAATCGATGCTACTATACCTTTTTGTTTTAACGTAGTTACATACACTTGCATACCTGGTTTCAATATTTTAGCTGTCGCAATTGGCAAGTCACTGTCATCTTCTTCATTTTCATTTAAACCATTTAGGCTTTCCCTTAGACGTTTTCTATTTTTATCAAAGATTCCTTGCCTTGCTGAGCTACTTTTTACTGCAAATTGTGCCTTGAGTTCAGTTATAATTTCTTCTGTTTCTCTTCTGGTCTTTCTTAATAATGATTCTGCTTCCTCTTGTGCTTTGGCCAATATTTTATGTTTTTTTGCTGCCAATATACTTTCTTCATTTGCAAGTCTTTCTCTTAAGACGTGTAATGCTTGCTCTTGTTCAGCCACTTCTTCATGAAGTTTATCATAAGCTATCTTTTGCTCTTCCAAAGCATTCAGAACGGTTTCAAATTCTGCATGGTCTTTATCAATGAATTGATTGGCATGTTCAATAATACTAACAGGCAATCCTAAGCGTTTACTAATTGCAAATGCGTTACTACTACCTGGAATCCCAATCAGCAATCGATATGTCGGCCTTAGTGTTTGTATATCAAATTCTACACTGGCATTTTCAATTCCTTGCCTTGAATATGCAAATGTTTTCAATTCACTATAATGAGTTGTTGCTATGGTTTTAGCGCCTATATCGAGTAGGTATTCTAAAATTGACATAGCTAAAGCAGCCCCTTCATCAGGATCAGTACCTGCACCTATTTCATCGATTAACACTAAATCTTGGGAGGAAATTTCTTTAAGAATCCTCACTAAATTGGTCATATGAGCTGAAAAAGTACTCAGACTCTGCTCAATGCTTTGTTCATCGCCAATATCCGCAAAAACATTATTAAATACAGCTATTTCTGAGCCGCTATTTACAGGAATATAAAGTCCTGCCTGCGTCATAAGAGCAAATAACCCTAATGTTTTTAAAGTTACTGTTTTGCCTCCAGTATTCGGACCTGTAATTAATAATGTATTAAAATCCTTGCCAATATAAATATCAATAGGTACTACAGCAGCAGCAGCAATAAGAGGGTGTCTAGCCTGTTGCAAATTAACATAACCATTATGATTGATAATAGGCATGGTTGCCTGCATAGTCAGACTCAGCTTCGCTTTTGCAAAAGCAAAGTCTATGTTAGCTAACATATTGCAATTTATGTACATTATTTCAGAAACATTAGCAATTTGTTCTGTCGCAGACTTTAAGATTCGTTCAACTTCATTTTTTTCTGCAGACATTAATTGTTTTATTTCATTATTTAAAATCACTACCGCCATGGGTTCAATAAAGACAGTTGCACCACTGGCTGACTGGTCATGAATAATGCCTGGGAAATTATTGCGATATTCTTGTTTAATCGGTATGACATATCTATCACTTCGCACAGTCACTAAAGCATCCTGAAAGTACTTTTGATATTCACTAGATCGTAATATACCATCTAGCTTATCTTTAATACGACTCTGAGATGACCTGATCTCTCGCCTAACATGCGAAAGCTCTAAACTGGCATCATCACGGACCTGCCCTTGCTCATTCACAATATTTTCAATAATGTTCTCAATATTACGCAATACAGTAATTTTTTCAGCATAACCATGCAGAATTGTTAAAGACACAGGCATATCCATAAAAAAGCTTTTCATTCTTCTAGATGCATATAAGGTGCTTCCCACAGCAATTAATTCGTCAGGAGCAAGCACTGAACCAATATCTGCCCGTTTTAGTAAAGATCGAATATCACGAATACCACCAAGAGGTATGCTAGAAATTGCATCCAAAATCCCTCTAGCTTCTCCAGTTTCTGCTATTCTTCGTTCTACTTCAATCAGTTCACTCGTAGGCACTAATTCTTCCGCAAGCTCTCGTCCCATAATGGAACTGCTTTTATCTGCTAACATAGCACGTATTTTATGATATTCTAATGTTTTTAATACAGATACATCCATTGATTTCCCCCTAGAGATAAATAAATATAGGTCTATATTTATTTATAATACACCCCGGAAATAATGTCCGCGGGTTATGTCGTCATGTTCAACCGTTTTAAATTTATCCTGCACGAATAAAGGATGATCGTCCCCTTGCTCGAGGATCTCCCTATATAATTTTGTTATTTTGCCCAAATGATTCAATGTACTTTTCTTACCCTCAATGCGAATACGTTTAATCCCCATCATGCCAAATCTGGGAACATGGGGTAACATACTCAATTCTTTAGCATTTAGAACATGCATACGACAAAATTGATCTGTTGCAATTGGGAATATTTCATCTTTACGATCATTTAGCCAATATTCACGACGTAGACAAGCTTGGTTACATTTACCTGTATCTACTTTCCCAAGATAGCTTCCTATCGTACAATATTCGGATACCATTAATGTTATATACCCATGAACTAAGCATTCTAAATCAAAATTCTGATCGTTAGCTAGCTCTTCAATCTGTGAAAAATTCAATTCCGGTGATAAAGTCATACTCGATATTCCTTGTGTCGCCAAAAAATCGATAGAAATGCTATTATATATATTTAACGGATAATCCCCATGCAATGGTAAGCTAGTCAACTCTTTCGCAACATGTAATGCCCCTAAGTTACTTATAGCAATAGCATCAGGCTGTAATTTCTGAAATAAAGCTAACTCTTTTTTCAGTCCATCCATTTGCCATTGTTTAATAATACGAGGTGTATTTAAAATAATTTTTTTCCCTTGATCATGCACAATTGCAACAGCTTGCTTATATATATCAGGGGTAATGGTTTTATGATTAAAACTCTCTCCACCAAACATAATACAATCGGCACCAGATTCTAAGGATACATTAAGCTTATCAATAGTATCTACATTAGCTACTAGCAAAGGCTGCTGTATACCACTCTTATCTCTCGTAATAGTAGGCGATATAAAATCTCGTACTACATATTTTTTCATGGGTAAACTCTCGCGCTGGAAAGGTGCTAAGCGTGCTTTTTCTAGTTCTTCAACTGCTCGACGTCTAACATCATTGATTTCGCTGATCGGCACCATGACTTCGCCATCTATATTACATTCTAATGTGCTCACGCTAAAAATAGTTGAACCCAGGCGTTCTACTTGTTTTGCAATGACTTCTGAAGTTAATGGCCTTTTAATCGCTTTTTGAGCAATAAAAGAAGTCTTAGCTTGACCACGAAAACCATCTACATCCTGTATGCTAATTTCCAGTGGTTGCCCTTCCTGTACAGTTACATTGATTTCTACAGGTACACGTTTTACTGCGTTCGGATCAGTAAAAAATGATCGAGCTCGTTCCATAAGTCCAGCATCAAAAACCTTAAAAACTCTATCATTTATACGCACAGGTGCATGTACATTTATTGAGACTTCCACTCCTTTAGGAGCACTTGTAACCTTTTGCCCATTTACCATCATAGATGATACAGTTACGCTAACTCTACCACCAACCTTTACCCAAAAATCAACAATATCATTTATATGCAAAGGCTCATCCAACTTTATTGTCGCCATTTTTTCTTGATACTGATAATCACTAACTCGACCAATACGCACTCCCCGGTTATTAGGACGGCGATCACTCATCATTCTACGCCCATGATTACTCTTTAAATAGGCAGTAGTAAAATCTCGATTAAAAATTTGTGCCAATTCTTTTTGTTCTTCCTCTGCTACAACATAATCATCAGAATTGGCCAAGCAGACATCAATAGCCCGTCTATAGGTGTCAACTGCTACTGCTACATATTCCGGCCGCTTCATACGCCCTTCGATTTTAAAAGAAGTTATTCCTGCATTAATGAGCTCAGGGATTAATTCTAATGTATTTAAATCTTTAGGACTGAGAAGATATTCTCCTGCTTCAGCTTCTGCAAGTAAGTCATTCCCGTGTTCATCAACAAGAGTATATGGCAAACGGCAAGGTTGGGCACAGCGCCCTCGATTGCCACTACGTCCGCCAATCATACTACTCATTAAACATTGTCCAGAATAAGAAATACATAATGCACCATGAACAAAGGCTTCTATTTCTGTATCTGTATTTTTACAAATATGGTTTATGTCATCCATTGACAACTCTCTAGATACTACAACCCGAGTAAAACCAAGTTCTGTCAAAAGTTGTACACCTTCCAAATTATGTACTGTCATTTGTGTACTAGCATGTATTGGCATCTCGGGTATGATTTGCTTTGCTATTTTAAAAACACCAATATCTTGGACAATAATAGCATCTATGCCAATTTTATATAAATACTGCAGATAAGATGATAATACTGGTATCTCAACATTATCAACAAGAGTATTTACTGTTACATAAACCAATACACCGCGCAAGTGAGCAAATCTAACTGATTCGACTAACTCCTCATCACTAAAATTAGGTGCGCTAGCGCGAGCACCGAACATTTTACCTGCCAAATATACAGCATTTGCACCACTTTCTACTGCTGCAACTAAAGCTTCTCTACTACCAACGGGTGCTAATAATTCTATCATTTACTTCATTCCTTTCCAAAATCCTACAATATAGTATAAAAAAATAAAAAGTAAACACGAAGACACAAAGAACACAAAGATTTCACAAAGAAAAAAGTTTCCTTGTGTATACTTTGTGTGCCATGATACAGGCTTAATATCTGCGTGTTTATATCTACTTAATTTTTTCCTGTTTTCTTACATACTCTGCTACATCATGTACTTCTGACATAAATTGCTCAAATTTGGACCAACGCTGTCCTAATGGACTTAATGGATTATCAAAAATGCTTTTATAGTATAA
The DNA here is from genome assembly GCA_029239675.1 of Pelosinus sp. Taxonomy (GTDB): domain Bacteria; phylum Bacillota; class Negativicutes; order DSM-13327; family DSM-13327; genus Pelosinus. Next base: position 9,610 of record JARBUM010000039.1, on the reverse strand, counting down.
CTCAAGCTCATATTTTGTCAAAGGCTCTTTATCCGGGCTTCTTATAACAGAAAAAACGCCACAACTTTCAAGCCTTGCCAATTTTATATCCGGTAAATCAGTCATATCCATTCCCTGCTTATGTAACTCTTGTCTTAAATCATCATAATTAAAGTGAGTGTTAATAAAATTTTCCCGTAATATTTTTCCATCCTGAATAAGAGTAACTGGCGTACCTTCCACCCATTTACGTATGGTAACATTTTTCAATGACAAATACGATATCAATTGCTGCAATGCTAAAAGAGTAACTAATCCTTCAATTCCGCTAAGCAAAGTCTGCCCTTTATCCATTGACGCAGTAATAATAATGTCACCTATGCCTACCATAATAACAAAGTCAAAAGGTGATAGCTGCCCTACGGTGCGATTACCCATTAAGCGAACAACAATAAGAGCTATCGTAAACAACACTACTATATGTAATAAAACCTGACCAACATTGGCAGCTTCAAACACTGTATCACTCCTTTTGATTGTTAGTATTCGCAATCAAAAAGTTTGTTATACCGCACAATGATATCAGTTATTTTTCTTCTTCCACCATTTGAATTAACTGCTTATAATTCTGTTCTAACTCAAGATATTCTTCCGCAATATTTAATGCTGCTAATACGGCGACTCTAGCAGGAGACAAACGCAAATTTTTCTGTGCAATTTTTTTCATACGTGAATCTACTTCTGCCGCTACTGCAATTACTTGTCCAAGTTCGATATCACTTTTTAAACAATAGGTTTCACCAAAAATTTCAACTGTTATTTTATGCTTTTTTTCATTCATAACGTCACCTATATCACCTATTTTACTAATCATTTACATTCGACTTAATAAATATATTTTCCTGCATTTACACAGAAAGAAAACAAATTCGTCTATTATATCAAAGAGCAGGCAGCTTATGAAATTCATAAGCTGCCTGCTTTCTTAATGTCATATTATGCGATTTTATCTTGTTTATCAACTTTGTTAAGTAAACTATGGCTTTTTCCATATAAAAAATATACAAGAAAACCAATTCCACTCCATACGAAAAACCTTACCCATGTTTCATAAGGTAAATTATACATTAAATAACAGCAGGAAATGACTGCTAATGGAGCTATAACGCCAACTGCAGGACATCTAAATGGCCGTTCCAGCTCCGGTTTTGTATAGCGTAATACTAAAACTCCAATAGAAGCTACGACAAAAGCAAATAATGTTCCAATATTCGTTAACTCAGCAATAATCCCAATAGGAGTAAATCCAGCTATTAGAGCTACAGCAATTCCCGCAACGATTGTAATAATATGAGGAGTACCATATTTAGGATGTACTTTAGAAATAGCCGCTGGGATCAGACCATCACGAGACATAGCAAAGAATATACGAGACTGACCATACATCAGCACAAGTAATACAGTCGTAATACCACAAATAGCACCTGTTCCAACCAACGCAGAACCCATATTGTACCCAATTGCCCTTAACGCATAAGCCACAGGCTCTGCATTATTCAATTCACCATAAGGCACAACACCTGTTAATACTCCAGCAACAATAATATACAATATAGTACAGACTACCAAAGAACCAATAATACCGATTGGTAAATCGCGATTTGGATTACGACATTCTTCAGCTGCCGTTGCCACTGCATCAAAACCAATATATGCAAAGAAGATAATAGCTGCACCGGCAGCCACTCCAGAAAAACCAAAAGGCATAAAAGGATCCCAATTAGCAGCATTGACTTTAGGGCCAGCTAAGGCCAAGAAAATAAAGACAGCAGCTAACTTTATAACTACTAATACCTTATTAAGAGTCGCACTCTCTTGCGTTCCCCGTACCAATAGTAAACTTAAGAATAATGCAATAAACATAGCGGGGACATTTGCAATACCACCATCAGCAGGAACCGCAGTATAGGCTTTCGATAATTCAATGCCACCTGATTTTAATAGCCCCACTACATAACCAGACCATCCAGCTGCAACAGCACTTGAGCCTACTGAATATTCCAGAATAAGATTCCAGCCTACAATCCAGGCAACAATTTCGCCTAAGGCAGCATAAGTATACGTATAAGCACTGCCAGCAATAGGAACCATTGCTGCTAATTCAGCATATGCTAAAGCGGCAAAAGCACAAGCTAATCCTGAAAGCACAAAGGAAAGTACTAATGCAGGGCCAGCATATTTAGCTGCTGCAACTCCAGTTAAAACAAAGATCCCTGTACCAATAATGCAACCGATCCCAAGAAGTGTTAAATCCATTGCACCTAATGTTTTCTTTAATCCCTTTCTCTCAGCACCTTGCAAAAGTTCACTGATACTTTTTGTACGAAAAATACCCATCAAGCTCCACCTTTCTTTCTGTTAAATATAGGAGAAGTGCAAAAAAAATAGATCTGTCTTTAAGGACAGATCTATTAAAGAGTAAACGCCTAAACGTCTAGATAACTATCCCGTTAACAGGATAACACAACTTAAGTCATAGGTAAAGATTTTTTTGTGCTCTCAGCAGAGACATTTTATGCTAACTACGAATTTTAGCCTCCATTGTCTTCTCCAAGTGATCAACTGTATTTTTGTAAAACACATCAATTTCTTCATCTGTAAGTGTTCGCGTTTTATCTCTATACGTCAATGAAAAAGCTAGACTTTTTGAACCATTCGCTACTTGTTCACCAACATATACATCAAACAATCGTACATCACTAAGCAGAGGTCCTCCACTAGCAAGGATAGCTTGCGTTACCTGTTCAGCCGCTACCGTTAAAGGTAACATTACTGCTAAATCTCGATGAATAGCTGGAAATTTAGGCAAAGTTTCATACTTTGCAAGTAATTTTACACAGTTGACTACAACTTCTATATTAACTTCAAAAACATATACTTTGCGTTGTATACCAAAAGCATCTGCTACTTGAGGATGCAGTTCACCAACGGTTGCCAACGTCTTACCCTCTTTCATGAATATTGCCGTTTTGCCAGGATGCAGCGACATGTGTTCACCAACTGTAACTTCATAATCACAAATCCCCAGGCCAGGCAATAACACCTCTACAACACCTTTGGCGTCATAGAAATCAACAATATCCTTTCCTTGATTCCATGAGAGTTCATAACGCTTACCCACTAATGCACCACATAACATTAAAGGCTCTTTAGGCAGTGTATCTAAAGGTAGCTGTTCAGGTAAATATACTGCTCCAAGTTCATAAATTTTGATATCATCATTCTTCTTTGAGAGATTACGTACAATCGTTTCCAATATGCCACCTAGCAAAGTAGTTCTCAGTATTGGAAAATCATCCGTAATAGGGTTAAGAACTGTAATGGCCTTAGATAAGACATGATCATTTGCTATATTTAGTTTATCCAATACTTGTGGATGAGTAAAACTCAAAGAGATAATCTCATCCAATCCGGCTCCAGTTAAACTTGTTTTAATAACATCAACAATAGATTGAGTATATTCTTGTCCACCACGTAAGATATTGCCACCAGGAGTTGTAGTAGGAATCTTATTATAGCCGTAAATACGAGCAATTTCTTCACATATATCTGGCTGATACTGCACATCCCCACGCCAAGTAGGGACATTGACAATTACTCTATCAGCGTCAGAGTTTGTATCAATTGCAAATTCCAAGCTACGTAAAATCTCCAGCATTTCGCTTTTACTAATCTCAGTACCTAAATAAGCATTTACTCTTTGCGGAATAAAGCTAACTTGGCGTGGCAGTACCATGCTAGGGTAGCTATCTACAATTCCTGGACACACCTGACACGCTCCCATATCTTCTAATATTTTAGCAGCTCTGTCTAAGGCACGAATACTATTAACTGTATCTATACCCCTTTCAAATCTTCCAGATGCTTCGGAACGCAAGCCAAGAGCCTTTGAAGTGCGGCGTATACTCACCCCGTTAAAAGAGGCTGCTTCTAATATTACATTTTGAGTATTACTCGTAACTTCTGTAGCTAATCCGCCCATTACACCCGCAATCCCCACAGCCTGTACTTGATCTGCAATTACTAACATGTCAGATGTAAGTTCACGTTTGATCCCATCCAAAGTTGTGATTTTTTCGCCCGTCTGAGCCTTGCGCACTGTTAAACTATGTTTTGATACCAAATTATAATCATAAGCATGCATAGGTTGTCCCATTTCCAGCATAACATAATTCGTTACGTCAACTACATTATTAATAGATCGCATTCCTACAGCTTGCAAACGGTGCTTTAACCACTTTGGAGATGGACCTACCTTCACATTTTGTAGCACTCGTGCCGCAAAACGTGAGCATAATGAAGGTTCTTCAATAGCAACCTTTACTAAATTAGCAGCCCTCTCTTCTGCAGTCTCATGCAAATGAATCATCGGTTTTTTCAGTGTACCGCCTGTTAAAACAGCAATTTCTCGAGCTAAGCCCAAGACACTAAAACAATCTGCCCGATTTGCCGTTAATTCAAATTCTAAAACGACATCATCCATCCCCAAGGCTTCTCGAATATCAATACCAATAGTTGTATCTTCCGATAATATATAAATGCCTTCTTTTTCTTTTGCTGATAGCAACTTACTATCAATATTAAGCTCTGTTGTAGAACAAAGCATACCATATGACATTACGCCACGTAATTCACTGGCCTTAATTTCCAGTCCATTTGGCAATTTTGCGCCAACTAATGCTACAGGAACAACATTTCCAACAGAAACATTGGTTGCCCCAGTAACAATAATTAGAACTTCATTTCCTACATCTAACTTACAGATAGATAATTTCGTAGCATTAGGATGTTTTTCTATTTCAATAATCTTACCAGTCACAATATTCTCAATATCTTTACCTAAGTAGCGTATTCCTTCTACCGGAATGCCAGCCATTGTTAGCATCTCTGCTAATACTTCAGGTGTTTGCGTAAATTCAACATATTCTTTGAGCCATTCTATTGGTGCTTGCATACCCATCCCCCTTTAGGATTGTTTTTCATTTTTTAAAACTGTCTTAAGAAACGTAAATCATTCTCATAAAACAAACGTAAATCATCAATACCATATAATAACATGGCAATCCGTTCCACACCCATCCCAAAAGCAAAACCACTCACTTTATCAGGATCAAAATTACTCATTTCAAGCACACGAGGATGTACCATTCCAGCACCTAGTATTTCCAACCAACCAGTACCGGAACAAACCCTACATCCACCACCACTACACATCACACAAGAAATATCCACTTCTGCACTAGGTTCAGTGAACGGAAAGAAACTAGGACGAAAACGCACGCCAACATCTTTACCAAAAATCTCATGAATGAACAACTCTAAAGTTCCTTTTAAATCAGCAAAACTAATATTCTTATCAATTACTAAGCCTTCAACTTGATGAAACATAGGAGAGTGAGTTGCATCATAATCACGACGATAGACCTTACCAGGTGCAATAATACGAATCGGCTGATTCGGCGTTGCCGCCTGCATTGTACGAACTTGTACTGGTGAAGTATGTGTACGCATCAAAAATTCTTCTGTTATATAGAAGGAATCTTGCATATCTCGTGCAGGATGATCTTTAGGCAAATTAAGTGCTTCGAAGTTATAATAATCCTGTTCTACTTCTGGGCCTTCTGCTATTGCAAACCCCATTCTCATAAAAATTTCTTTAATACGCCCAAGTGTTACAGTCAAAGGGTGTTGATGTCCGATATTGACCTTTCGTCCAGGCAAAGTAACATCAATCTTCTCCGATGCCAATTTTCTAGCGAGTTCAGCTTGCTTAAAGGTCTCACTTTTAGCTTGAATAATCGCCTCTAGTTCAGAGCGAATATCATTCACAATTTGCCCAATTCTAGGGCGTTCTTCGGCACTCAATGCTCCCATACCCTTTAGGGCACTAGTTAAACTACCTTTTTTCCCTAAATATTTAACCCTTAACTCGTTTAACATATCCATATTGTCTACTTGTGATAGATCTACTAAAGCCAATTGCTTTAAGGATTGTAATTCTTGTTCCATATGTACCTCCTATAACATCATTTTGGATAAAAATAAAAAGACTCCACCCCTGCAAGGGGCGAAAGCCTTACTTCCGCGGTACCACCCTAATTAGTACTCAACTTTCTTTAACGCAGAAAAAGACGTCTGGCTTACACAAATAATATCTTCAGCACAGATACTCCAGAGTGAATTTCTATTAGTCGTTTTGGATCTGTTCTCAATCTATGACAGCATCCTCCCTGTGTAAACTGACACTAACATACTTTTCTCTATCATTGCAATTACCTTAGTACAGTATTTTTTTTCACCATACCTATTCAATTCTGATAAACCGCTTAATAGGATTAATTAAACAGTTCCTTATCGGAAAGATTATAGCATATTATATCCAAAATTACAATAAAGACTATTGTCGTTGGCGCACTGCTTCATATAAGATAACGGCTGCTGCTGATGCTACGTTTAAAGATTCTACATCACCTAATAAAGGAATATGAACTCTCTCTTTCGATTTTTCTAGTAACTGCCTACTAACACCCGTTCCCTCATTTCCGAATACTACAGCCACTGGTTTGTTAAAATCCATTTGAAAATATATAGTAGAAGATTCTAGAGATGTTGCCAATATACTAATTTCATATTTGCCTAGACAATCTACAACTTCCTCTTGAGTTAAATTTTCAAATATTGGCACATGAAATAAAGATCCCATACTAGCTCTTACTACCTTAGCCGCGAATACATCCGCACACCCCTTTGTCAGGAATATTCCTGTACAGCCTGCTGCAGCTGCAGTACGAATAACCGTTCCTACGTTCCCTGGATCTTGAACCTCATCAAGTACCACGAAAAATGGTCTTTCTACACCTACAAGAGAATCAGCTAATTTATATTTATATTTTTTCATAATAGCCATGATACCTTGAGGTTGTTTCACTTCAGTCATTTTTCCATAAATAGTTACAGATACTTCAATAATACGACAGCCTTTAGACTGCAATAGCAACAGCACTTCTTGTATTCTCTTATCTTCTTTTACTTCTGTTATATAGAAGCATGCCTCAAGCTGCCAATCGGACTTGGCAGCCTCTTCTACTAATCGAAGACCTTCAACAACAAACAAATTCAGCTCATCACGATATTTCTTTTCTTTCAGTGATGCAGCCATTTTAATAAACTTATTCTGACTGCTGATGATTATTTCCTTCACACAAGTTCCTCCAGACGTTGTATCCCTCTAATTCCACCCACGACAACTAAAATATCATTATCAGCAAATCTTTCACTTGGCAAAGGTGGTACAATTACTTTTTCTTCTCTTTTAATGGCTACAACATTTATTCCATACTTAGCCCGTAAATTTGTTTCAGCCAGTGTTTTCCCTACTAAAGCCCGGGGAACAAGAACCTCTACAATACCTAGATTCGGTGAAAGCTCAATATAATCCATTACATTACTAGACACTAAATTATGAGCTACACGTTGCCCCATATCCCGTTCTGGATATACAACTCTATCAGCCCCCATTTTCTCCAGCATTTTACCATGTAATGCATTTTTTGCTTTTGCAACAATATATGGGACCCCTAATTCTTTAAGTTGCAGTGTGGTTAAAATATTAGCCTGGATATCTTCCCCAATCGCGACAACTACTACATCGAAATTCCTAATACCTAAGGCTGATAACGTCTCTTCATCCGTCGTATCTGCTTGTACAACATGCGTTACTTCATCACTAAATTCTTGGACTCGCTCTTCTCTAGAATCAATTGCCAATACTTCATAACCCATCTTGTGCAAAGTAATCGCAACACTAGTGCCAAAGCGACCCAATCCGATTACAGCATACTGTTTCTTGTTATTCATCAAAATCTGCTCCTTAACCAATATTGATCTTACCCTCAGGATAATGTATTATTCCGCCTTTTTTGCTACGTAAGGCTAGAGCTAAAGCAAAGGTTACTGGTCCTAGCCGACCTGCAAACATTGTGACAATAAGCCAAAGTTTACCATGTACAGTTAATGAACTAGTGATACCTGTAGACAAACCCACCGTGCCAAACGCCGATACCACTTCAAATAATAATCTCAAAAAAGAAATTTTTTCGCTAATACTCATCATCATTGTCACTACAATAACTAATGTTGCAGCAATAAAAAATACTGTAAAGGCTTTATAGATAATATTTTGCTTAATGCGACGTCGGAATATTTCAACATCGCTCTTACCTGTAATTAAAGCCCATATTGCCGCAATCATTACACCTAAGGTAGTTGTCTTTACACCACCACCTGTTGAAGCGGGAGAGGCACCAATAAACATTAAGATAATAGTAAAAAATAAGGTAGCATCCTGCATTTTACTGATATCAACTGTATTATATCCTGCAGTCCTAGGGGATACAGATTGGAAATAACTAGCGAGAATCTTACCTCCCCATGATAATTCACCAAGAGTGTCTGGATTATTCATCTCCAATAACAGAATAACGATAGTACCAATTATGAGTAGCACCGTTGTAGTTATAAATACCAACTTAGTATGTAAGGAAAACTTACTCCATTGGCGATTATTCCAGACATCAAAAATCACAGTAAAACCAAGACCGCCTAAAATAATCAGAGAGGCAACTGTAAGATTTACCGTAATATCGTCGACATAGCCTGTTAGGCTACTAAAATTACCAAACAAATCAAATCCAGCATTACAGAAAGAAGATATTGCATGCCAATATCCATAATAAATACCTGTGCTACCAAAATCAGAATACCAACGAATCGCTAAAATTGTTCCACCAATAAATTCAAGCAAAAATGTAGTCATAATAATATATTGAGTTAGCCGAACAACACCTGATACCGTCATATGGTTCAAAGCTTCCTGCATGATCAGCCGCTCACGTAATTGAATTTTGCGGCGCATAATCAATGCCATTAACGTAGCCATTGTCATAATTCCCAGACCTCCGGCTTGAATAAGAATTATAATCACTATTTGCCCAAATAAAGAAAAATATGTACCCGTATCAACAACAATTAATCCGGTTACACAAACTGCTGAGGTCGCCGTAAACAAGGCATCAACAAAAGATAAACTTTGGCCAGTCGTCGAGGCCATGGGTGTCATCAATAACAAGGCACCAACTAATATTAATCCTGCAAAACCCAAAGCCAAAATTTGATAAGGTGTTAGCTTCCACTGTGAAATATCAAATAAATTATCAAATTTAGTATGAACGATCAAAATACTTCACCCCAAGTGCTTTATAATTAGCGTTTCAAATGATACCAACATATTTTACCATTATTAATAAGAAAACACACACATTTTATTCGAAAAATGTGTGTGTTTAATAAATATTAAAAATTATATAGCTTTAGAAATACAATTAAAATGTAGCATATATTTACTAACTGAATCCTTTACACCTTTTTTTACAGCAGACATTAAATAAATATAATTCGCCCCCGGATTTTCAAGTAGTTCATGTCGGAGTTTTTCACTTGCAGTCACAGAGGTATCTGTAGGAATATTTATCTTAGTTATGCCATATTTAATAGAGTTAAAGTAATCATCACT
>JARBUM010000038.1 GCA_029239675.1 Pelosinus sp. | reverse complement strand
TATGAGGAAGGTTATGGCATCATTGAAGCAAAATTGCCCTTGCTGATATCTGTGGTAAAATCCATTAATGAACCAAGGTATCCCACGATTAAAGGGACCATGAAAGCAAATCGGGCAGAAATCCCTGTATGGACGATGGCTGACCTTGATGTAGATGAACAAAAACTTGGTCTAAAAGGTTCTCCTACTCAGGTTCGCAGAATTTTTACCCCGCCAGTGCGCACGGGAGGCGTGATCATTCAAGAAAGTACGGCGTGGGAATCGGTTGCTGTACTCATGCAAAAGCTATCTGATGCTAAAATTATATAAAGAAGGGTGACAGACAATGGCTATAAAAGTCAACCAAGAAAAATGTATTGCCTGTGGTGCTTGTTTATCTGTATGTCCCTTTGGTGCCATTGTGATGCAGGATGAAAAAGCTTACATAACGGAGGCGTGTACAACTTGCGGTGCTTGCATTGATACTTGTCCCGTGCAAGTAATCCTTCGTGAAGAAGAAACGAAAATTGTGACAATAGACAAAAGTCTATATAAGGACGTCTGGGTTTACCTGGAAGTTGGCGAAGGAAAACTGCGCAGCGTTGGTCTAGAGCTACTTGGTGAAGGGCGTAAGTTGGCGGACGGTATAGGACAAAGCTTAGCTAGCGTTTTAATTGGGCACAATGTTGAAGGACTAGCAAAAGAGGCTTTTGCTGCTGGTTCTGATAAAGTGTATTTGGTGGATGCTGCTGAATTAGAGCAATATAACACAGATAGTTATACTGCAACTTTATTTGATTTGATCAGTAATTATAAGCCAGGGGTTATTCTCATGGGAGCAACCAATGATGGACGAGATTTCGGCGCACGGGTTGCTTGCCGTGTCGGAACTGGACTGACAGCAGACTGTACTGGTCTTGGTATTGACGAGGCTACTGGATTCGTCTCCTGGACCAGGCCGGCCTTTGGCGGTAACATTATGGCGACAATTATCTGTCCAGAGCATCGTCCTCAAATGGGGACTGTTCGCCCTTCAGTGTTTAAGAAACCAGTGTTAGACTATAGTAAGAAGGGTGAACTGATTCGCGTACCTAGTAAAGTAAAACCAGAAGATATGCGAACTAAACTTATCAATATGATTCATGTTTGTACCGTATCCTGCAACTTGGAAGAAGCTGATATTATCGTATCTGGTGGACGAGGAATGTGTAAACCCGAAAATTTCTCATTAGTGGAAAATCTAGCTAATGTTCTTGGCGCTTCCGTAGGTGCATCTCGTGCAGCAGTAGATGCCGGATGGAAGCCTGCATTGCATCAAGTAGGCCAAACAGGAAAAACTGTAGGACCGAAGATCTATTTTGCTTGTGGTATATCTGGTGCTATCCAGCATTTAGCAGGTATGTCATCTTCTGATATTGTCATCGCTATTAACAAAGATCCCGATGCGCCTATCTTTAAAATGGCTGACTTTGGCATCGTCGGCGATGTATTGGAAGTACTGCCTATATTAACTGAAGAATTTAAAAAAATAAAGAACTCTTGATTTGGGTCGAGTTCAAGTAGATGAAATATTTATATTATAGTTAAGGAGAGGTGTTAGCTATGGGAGAGTATGCTAATGTGTTGTTAGAGGTTGATAGTGATGGTATTGGTACTGTTGTGATTAATCGTCCAAAAGCTTTGAATGCACTAAATGCTGCTACCGTATATGAGCTAGATAAGTTGTTTGATGAGTTGGCTACTAATAGTGACGTTAAGGTAGTAATCATTACTGGTAGTGGGGAAAAATCATTTGTCGCAGGTGCTGATATAGTTGAAATGAAAGATATGACAGCTATAGAGGGGCGGCAATGGGGGCAATTGGCACAAAGAGTATTCAGCAAAATTGAAGATCTTCCCAAACCTGTTATTGCGGCAGTAAATGGCTATGCTCTGGGTGGTGGTTGTGAACTCGCCATGGCTTGTGATATTCGTATTGCATCGGAAAAGGCCAAATTTGGTCAGCCCGAAGTGTCTCTAGGCATACCGCCAGGATTTGGCGGAACTCAGCGTCTAGCACGTTTAGTGGGAAAAGGTAGAGCTAAGGAGCTATTGTTTACTGGTGATATGATTGATGCTGCTGAAGCTTACCGAATAGGTCTGGCAAATCAGGTAGTGACTCCTGAAGAACTCATGGACAAAGCAAAAGCAATGGCGCATAAGATTATTTCGAGAGCAACAGTTGCCGTACAAGTTTGTAAATCAGCAATCAATAGAGGTCTTGATGTGGATCTGAATTCTGGAATAGCCTATGAAGCAGAAGTTTTCGGCCTTTGTTTTGCTACACAGGACCAGAAAGAAGGCATGGCCGCCTTTATTGAAAAACGCAAAGCAAACTTTATTGGCAAGTAAGAAAAGAATAAACACTACAATGAAAATTAGACCATGCCTTAAGGCATGGTCTAATTTCTATTACTTTCTTATTTAAAAACTTTAATTCGTTCTTCTAATGGTTTAAATTCCTTTACACCAGGTTCAGCAGTAGGTTTGCCAAAAGGAAGCTGAGCAATCAATTTCCATGTAGTTGGAACATTCCACTCTTGAATGACTTGTTGTTCTATAAGGCCTCCATAATGTTGCAGAGAAGCGCCTAGCCCTTCAGCCTCTAGTCCCGTCCAAACGACGAACTGCAGCATGCCGGAAGAATGATGGGACCAAATAGGGAAGTTGTCTTTATAGAGAGCAAACTGCTCTTGGAGACCTTTAATAACTGTTTCATCTTCGAAAAATAACACTGTACCGTAGCCACTTTTAAAAGAATTTATTTTTTCTTCAGTGGGAGCAAAGGCATTTTCAGGAACAATTTTTCGAAGGGCCTCTTTGGTAATATCCCATAACTTATCGTGTTGTTCTCCTAATAGAAGGAGTACTCTTGCGCTTTGTGAATTAAATGCAGATGGAGTATGTCTTACAGCAGCTTCAATGACTTCTTGTATCTTTTCAGCTGATACAATTTGTTCTTTACTAATGCTATAAATAGAACGTCTTGCTTTTAAAGCGGTATAAAATTCTTTGGACATTACTAACACCTCATCTTTATATTTTTTAGACTACTTATTACTTCCCCAGAAGTTTTAGTATTCCTTTAATATTCCAATTTTTTTTATTTTAGCCGGATTTACTATTTGGATTATTTCATTTCAGCCGAGTCAAAATTGAATAAGATTAATATGATAGTACCTAAGAAAAATGTAAGTATCCACGCTAGCAATGGTCTTGAATAGTGAATTCTAGTAAATGAAAAAATGGCAAAATCAAAAAGTGTTGAGATTTTCCACGACCATCCATTTTGATATGTAATCCCACCTATTATATAATCGATCAATTCAATCACACTATATATTAAAACCCAAAAAGCCATATAAACACACTGATGGGTAGTTTTGGATGATGGAAAATTAGATAGGTAGATAAAAACTGTAGCAGGCAAGGCAAAATAGGAGTTAAGCATTTCAACTACAGTATTTGTTTTTACAAGATAATCTGGTGGGAAATTCCATAAAACATGATGATACGTTAAAAGACTAACAGTTAGATTTACAACCATTACAAAAAGCATGGTTGGATAGTATTTTTTTAAATTTTTCCAATCTCCAAAGAAAAAGAGGGCTATCATGATGGCCAATAAAAAGACAAGTCTAAAAATCAATATGTCTAACATTTTCCAACCTCCTTCAGCAGGAACTATCAATGCATTATATGTGGATACTCTGGTCCAAATTACTAAATAACAAAGCATTCAAAGTTGATTAATAGCAGTGGTAATAAGCAAAATCCGTAAGGATAAAAATAAGAAACATGTATAAAATAATAACTAAATGAGCCTCTATAATTGCAGGAGGGGAAACATGATCTTTAGCCTAGAGATTACTATTAGCATAATAGCAGTTGTAATTACGTTACTATTGCTAATTTTCGCTGTTGACTGGCGATATTTTAGAGATTGGATTGTTGTTTTCTTATTTAAATGTCTTCTTGACTTTGCTTGGGGAAGTCCCGTTGTGAATCTAAAGCTATTGGATTATCCTGTCCGATTTTTTCCTCATTATTATAATACAAGTATACTATTTGAATTATGGGTATTTCCCACCTTATGTGTGTTATACAATCAAGTTACTAGGAAGAAAGGTTTATGGCCTATCATCTATTATGCAGCACTATTTAGTGCGGGCATTACTGCCATAGAATATCCTCTTGAATTATATACTGATCTCATTGAGTACTTAGATTGGAGTTGGTTTACCACTTTTTATACGATTATGATTACCTTTTTTGCATCAAGGGCATTTATTGCTTTCTTTCGATGGGGATGTGATTATTTCAAATACAAATAACTGTAAAAATAACAAGAGACTTCGCGCACAAACACGAGAAGTCTCTTTGTTGATGCCTATGAATAGTTTAAAAGTAGAAGTTATTTCATTATGCTCAGTAACAAGAAATACTAATTCGATCAGTAACTCGTCCATATAGAATACTTGTAGAAGATGGGGGACACAAGTAAAATGATCATCAAATAAAAAGTCGAAAAGTCAAATAAAAAGATTGACTTTTAGTAGGAAATATTGGTAAACTAATAACAAATACACAAAGCTGTAGGATAAGATCCTCTATAACTATTCAGAAGGTAGGTGAAAGGCATGAAGTTTATTGATTATTATGAAGTTTTAGGTGTACCCAAGAGCGCCACTGATAAGGAAATAAAAACGGCATATCGTAAATTAGCTAGGAAGTATCATCCAGATGTGCAGAAAACTGGCGGAAAGAAAGAAGCCGAAGAAAAATTTAAAGAAATCAACGAAGCTTATGAGGTACTAGGTGATGCTGACAATAGAGCAAAATATGATCAATTGGGACAAAATTGGCGTATGGGTCAGGAATTTCAGCCGCCACCTGGAAATTCTGGATATCAAACTTATCATATGGATGGAATGGATGGCTTTGGTTTCAGCGATTTCTTTTCTTCTATTTTCGGTCAAGAGTTTTCTAGGCAGCAGGCAGGTTATTCCGGTGGCTATCAAGCTGGGGCAAGATCTCGTAAAGGGGAAGATGTGGAAGTTGAAATCAGCCTGACGATAGAAGAATTGATGGTGGGCACAGAAAAAGATATTCAGATTAGTTTGCCGGCCCTTTGCACTGTCTGTGAAGGTCAGCGTTTTTCTAATAGGGGTGTGTGTAATTCCTGCGGTGGAACAGGGACTACTGAGGAACACAAAAAACTAAAAGTGAAAATTCCCAGTAAATCCTATCCGGGTACCGTATTACGCCTCAAAGGGTTAGGTGGTAAAGGTTTAAGTGATGGCCCAAGTGGTGATCTGTTTTTACATGTGCAGGCCAAACCACACCCGATTTGGCGAGTCATCAATCAGGTAGACTTAGAGGGCGACTTGATAGTTCGTCCTGATCAAGCTGTTCTAGGGGATCAAGTCTCTATGCAGACCCCAGCAGATATGGTCCAAGTGAAAATACAGCCAGGAACCCGCTCTGGTCAGAAACTTCGACTAAGAAATAGAGGATTTAACAAAAATGGCACAGTAGGCGATTTGTATATAAAAGTTCAAATTGATATTCCACGGAATCAGACTCCACAAGAAATAGAACTTTATCAACAGATTTTTGCACTGCGTAATAAATAATAAAGAAGACTTGATCCAGGTGGAGTTTTAACTCCAACTGAATCTTAGGCGCACTTATTCAGAGACTTAGTCATCGGATAAATTAGCTAGGCTGTTTAGCCTGTAATATAGGTAGGAGGTAAGGATATATGAGTCAAGAAAAATTTACACAAAGGGCACTGGCGGCCATCACAGAAGCACAACAATTAAGTGCTCTTAATTATCATCAAGAAGTGAGTACGCGGCATTTATTGCTGGCACTGGCCAAGGAAGAGGATGGGATGATTGAGCAAATCTTAGCCAAATCCCAGATTGATATTAAACTTTTAAAGGTTAAATTGGAAAAGCTTATAAGCAATCAGCCTTCTGTTCGTGGACAAGATAGTAATCTACGAATGAATACGGCAATGATCCGAGTGCTGGGCCTTGCTGAAAAAATTGCATCTGACATGAAGGATGAATTTATTAGTACAGAGCATTTGCTGCTGGCTATTGTAGAAGACGGTGATAGCGATGTTGTGGACATCTGCCGAGAATTTGGTTTGCACCGCAACCGCATAAAACAGATTGTAGGGGAATATCGACAAGGTCAGCGAATTACCAATGATAACCCTGAAGAGGGGTATCAAGCTTTATCTAAGTATGGGCGGGATTTGACTGACATGGCTAGAAAAGGAAAACTAGATCCTGTTATTGGACGAGATGAAGAAATCCGCAGAGCAATAGAAATACTATCTCGTCGTACTAAGAATAATCCGGTACTGATAGGTGAACCAGGGGTGGGAAAGACAGCCATTGTGGAAGGCTTGGCTCGCCGTATTGTAGCTGGAGATGTGCCAGAAACATTGAAGAATAAAAGCTTGTACTCACTTGATTTAAGCTCCTTGGTGGCTGGTGCCAAATATCGGGGTGAGTTTGAAGAGCGGTTAAAGAACGTATTAAATGAAATTGTGAAATCTGAAGGGAAAATTCTACTGTTTATTGATGAACTTCATACGGTAGTGGGGGCTGGTGCTGCAGAAGGAGCCATGGATGCTGGTAATATTTTAAAACCTATGCTGGCTAGGGGCGAACTTCGCTGTATTGGTGCTACAACGTTGAATGAATATCGCAAGCATATTGAAAAAGATGCTGCTTTGGAACGGCGTTTCCAACCAGTTCTTGTGGATCAACCAACAGTAGAAGATACCATCTCTATTTTGCGAGGCTTAAAAGAACGTTATGAGGTTCATCACGGAGTTCGCATTAAAGATGCAGCCTTGGTATCTGCAGCGGTACTATCTGATCGTTATATTTCTGATCGATTTTTACCTGATAAAGCCATTGATTTAATTGACGAAGCTGCCGCTAAATTACGGACAGAAATTGATTCTATGCCCAGTGAGCTAGATGAAATTTTGCGTCGGGTAATGCAATTGGAAATTGAAGAACAGGCTCTTAAAAATGAAAGTGATGTCTCTTCCTTGGAAAAATTAAATACGATTCAAGATGAACTAAAAAACCTTCGTCAAGAAACAGATGTACTAAAAGCCCAATGGCAGGGGGAAAAGGAAGCAATATTGCGCCTGCGTGGTTTGAAAAAAGAAATTGAATACGTCAAGGCTGAGATGGAGGCTGCGGAAAGGGCCTATGATCTTACTCATCTAGCCGAACTAAAATATGGCAAGTTGCCAGAGTTAGAAGGGCGCTTGAAGAATGAAGATGAGTTGTTGACGAAAAAGCACGATCATAAAGTCATGTTAAAAGAAGAAGTAGGCGAAGATGATATCGCAAAAATTGTTAGTCGCTGGACTGGTATCCCCGTCAGCCGCATGTTAGCGGGGGAAAGAGAAAAGTTAGCTAATTTAGAAACGATCCTGCATACACGTGTAGTAGGGCAAGATGATGCAGTGCAGGCTGTTAGTGAAGCCATTATCAGGGCACGGGCAGGGGTGAAAGATCCCAGCCGTCCTATTGGTTCTTTCATTTTCTTAGGCCCAACAGGGGTCGGAAAGACAGAATTAGCTAAGACCCTCGCAGAAGTATTATTTGACGATGAACGTAGCATGATTCGTGTGGATATGAGTGAATATATGGAAAAACATACAGTTGCTCGTTTGATTGGTGCTCCCCCAGGATATGTTGGGCATGACGAAGGTGGACAATTGACAGAAGCAGTACGTAGAAGGCCTTACAGTGTAATCTTATTGGACGAGATCGAGAAGGCCCATAGTGATGTATTCAACGTGTTATTGCAAATTTTAGATGATGGTAGGCTGACAGATGGGAAGGGGCGAACTGTAAACTTCAAAAATACGGTTATCATCATGACATCGAACTTAGGATCGGCGGAAATTTTGCAAAATGAGTTTGGAAAAGCAAAAGAGAAAGTACTTAGCATGTTGAAATCTCATTTCCGACCAGAATTCTTAAACCGTATTGACGACATCATTGTGTTTAATGGTCTTACAGAGGAACAAGTAAGTAAAATTGCTGGTATTTTGTTAGATAATCTGAATAAACGTCTGCAAAAACAAATGAATATTACCTTAGTTTGGGATGAATCTGTTCTCAAATTGTTAGCTAAGGATGGCTATGATCCTGCCTTTGGGGCTCGGCCGCTCAGACGACAAATTAGCAGGGCGATTGAAACCCAATTAAGCAAACAGATTGTCCGGGGTGAAATTACGGAAGGCAGCACAGTTAGACTTGAGGTGCGTGAGGGGATTATTACCTTAAAGGCAGTTTGATCACAAAGAAAATAATAAAATCCTGCAAGCATTGCTTTGCAGGATTTTATTATTTTAATGGTAAATAGAGTATTAAATATAAATTGAAAATGTTGGGAATGAATCAAGATGAAACTTGCAGGATGCAAAGCGTTTTTCTTATTATGCTAGAAAGTATAATGTTTTAGTAGAGGAGAGGAAGAAAAGAATGATTTTACTGCAGAGGTGCAGAGTGCGCTGAGAGGTATTTTTTAACCCCATCTATCTTTTCTCTGTGTCCTTTGCGCCTTGCGGTTCAAAAAGATGCATAACGTTTTTTTTATAGAATCATAATAGTGGGAGGGGTTAGTCATGTCGGCTACTTTAGAGGGCAAGCTGGTAATAGCCATATCATCACGTGCTCTTTTTAATTTAGATGCAAGTAATCAAATTTTTGAAGAGAATGGGGAGGATGCCTATACTAAATATCAAATTCAACATGAAAATGAGTTGCTGGAACATGGAGTAGCATTTCCTTTAATAGAACGGCTATTAGGACTTAGGAATCCTGAAACTGGAGAAAATATGGCGGAAATTATCTTAATTTCCAAAAATGATCCAAATACAGGCTTGCGAGTTTTTAATTCCATTGAGCAACATGGTCTGGAAATTACTAGAGCTGCATTTACTAGAGGAAGATCACCCTATAAGTATTTAAAAGCTTTTAAAGCAGATTTATTTTTATCTGCTAATCCTGAAGATGTAGCACTTGCTCTTGAAAATGGTCATGCGAGTGCTACCATTTACGCAGGAACTTATTTGAAGAAAGAAGAAGAATTAGAGGAAATTCGCATTGCCTTTGATGGTGATGCAGTGATATTTAGTGATGAAGCGGAAAAAATATATCAGGCAATGGGGTTGGAAGAGTTTAAAAAACATGAAGCGGAAAAGAGTGACATACCCTTGCCCCCTGGACCTTTCATGTCCTTCTTGAAGGCATTAAATAATGTGCAAAATGCTTATAAAGATAAGGAGAAAAAGACAATCAGAACGGCATTAGTGACAGCGCGGAATGCACCAGCCCATAAAAGAGCAATCAAAACCTTACGGTCATGGGGTATCAGAGTAGACGAGGCCTTCTTTTTAGGTGGATTGGATAAGGCACCTATTTTAGAAAGCTTTAATCCCCATATTTTTTTTGATGATCAGCATACCTATTGTATCAATGCATCCAAAGTCGTACCAACAGGACATGTGCCAAGTGGTGTAACAAATATAGAGTAACTTACATAGCTGCTATTGTTAACAAAATAATATAACATTAGAAAGAGAGGAATCTGAGATGGAAAGTAACATAGCCCAAGCTATCCAAATGAAGTACTTCCCAGTTGCCGTGGTGTTGACGGATGAAAGACCGGAAGGGGCATTACAATTTCAAGAGGGAAAATGGGGATGCGTAATAGCTATGTTAAATGCTGCTGCCAAAGGAAAAACGGCGGTGTTTAATCGAAAAACTTTCGGCTGTCTAGGTGGTGGTGTTGGCTTAGGCTTTGGTAATGTATATCAAAATTTTCCTGGAGGAATAGAGCACTTCCTGTCTACAGGAAATGAGGATTTCTGTAATACAGAATTCGGTAAAAGTATTGCCCAAAAGATGCCGCATTTACAACATGGAGAAGGCTATAAGAAAAGCCCAGAGATCGCAAAAAAGTTTGTTGATGATCTACCAATCATCGATGTACCTACAGAGTACATTGTTTTTAAGCCACTGGAGAAATTGGCGGAGGGAGAACCCCCCAAAGTAGTTATTTTTCTTGTTAATCCTGATCAGCTTTCTGCTTTAGTTGTTTTGGCAAATTACCCGCGAGAAACAAATGACAATGTTACAGTACCTTTTGGTGCTGGCTGTCAAAGCATAGGGATCATTCCCTACAAGGAAAGTGAGTCAGAATTCCCAAAGGCCACCATTGGCTTGATCGACATTACTGTTAGAGCAAAGTGTGACAAGGATATATTGTCATTTGCTGTGCCTCATAAGATGTTCTTAGAGATGGAATCCAATGTAAAAGGAAGCTTTCTCGAAAAGCAAGAATGGATAAAAGTATTGGAGAGAAACAAATGATGAATGAAAAATCACTAATGAGTAATGCTTTTCAAACCTTTATAAAAGAGGCACCTGAGCATCAAAAGGTTTGGATGGAAACGGTACAGAAACTGGGTGGGGCCAGTAAACTGGACGCTAAAACGGAAGCCCTTTCATACATAGCTGTGTTAGCGGTTTTAAGACTGGAAGGTGGATTGCCATTTCATGTAAAGCATGCAAAATCCCTTGGCGCTACTAGAGAAGAAATAATAAGTGCTGTTTTAGTGGGACTTCCAGCGGCAGGAAATGTAGTGATTCAGGCATTGCCAGTTGCTTTGCAGGCTTTTGATAGTGAGTGAAACGATATTTCTACCTAATTTAGTTTATTATTTATAAGCTACAGCTAACATGAATTCTTAATAAAAAGGCTCCGTATGTTAAATACGGAGCCTTTAGTATTTCATAATAAATATTAGAACTAATTAGATAGGTAATTTTGGGGCATGCTGTAGCTATAAAGTAATAATAATAGTTCTAGAGTCCTCTGTTTGCCAATTCTTGTTCTGCACTGACCAGTTTAACACAAAGGACTACCAATTCCATAGCTTGCTTTAACTCGGATAATGGGGGGAAAGTAGGAGAGAGGCGGATGTTTTTGTCTTTTGGGTCCTTACCGTAAGGATAAGTCGCCCCGGCAGGGGTAAGCATAACGCCAGCAGCAGCAGCTTTTGCTACTATCTTCTGAGCGCAACCTGGCAAAGTGTCTAGATTAATAAAGTAGCCACCTTGGGGATTACTCCAAGAAGCAATATTTTTGCCTCCTAGTTCAGATTCTAAAATTTCTAACACTAAATCAAACTTAGGCTTAATGATAGCTGCATGCCGAATCATGTGTGCTTCAATTCCTGCCTGATCTTTAAAGAAACGGACATGCCGCAGTTGATTTAATTTATCAGGTCCTATGGTTTGAATATTGAGTTGCTTTTTTAGCCAACTAATATTCTTGGCACTACTGGCCAACATAGCAATGCCAGAGCCAGGGAAGCTGATCTTAGATGTAGAACTAAATTCAAAGACGCGATCTGGATGACCTGCTGTAGTGCAGGTCTTTAAAATATCTAGTAATTGATCAGGAGTATTAGTAAGATGGTGTACTACATAAGCGTTGTCCCAAAATATGTAAAAATCGGGAGCTTTGGTAGGCATTGCTGCTAAACGTTTTACTACTGCATCTGAATAGGTAATGCCAGTAGGATTACTATATTTTGGTACACACCAAATGCCTTTAATGGCTGAATCGGCAGCTACTAATTTTTCCACTTGATCCATGTCTGGACCATCATCCAGGTAATTAATCATAATCATTTCAATTCCTAAGTGCTGACAGATGGCAAAATGTCGATCATAGCCAGGGCTAGGACAGAGAAATTTTACTCTCGGCAATTTACACCATGGAAATTCACTTTCCGGTAATCCATGAAGCATGGCTCTTGAAAGTAGATCATGCATCATATTTAAACTGGAATTTCCTCCAATAATAACCTCTTCTGGCTTGGCTTCTAACATCCAGGAGAACAGTTTTTTTGCTTCTGGAATGCCGTCCATGCCGCCATAATTTCGGCAATCAGTTCCATCGGTTGCTTTGTAATCTGTTTTACTGAGGCAGTCTAAAAGATCTACAGAAAGATCTAATTGGTCAGTGCAAGGCTTACCTCGCGACATATCTAGTTTGAGTTTTTGGGCTTGAACATTTTCGTAAGCATGGGACAGCCCAGTATAATATTCTTGTAATGTTACATCGTTCATGGATTTCAATTCATTCATTATACATCGCTCCTTCACATTCTTTTTCATTATATGGGAATTAGTAAGTGTTAGGCAATAGTTTTTCAGACTATATTCTATGTATTTTGAATACGTATGAGATAAAGAAGATTTGGTTAATGGATAAAATCTACCTGTATTATGACTATTTAATGCTATCATAACATAGGTAGATTATATTTTTTCTTGTATGCACTTTTATTTTGAGCAATTTGGTTCAATAAATCAATAAATATATCAATTTCACTACTGTTATTATACATTCCTAAACTAATTCGAACTAAGCCGGGACATGGTAAGTTGGGGTGTTTCTGATAATAGGTTAATTTTTCATTTGTTAGACCAAGAAGTTTTTCAATATAGGGGTGAGCACAAAAAAGACCACTTCTAACAGCAATGCCTCCTTCATAAGAGAGAATTTTGGCTAATAATTCGTGATGAATACCAGGAAGATCAAAGGATATTATACCTAATCGATCTTCACTCTTTTCTGCGTAACAATATAGCTTTATATCAGGAACAGATGCTAGTCTGTTGATTGTATAGTGAATCAGCTCTTGCTCATAATAATCGATCCTATCCATCCCAATCGATTGTAATGTTCTGATAGCCGCTATTAATGCCACCACACCCATAACATTGGGAGTGCCTGCTTCTTCTTTATGGGGAGTAGTTGCCCAATTGATAAATTGGTGTGAAACTAATTTTACAGCACCTCCGCCTTTGCAGAATGGCTCTTGTCGCTCAAAACTTTCCTTAGGTCCGATTAGAACTCCGATGCCAAAGGGTGCATACATTTTATGGGCAGAGAACACTAAGTAGTCTATGTGTTCTGGCGAATCATATGGCTTCATATCAATCGGGCAATGAGGTGCTAGTTGTGCCCCATCTACAAGGATTTTTGCTCCATATTTATGAGCTAATCTAGCAATTGTATAAATAGGGTTTTTGTACCCTGTTACATTGGAGGCACCCGTAACAGTAACTGTTTTTACACCCCCACGATATTTCTTTAATTTCATCTCTAAATCTTCTAGAGAAAGCATACCATTTTGATGAATACTTACATAATCAATGGTGAATTTATCTCTCCAAGGTAAGTCATTTGCTAAATGTTCCATATCTGTGGAAAGGATAACTTGTTTGTCGTCCTTTTCAGCTAATATATATGACAGTAAATTGATGGCCTCTGTGGTATTTTTTGTGTAAATTACAACATCTCTCTTAGGATCAGCATGAACAAATCTTTGGATAATCTCTCTTCCTTCCTCGTATATGTCGGAGGAAAGAAGGGATTTATAACCAGTACCTCGGTGAATGGATGAATACCATGGAGCATAATTTTGCAGTTCTTCCATGACAGCATAGAGGGGAGGAGTCGTAGCTGCATTATCAAAATTAATATAAGTAACGCTTTTACCATCGATCAGAGGTACCTTTTTGTGTACTCCGACAACTAGATTTCTAAGAGTAGAGTGTGATTTCATCTTGTCTCCCCCAATTTAATCTTAGATATTCTTCATAGAGTATTTACAATATAGAGTATTCTTATTCTACGCATGACCCACTTGTACTTCCCACGAGGGATAGTGAAAACGAGGTAAAAGGAAGTAATTTGTCAAATAATAGAGGAAAATGAAATTATAAGAAGAATAGTTATTTTAACAAAATAAACATATAATATTTAAAACGTAAAGGAGAATGTTACTTTTATGGTGAAATGGGAAGACGATTATTGCTTGGGAGTAGAATCCATTGATGAACAGCATAAGGAGCTATTTAATATAGCTAACAGGATTTATGAACTTCTTAAAAATGAACTGATTATGGATAAATATGATCACATCGTTGAAATTATTGAGGAACTAAAAAAATATACGGTCTATCATTTTAAGGCAGAAGAAGAATATATGCAAAGCATTGGATATAAAAAATTTCTGTCCCAAAAGGTTGCTCACAATGATTTTCTAGAGAAAATGGATAGTATTGACCTAGATAAAATTGATAATGGTCATAATGAATACTTGCTAGGAATTTTGGATTTTGTATGTGAGTGGCTTGTTGAGCATATTATAAAAGACGATAAATTAATTGTGGCTTAATGGCTCCCGAGGAGTCTTAAAAAATACTACCTAATAAGAGAAAACTCCTGATAGGGCATAGCCTTTTTCAGGAGTTTTCCTTTTGCTATGGAAAGATTATTTTGGATACATTGGCTGACTAGAAGTTGTGAATATTAATAAAAACCCGAAGAAAAAGCAACTTGGCAGGAATTTCATCTTTTAATGCTAAATACAGATGTATAATCAGTTGGAGGTTACGAACATGAAAGAAAAACTAGAATTTGCACAACAGCTTATTGACTTTATTTACGAGAGTCCAACGGCTTTTCATACTGTGCGTACAGTGAAAGAACGCTTGCATAATTGTGGTTTTATACAGCTTCAGGAAGAGGAAAAATGGGACATTGAAATAGGTGGTAAATATTTTGTAACTAAGAATGATTCTGCCATTGCTGCTTTTGTACTAGGGAAAGGAAATGCAGAGGAATGTGGTTTCAAAATAATAGGAGCACATACGGATTCGCCTACCTTCCGAATAAAACCAGCACCTGAGATGATTAGCGAAGGCAGCTATATAAGACTTAATACAGAAGTATATGGCGGCCCTATAATAAATACTTGGCTGGACCGACCTCTGGCAGTCGCTGGAAGAGTTACGGTAAGAAGTGAAAATATATTATATCCAGAAACTAGACTTGTGAATATCAGAAAGCCTATTCTTATCATTCCAAATATTGCCATACATATGAATAAGGAGGTTAATAAAGGGATAGAACTAAATTTACAAAGAGATACACTACCTCTTCTAGCCCATGTAAATGAAAGTTTAGAAAAAGGCAACTATCTGCTCCAGGTGATTGCAGAAGAGCTCAAGGTAGATGCAGCGAATGTGATTGATTTTGATTTATTTCTTTATGAATATGAGAAAGGCAGTATTATTGGTCTTAATAATGAGTTTATATCTTCTGGAAGATTGGATGATTTATCGATGGTGCATGCAGGTATAGAAGCGCTTTGTAAAGTTGACGCAGTCCAAGCAACAAATGTGATGATTGCCTTTGATAATGAAGAAGTAGGAAGTAGAACAAAACAAGGAGGAGATTCTCCATTTCTTGCTACTGTATTAGAGAGAATCCTTATTTCTCAAGGGAAGGGACGAGAAGAGTTCTTTAGAGCTCTAGCAAAATCCTTTATGATATCTGCAGATCTTGCTCATGCAGTTCATCCAAACATGGTAGAAAAGCATGATCCAGTAAATCGACCTATTTTAAATAAGGGACCAGTTATTAAAATTAGTGCCAATCAAAGCTATACGACAGATAGTAACTCCGATGCAGTCTATGAAGAAATATGTAAGAAGGCAGATGTACCTGTGCAAAAATTTGTGAATCGTTCCGATTTAGCAGGTGGTTCTACCATAGGTCCGATCTCGTCCACCCAATTAGCGATACGTTCTGTGGATATGGGAACTCCCATACTTGCTATGCATTCCATCAGGGAATTAGGGGGTGTTTTAGACCATACCTATGTAACAGCATCCTTTAGAGAATTCTATAATCTATAAGATATAACAAAAAAGCACTGGATAGTATCCAGTGCTTTTACTTTATGAAATGGTGACCCCGGAGGGATTCGAACCCCCGACCTATTGATTCGAAGTCAAGTGCTCTATCCAGCTGAGCTACGGAGCCATTCAAAGTACTAATAACAATTGTAACGAATCTAATTGAAAATGTCAAATACTACTCAGGATTTAGACTAAATTAGTTGCTCTGCAAAATAGAAAGGCTAGGCAAGCGCCAATCAAAGGGCCACACACAGGAATCCAGGAATAACTCCAATTTGAGCCACCTTTGCCAGCAATGGGTAAGATCGCGTGAGCAATGCGGGGGCCAAGATCACGGGCAGGATTGATGGCATAGCCAGTAGGACCACCCATGCTAAGGCCAATGGCCCATATTACCATAGCGATGATATAAATCTGAAGACCAGTACCAAAACCAACAGTACCTTGGACTGCTTTACTACCAATGGTAAAGAAGGCAATTAACAGAAACGCAGTTCCTAATATTTCACAAAGGATATTAGCAAAAGGACTATTAATAGCAGGACCGGTAGCAAATACACTTAGTTTAGCTTCTTTGTTATCAGTAACCCCCCAGTGAGGAAGATACAGCAACCAAACAATAGTGGCACCAGCAATCCCACCAAGCAGCTGAACAAGCATGGTAGGAATAGCTTGAGCAAAAGTATATGTACCGGCAAAGGTTTTAAAGAGGGTAACGGCGGGATTAAGGTCGGCTTGAGGAGCACCGAGAGCAATAGAGGCAAAAGCACCAAGCAAAACAGCAAAGGCCCAGCCTGCACTAGTACAAATCCAGCCAGCACCATGAGCATAGGATTTTGCTAATGTAAGATTTGCATTTACACCACAGCCAAAAGTCATTAGAACTAAGGTGCCAAAAAATTCACCAAATAAATTTGTCATATATCCTCCTAAGATGAAGTTAAAGTTTTTTTCTAGTATTCACCAAACACTATTAATATACTCACTACTCCATTTGCTATACATTTGGGATGAATTCTAAATGTATAGCAGGATTTTGTTCTTTAATGGCAAATGTAATCTAATCAGACCGACCCAATGGAGCCATTGCTCAATTTTGAAAAGGTGGGAAGTGCGAGATGGATTTTAATATGCAAGCTTTAACATGGGATAGTGAAAAAAGAATCAAAAGAGCAAAAGTGATTGCAGAGCAGATCACTCAGGCTGTTCCACTTAAAAGGCATTATAGGGCTTTAGAGTTTGGTTGTGGAACTGGTCTCATTAGCTTTAATCTTTTTGATAAGCTGAAAGACATAACCTGTATTGATACATCAAAAGGCATGATAGATGTATTAAACGCAAAAATTGAATTGTTTCAAGTAAATAATATGGTAGCTTATCAATACGATATTAATAATGAATCTCTTTTAGTGCCAAAATACGATTTTATTTTTATGTCGATGGCATTACACCATATTGCCGATATTGAAACCATGTTGGAAAAGCTATATTGTTTATTGAAAAAAGATGGACATTTGTGTATTGTAGAACTAGACGAAGACGATGGAAGTTTTCATAAAGCGGAGAAAGATTTTATCGGACATCATGGCTTTTGCCAAGAAGAACTAAAAAAAGTCCTTGATAAGATTGGTTTAGAAGAGCTCGAGTCCCATACATTTCTAAATGATCAAAAAATGATTGATGAGGTAGGCGTAAATTATTCCTTATTTATCATGAAAGGTAAAAAGTTAAGGTGATTGACTATGAAACTTATAGTATCTGATTTGGATGGCACATTTCTTAATTCCCGACATGAAGTAATACAAGAAAATGTTGAGGCGCTCAAAGCAGCTCAACGTGAAGGTGTAGATATTGCTATTGCTACAGGTAGGAATTATGGTAACGTATTGGCCTTGTGCCAGAGGGCGGGGCTTAGGCCTCATGTAATATCAAATAATGGAGCCTTTGTTTATGATAAAGATGGTAAGTTGATTAAATCTATTGGTTTAGACAAAGGGCGTGTCAAAGAAGCGCTAGATTGGCTGGAATATCGTAACTATTTCTATACCCTATGCACAGATCATTCTATATACATGCCAGCCGATGCCCATGCTATTCTTACTAGTGATTATGCGAATGCTACGAATCTGGTTAGGCAGATGACACCAGAAGATTTAAAAGAAGGAATTGACATATTTCTGACGTTAGATAGTACCGTGTTTGTCAATGACTTTCATGAAATACTTAAGCAGGATGTAACTTTCGGCAATATTTCAGCAATTACTCTTGATTATGATAAGCTACGCCAAGGGCGGGAGTATTTCAGTAATTATGACGGCATGTCTATGACCATAGCGGGTAAGGATATTTTTGAAATGATTCATCCATCTGTATCTAAAGGCAATGCATTAGAATATTTGGCAGCACATTTAGACGTTTCTTTAGAGGATGTAATGGCAATCGGTGATAATTACAATGATATTTCTATGCTAAAAAGAGTTGGTATCAGTGTGGCAGTTGCCAATGCAGAAGATGATGTCAAAAAAATATGCAGACATGTGTCTCTATCTAATGATGATAAGGGCGTGGCTCATATGATACACAAGATGCTAGGCAGAATGGTTGTACCAGTCTGCAAGAGGAGGGCGTGAAATTAGTTTATTTCAGCCGCAAAGCAAAAAGCCTGAGTCAACTGACTCTGGCTTTTTGCTTTCATAAATAGAATGGAATTTTTTTGAGAATAAAAGGACACATAACGCTTTTCTTGTTAATCAAAAAAGTTACAAAAATAGAGGAAGAAGATATAAACTTAAATCATGACTGGTCAATTTTGGTATAATGGAAATATCCAATGGAAATGTAGGAGATGTGAGGGGGCTATAAATTGTGCAAGAATATGTAATTCAAATTGATTTTATAGATTGTCCCGGATTAGGATATGAAATATTTAAACTTACAGAGGAAAATAACATTGATAAAATAGCCATGGAGGTGCTCCCACAATATGGTATGATTATTAAGTTTCGCTGTGAGCTTTATAGTCAGGCTGAAAAACTAGTAGCAGATCTAAAGTTGTTGGTTGGTATTAAATCTATCAAATTTCGTGCTCAAATGCCTCATGAAGAAAGAGAACATGAATTACGGACCATTTTAAATTCTGTGAGTGAAGGAATTATCGCTGTAGATAAAGAGGGTAAAATTACGCACATTAATGAAGTTGCCTGTACCATATTTTATTGTACACCTCAAGAAGTGCTCGGTTTAAGAGCTGAAACATTATTCTCTTCTAACGCTCCTATTCTTGACACTTTGTATACTGGAAGAGCATATCAATTGCAAGAGCAAAAGATTAAGAGGGACGGCAGGGCTATCCATTTCTTAACGAGCAGCGTAGCTGTCAAAAATGATCAGGAACAAATTATCGGAGCCGTTTCCACGATTCAAGACTTTCATCAAGTGGAGAACATTATCTCTAGGGTAGATAAGATGCGAAGATTAACAACATTCGAAGATATCGTGTATCAAAGTCAAAAAATGAGCCAGCTTATAGCCTTAGCCCGCACAGTGGCGAAGAGTAGTTCTACTATTTTACTGCGCGGGGAAAGTGGCACCGGGAAAGAATTATTTGCAAAAGCCATTCACACAGATGGTCCTCGTTATAAGGCTCCTTTTATCGCTATAAATTGTACTGCATTAGCGGAGACACTTTTGGAGAGCGAGTTGTTTGGCTACGAAGAAGGTGCTTTTACCGGTGCTTCTAAGGGAGGCAGAAAAGGACTGTTTGAACAGGCTAATGGCGGCACGCTGTTTTTAGATGAAATAGGGGACATATCTCCTCAGTTACAAGTAAAATTACTTCGAGTATTGCAAGAGGGGGTTATCCGACGGGTAGGTGGTAATAAAGAAATTCCTGTAGATGTTCGTATAATAGCTGCTACTCACCGAAATCTTGAAGGGCAGCTGCATAAAGGACAATTTAGGGAAGATTTATATTATAGGCTAAATGTAATACCTCTAAGGATTCCACCACTACGAGAAAGAGTAGAAGACATTCCTCTACTTGCCCTGTATTTGATTAGAAAGATTTGTACAAAGTTAGATAAGCCAGAGATTCGATTATCCCGCGAGAGTCTTACTCTTTTTATGTCCCAAGAGTGGCCGGGGAATGTACGACAATTAGAAAATACCTTAGAGCGGCTAATCAATTTAATTGATAGTACGGAAATTAATTTACAGCATATTTTGCATTGGACTGATATGAGAGATGCGAAAGAGAACATCGATCACAAAGTAGAAGGAAAATATATATTACAGTTTCAAATAGCAGATAATCAATGGCCTCCACTAAAGGATATTGTTGCTGAGGTTGAGAAAGAGGTTATTATGAGAGTTTTAGAAAAGTATCCTTCCTCTAGATTGGCTGGGCAAGTTTTAGGGGTATCAAACACCACAATCTTAAATAAAATAAAAAAAACTGATAAAAATTCTTTTCAGTGATAAAAATTTTTGACATAAAAATTTATCAGAATATTAAAATAGTATCCAACTATAGGATCTTAGGCCTGGCATGGTATTTGCAATAGTATGTAGGTATCAACATGAATGGCAGGAGGAATCACTATGGATAGAGAAGCCGAGCCTTATCGTATTAAAATGGTGGAACCATTGCGTAAGATTTCCAAAGAAGAAAGAGTAAAAGCATTGCAAGAGGCTGGATATAATCCATTTCTATTGAAAGCAGAGGATGTATATATTGACCTTTTAACGGATAGTGGTACTGGGGCTATGAGCGATCGTCAATGGTCTGCTTTGATGGTAGGGGACGAAGCCTATGCTGGAGGCAGATCTTTTTACAAAGTGAAAGACGCAGTAAAAGATATTTTTAACTATAATGAGATCATTCCCACTCATCAAGGACGTGGTGCAGAGCAAGTTCTCTTCCCACATTTGATTCAGCGAAAAGGTCAGTATGTGTTAGGTAATATGCACTTTGATACTACCATGGCCTGGATTGAATTAAATAAAGCAATACCTGTAAATCTTGTAATTGAAGAGGCATTTGCTACTGAGAAAGAGCATCCTTTCAAAGGCAATTTTGATTTGGTTAAATTAGAGAACTTCATAGTAGAGAAAGGTGCAGAAAATATAGCTTTTATTATTGTGACGATTACATGTAATTCTGCTGGTGGTCAGCCGGTTTCCATGGAAAATGTTCGTGGCGTAAAGGGTATCGCTGATAAATATGGGATAAAAATTAACTTTGACTCAGCTCGCTTTGCGGAAAATGCTTATTTTATCAAACGGCGTGAAATTGGCTATAAGGATAAGAGTATCAAGGAAATTGTGCGGGAAATGTATGCTATGGGTGATTTCTTTACAATGAGTGCAAAGAAGGATGCGATTGTAAATATGGGCGGTATGATTGGGATTAAAAATGATCCTGATCTTTATGCTGCTGCCTGTGCATCTTGTGTACCCATGGAAGGGTTCGTAACCTATGGCGGTTTATCTGGCCGTGATTTGGAATGTTTAGCTGTTGGGCTATATGAGGGCATCGACGTGGATTTTTTAGAAAGTCGGATTGGTCAAGTTGAATATTTGGGTGAGGAGCTTCGAAAGAGGGGAATTCCGATTCAATGGCCTGTCGGCGGGCATGCCGTGTTTGTGGATGCGGGGAAATTCTTGCCTCATATTCCTGCAGATCAATTTCCAGCACAAGCCCTTTGTAATGAACTTTATCTGGAAGGTGGCGTCCGCCCAGTAGAAGTTGGTTCCTTGCTTTTAGGTCGTGATCCTGAAACAGGAATACAAAAAGAAGCAGGCGTAGAATTTATGAGATTAGCGATTCCACGCAGAGTATATACTGATCGCCATATGGATGTTGTGGTAAAATCATTAGCGGCTATATGGGAGCGTCGCGATCAAATAAAAGGCTTAGAATTTATGTATGAACCTAAAGTCCTCCGCCATTTTTTATGTCGTCTCAAGCCTATGGAAAAATAAGTAATAATATAGTAATGGAGCGCAGTGAATATACCTCACTGCGCTCCATTACTATAAGCAACACATAAAGTCTGCTTTTTATAGTCAAAATAAAAGCCTTACAAAATTCTAACAAAGAATTCTGAGGCTTTACAAGATAAATAATAGCATATTTCTTCTTTGGCAGAGGATATTCAATGATGACGATTTTTAAAAAATAGATTATGGGTTGCTTCAATCACGGTGCAAAGTAAGAAAAAAATACAAATGATGGTACCTGTGAAAACAAGGACATCCATTGTAACGGAACAAATCAGATGCCATGATGCAACTACGGGTGCAATAAAATAAATCGCCAAGAAGATTAATAAGGATGATAGGAATAAATAAGTAGATGGATAGTTATTAAACATATTTATCATCTCCTTGCCTTTATTATATCACTAACAATTTATTCAGTCTACAATAAAACAGAATATTAAGAAAATTTATTTTAAAGGAAATAGTAGAAACCTTTTAGACGTTAATCATAAGGTTTTATCTTTCTATGTTATGGCTGATAGATGAGGGCGAGGCAGAATATCATTGAATATAAAAATTAATCTGCAGGAAAAAAGGGACAGTGCGACTTGATTTAGATGGCCTTAACTCCATCTAAATCAAGTCGCACTCAT
>JARBUM010000037.1 GCA_029239675.1 Pelosinus sp. | reverse complement strand
CATAGACTCAACTGCGATTTGTCCCATCTCATAGACAGGTTGCCTCACAGTAGTAAGTGAGGGCTTATGCCATGAAGCCATTTTAATATCATCAAAGCCAACAACTGCTACATCATGAGGTACTTGCCGATCATGATCCACTAAACACTCCATGGCGCCAATGGCCATCATATCATTCGCTGCAAATATGGCATCAAAAGTATCTTGACTATGTAGCAACTCTTGGGTTGCCTGGTACCCACCTTCAAAAGAAAAATAACCATTGAAAATAACTTGTGTTTCCCTATAATATCCATATATTTTCAGTGCGTCCATGGCGCCCTTGACCCGCTCTATACTCGTAGAGGATTGAGGCTTACCACCAATAATCGCGATGCGCTTTCTACCCTGTTTTATCAGATGTTCCACAGCTAGAAAAGCGCCCTTTTCATTATCAATTAGTACCGTACTAAATGGAGCACCTAGTATTCTTCTATCAAGCAATACCATAGGTACAGGCAATACTGCTAACCATGAGGCATTTTTCTCAAAATCCAAATTTCCAACAAATAAAATGCCATCTACTTGCTTACTAAGTAAAAATCGAATGTATCTTTCTTCCGTTTGTGGATTACCATCCGTGTTACAAAGTATCACTGCATAGCCGTTTTTTTGCGCCCCATCTTCTACGCCACGCACCAATGCAGGGAAAAAAGGATTTTCAATATCAGGTATAATTAAACCAATACTGCGTGATTGAGCATTCTTTAATGCCCGGGCAATTGCATTCGGCTGATAATGCAGTTTCTGTACTGCCATCCTTACTTGCTCAGCCAATTCCTCAGAAACGCCACTTTGTTCATTTAACACCCTTGATACTGTAGCAATGGACACTCCAGCCTCCTGAGCAACCTCTTTTATTGTACTTTGCTTACATCTACTCATTATTTAAACTCCTATTAAAAATCCTAGAGTATATAAATATAGCTAGTAAACGTTTACGTAAACGTTTACTAGCTATATTCTTGTTCAATACAATATTTCCTGCTTAATTGGCAGTATATTTTAAATTTTCAATAATTAAAAATTCTATGGATAGATATTTTTATAAACTACCCATAGATACTCAATTACGTTTAGCTGTTTTACTCCATGTGTCAATAACTTCACCATTCAGTTTGAAAGCTTTAATCTGCAGGTTGTGGTCACTGACCTCTATTACCAAATAGTTTGGCTGTTCCAAGGGATTATAAAACATGGCATTCCAATTCTTTTGTTGGGCACGGGCAAAGGTTTTTTTACCACTTCGTCCTGTAGTAATATACACTGGGCCAACTCCTGTCTCATCAGTCCACTTCCCTCTTACTATGGGGTAGGAGCGGGCATAAATATGGTCATGACCGGAAAAAACCACATCCACATCGTACCTTTCAAACAGCGGTGCAAGAGCATCACGTAAATCTTCATCTCCAGCGGAGGGACGATTATGGTATAGTGGACGATGGATAAAAACCAACTTCCAGCGTTTATTGGCACCTGCCAAATCTCTTTCCAACCATTCTTGCTGAAGAGTTAACATCTCCGGTATCCACTCTGCTTCCTCTTGTAACTGACTATCGAGGATACTAAAATGAGCATCACCGTAATCAAAAGAATACACTTTGCCTTGCAAAGCAGCCGGACCGTTCTTAGGAAGCCGAAAAAAACCTGTACACAGAAGTGGCTCAGCTATTTTCCACTCTGTTGTATACGTTTCATGATTTCCCATAACCGGCATGATGGCCATGGTATCAATCACGCCATGGCCAGCTTGAAACCAATCATCCCATTGATCATAATTAAGACCAATGTCTACTAAATCGCCTATATTCATCATGAATGCTGCATCCCGATTTCTTTCATACGCAATCTGCAAGGTACGCTGCCACAATTTATAAGAATTTCCCTGGGAATCACCAAAAAGTAAAAAGTGAAAAGCTTGCCCTTGAACTGGAGCAGTGGTCAAGGTATGGTATGAACTCCAGAATAATCCATCACCCACACGATACTGATAGCTAGTGCCTGGTTTAAGATCAGTCAATTCTACTGAATGAACAGTAATAATGCCCCGATCCGTCGCCACTTGCTGTGCTGTTCCTGCTCGCATGGCAGATTGAAGCTTGTCTGTTACTTCCCCGTACTCCACCTGACTGCGACTGCTATATCGGCCCGTCTGCCATGTAATCGTCTGCGTTGTTGTTGGTTCTCCCATCCAAGTAAGGGTTACATTGCGTGGCAAAAGGATCAAACTTGGTGGCAAAAAATAGAGTGCTAACCCGACTGCCAGCATAACAACCACCCATAGAAATTTCCCTTTAGTAAACAACTTTAGCAACCGCAGCATCATCTATATACTCCTCTTCTCATAGCATATCTCTGTTCAGTTTATCACTTTCCACTTTTTTGTGTCCACAGTGATATAGCAATCTCAAAGCCATTAAAGCATACAATTGAAAACAGGAAGGTTTTTAGCCTCCCTGATTGCTCTCCATTATTTCTTTCAACAGTCTATCGGCTTCTGCTTTTGCCGCAATGGTTGCCTCATGATCTATCAGAAGCTCAACGGTTACAATGTCCCCTTCTTTTACTTCACTTGGTAAACTTTCTCGAGGCCATATTACTTGAATTTCTTCTTCACCTAACAATAGCACTGCTTTGTTGTCTTCAAAACGATCAATAACAACTAAAACCTTCATAATCTTATTTCTCCTTTGTTATGGTGTAGTTTTTACCATCACTGCTAACAGTCACCGTACCATCCGTATCTGTACGATATACTTTCATCTTGGCCTCAACATATTTCTTCAATGTAGAAGGATGTGGATGATGATAATCATTATTGGCACCTAGAGAAATAATCGCAGCCTCAGGAGCAACTGCTTTTAAAAAGGAAGGGGAAGAAGATGTATTGCTTCCATGATGACCAGCTTTTAAAATATTACTCTTAAGTTCTGTTTTATAGGTTTTTACCATACGTTCTTCAGATTCCTTTTCTGCATCACCTGTTAACAGCATAGAAAATTCATTATAAATCACTTTAACTACAATTGAGTTATTATTCAAATCTGATGTCGTAATAAAAGGTTTATCTGGCGCAAAAAATTTCAGTTTCACATCATTAGCAATAACAATTTCTGTGCCAGCAGTCACAACGGTAAAAGGTATCTTCTTACTTTGTACTAAGGATAAATATTTACGGTACAATGCCGTAGTAGTCGTTTGTCCACTGTCATAAATCTGATTAACCTTAAAATTTTCTAATATACCAGGCATTCCGCCCAAATGATCCGCATGAGGATGGGTAATAATAACTTTATCAATACTTGTAATGCCTTCTTTTTTTATGTACGCCACTAATTTATCTTTAGTGCCAATATCTCCTGTATCAACCAATACGGTTTGCCCTGCCGTCCGAATTAAAATAGCATCGCCTTGTCCAATATCCAATACTTTTATATTGAGAGGCGAATTGACTTGTCCTTGACTGACGGATTTCTCATTTCCTTTACTACAGCCTGCTGTAACCAACATAGCAAATCCAATTAATAGAAGTACTAATAACCATTTACGTCCCATATGATAACCTCCTCACTAGTGCCTCCTCTTTCATTGCAAGAATCCCAGGCAATCTTTATCATAACTAAGAAGACTTGGTTTACACCAAGCCTTAACTGTTTACCTAAAATTTAATAACGTCTTTTTTTATAATCACAAATTATACCTCAACCAAGCCTAAGCTCACTTTTATCGATTCATCAACCATACCCATAATATCTTCACTTAAATGAGAAACTTTTTCTTTTAAACGACGTTTATCAATGGTTCGCAGTTGTTCTAATAGAATGACGGAATCCTTTTCTAAGCTCGACTGCTTTGTCGTGATCTCCACATGAGTGGGCAGCTTGGCTTTTGAAATTTGTGATGTAATAGCTACTACGATAATGGTCGGACTATATTTATTACCAACATCATTTTGAATGACCAAAACAGGACGATGCCCTCCTTGTTCCGAACCCACTACCGGACTTAAATTGGCATAATAAATATCTCCACGTTTTACCACCATCTTTATTCACGCTCCGCCAGCAGGGTAGGCATTTCGAATAGATCTGCATCAGCCAGCAATCCTTCCTCGGCTAATGTCAGATTAATTCCAGCCATTTCCTGATATCCCTTACGCATTTTATCATAAATTTCTTTACGTCTACGCTCTTCAATACAAAGTCGCATGGCATCACGCACAAATTGACTACGACTTAACTTTTCTACAGCAATAATACCATCTACTTCTTGAAGCAAGCTATTTGGGATACTAATCATAATACGCCTCAATTCTGCCACGCCTTCACCCCCGCCAGTTAACACATACATTCATATAGATTGATTATAGTTTTTTTATATACAAATGTCAATTTTTTTATACACGATTTCATCATTTGGCGAATGATGTCAAGCTGCACTTTATTTAAAACTAAACTCACTATCATTAAGTATGCATAAAACAAGACGAATTTATGCCTAGTCCTTTTCTTGAATACCAAATATTGCTGCTGGCAATGCTTTAATGATATCACTTGCAATCATACCGACCATTCCATTTCTGGCGACAATGTCCCCAGACAAACCATGAAGGTACACACCCGTCAATGCCGCTTCATGGCTTGATAAGCCTTGACCGATTAGTCCTGCAATTATACCAGTTAATACATCACCAACACCGCCAGTAGCCATACCAGCATTACCACTACTATTAATATATACCTCACCGTCTGGAAATGCGACTACTGTACGTGCTCCTTTTAAAATAATAATACTTCCCCACTCCATCGCTGCTTGCCTTGCAATATACACCCGATCTTGATTTACCTCTTCAGGAGTTAGACCAACAAGCCGCGCCATTTCTCCTGGATGAGGTGTCAGTATGGGCATGGACTTAGCCTCTGTTAATATAGAAGTATGGTCAATCAACGCATATAAAGCATCTGCATCAATCACTAACGGCTTTTCCACATCTTTGATTACCCGACGCACCAGCGACAAGGTCTCTACATGTCGTCCTAATCCAGGACCAATTGCCACTACATCATTTTGGAAAGAAAGTCTTTCAATTTCAGCAAAAGCTTCTTCCCCTACAAAACCAGAAACTATTTCTGTTAAAGGTCTTGTCATCACTTCTGTCAATTTCATTTCCATGACATCATGTAAGCTTTCAGCAATGCCTAATGTTACTGTGCCCGCACCTGAACGCATGGCAGCATTTGCCGCAAGAGCGGCTGCACCAGTCAATCCTTTAGAACCTGCTACTACTAACACCTTTCCGCAGCTGCCTTTATGAACGTCAGGCTGTCTTTTGACAAACATTCCTTCTACTTCAATACTAGTAATAAGATTCTGTTGAATGTCACTACCCTGTAGCAGCAATTTAGGAATTCCAATATCGGCTACATACAACTCACCAACATAGGAAGCACCGGGGTATAACAAAAGCCCCTGTTTAGGCAGAGCAAAGGTAATGGTATGGCTCGCCTTTACTGCTACTCCCTGAATTTGCCCTGTATCTCCATCGACGCCTGTTGGTACATCAATGGCAACAATAACCTTATTCATTCTATTAATACATTCTACAACTTGAGTCATATTATTTCTAAGCTGTCCAGTAATACCTGTACCTAACAATGCATCTACCAGACAATCGGTAAAGGTCATAGCAATTTTTACTTTATCCCAATCATGCTGATTCGCCACTTCTAATATATCAATGCCCATATGAGTGACGATTTGTAGATTTGTCAATGCATCTCCCTGTACAGCAGCCTTACTCCCTATTAAAAAAACCTTAACTTTGGCTCCTTGATTATGAAGATGTCTAGCAACAACATAGCCATCGCCACCATTATTACCCGTACCAGCAAACACAGAAATTTTCTTATTATGTAAATTCCCTAATATACTCTCCATTTGCCTTACAACTTCTACACCTGCATTTTCCATGAGTACAATACTAGGGATACCATATTCTTCAATTGCTGCTTTTTCAATGTTTTTCATTTCAGCAACAGTTACTACTTTCATCCTTCTTTACCTCCCCATAAAATGGCCTGAGCAGCGGCATATTCCCGCGCATGTGTCAAGGATATATGAATGGTGCAAACTCCCATAGTGTTAGCTAAAGCAGCAAACTGACCACTCAATCTAACATGGGGGCAACCTTTATCATCAAGAAAAATTTCAATGTCCTGAAGTCTTCCACCTTTCATTCCTGTACCAAATGCCTTCATGACAGCTTCCTTACCAGCAAATCTCGCTGCATAAGAAGAGGCTTTTTGTACACCCCGGCTTTCACAGTATTGCTGTTCCTCTAAAGTGAACACTTTCTCTAAAAAAGCCTTGCGCATAATAGCATCTTTAATGCGATTAATTTCTATAATGTCAATCCCTGTACCAATAATCACTGACTTCACTCCATATTATCCATATTATCCTTAATATGCATTGTACCAGTATTAACTGTCATTTGCCAGTACATCTTAGAAAAGACTTAGTTTCTGCCAAGTCCTCAGACACACGCAGAATCCTTCGTCTGAGGATTTGCCATCAAAAATTTGCATACTTTTTGATGCCGCAAGTAAAATACATAAATGAAAGACTTAGCCTAAGCTAAGTCTTTCATTTATGCTCATTTTTTATAGTTTCTCATAATAAGTACTTCTACCCGTCGGTTTTTGGATCGACCATCAATCGTATCATTCGGTTGAAGTGGACGATATTCACCATATCCAATCGCACTAAAGCGTTCGGGCTGCAATTTCTTTTCACTGGCTAAGATAAACTTCATAAAGTTAATCGCTCGTTTAGAACTTAGCTCCCAGTTAGAAGGAAATTCAGCAGTGTTGATGGGTATATTATCTGTATGACCTGAAATAACAATTTTCTGGGATAAGGGAACCAACACTTTTCCTATTTCTTCTCCCATACGCAATGACTCAGAACGCAAATTAGCATTTCCCGATGTAAATAACGCAGAGTCTTTAATACGAATCATTAGTCCATCTTCTGTAAGTATGGTATTCAAATCACCTGTCAATTTATTCTCTTGAATATAACGATCAATTTGCTTCTTTAGCTCAGCAAGCTGAACTGTTTCTCGCAGCTGATCTTGAGAACTCTCCATATTCTGATTTGGTACTGCTGCCTCCATTTCTGAAGTAATTGCTTGATTCTTATCAAAAAGGGAGGGGCTCCCGCTAAAAGCAGTGTTAAAAGCATAGGCCATCTGATCAAATTTCTTTTGATCAACTTGGGCTGTCGCAAAGAGCACAATAAATAATGCGAGCAATAATGTTAATATGTCAGCATAAGGAATCAGCCATGACTCATCCATATGTTCTTCATGATGGGTATTATGATGTTTTTTCCGTCTAGACATTACGCGTCCTCCGTTTTAGCCTTCATCTGATCTCGCTCTGTCTGAGAAATAAACACCTTAAGTTTTGCTTCAATAGCCGTTGGAGAATCACCTGCTTGCAGTGATAGTATGCCTTCAACCATCATTTTCCTTATATCCACTTCTTTTTTAGACATCATCTTCAATTTATTTGCAAAAGGATGCCATACTACATATCCTGTAAATATCCCCAGGAGAGTAGCCACAAATGCGGCAGCAATCGAAACGCCTAGTTTTTCAACATCATTCAAATTCCCCAATGCAGCAATCAAACCAACTACTGCACCAAGTACCCCTAGTGTCGGAGCATAGGTCCCAGCTTGAGTAAAAATTAATGCACCAACACGATGACGTTCTTCCATTCCCTGAATTTCTGCCTCGAGCACATCACCAACAAAATCTGGATCAAGACCATCAATAACCATGCTCAAACCAGTTTTAAGAAAAACATCCGGTACTTCTTCCACTCTACTTTCAAGTGCTAAAATACCTTCACGCCTAGCTGTCTGTGATAACTCCACAAACATTTTTAGCATATCAATTTTTGACATAAATTCAGGTCTTCTAAACAACATCTTAATCAGAGTCGGAAATTTCTTAAGAATCTCCATTGGAAAAGCATTTAACAAACAAGCTGCCGTACCTACAAAAATAATCATAAATGCTGCTGGGTTAACTAATGCCATGGGACTTGCACCTTTTAGAGCCATCCCAACGATAACAGCCACCACTCCAAGTACCATACCAATTACTGTTGATAATTCCAAAATTCAGATCCCCCTAAACCTAACCATTAGTATAATCACCTCTGGTTAGCATATATACTTAGAAAATAAATCCACAATCTACCTTACCATATTTCTGTTTTTTTCTGCATATTCCTGCAATATTTTTGTTATTTTTTTGATTTTCGGAAGCCAAATTCTTTGGAAACTTGTCTACCAATTCCTTGGATTTTACCTGTAATACAACCTCTGCAGTGTTTTGGTGTATCATTAATACAGATTTTCCCAGGGTATAACATGTACATTTGTCGATACTCACCTTCTGTAACATTAGGCATAACAACATTAGCACCACTTTGCAGGGCAATCATACGTCCATTTTTATTTAATGTTTCCATAGCTGTAGTAGCTGGTATATTAACATCAGGCAATAGCAATCTAGTAATTGCCATCACTTTTATACTAGTAGAAAAAGCCCCACCCTTTTCTTGGGCTAGTGGCGTGTCAGCATTGGGAATAAAAGGACCTAACCCAATCATGTCAGCATCTATGGATTTAAAAAACAAAATATCCTCCGCTAAATCTTCCATCCTTTGATTAGGAAGTCCAACTAAACAGCCTGTACCTATTTCATATCCAAGATCCTTTAAATCGCTCAAACACCGCAACCTATTTTCAAAACTCATGCCTGGATGTAATGCTTCATAGATTTTTTTATTAGTTGTTTCGATTCTAAGCAAATACCGATCTGCACCAGCTTCTTTATAGATTTGATATTCTTCCCTGCTTTTCTCACCAAGACTTAACGTAATTGCCAGTCCTAATGCCTTTATACTAGTGATAATATACTTCATCTCGGCTACTGTATAAGATTGACTCTCACCGGATTGTAGTACAACAGTCTTATACTCATAGGTTTTTGCTTTATTAGCAAAATCAATAATAGTGTCTGGGGATAACTTATACCTCTTCACTTTAGCATTTTCTTTTCTTAGCCCACAATAATAACAATTTTGCAGACAAATGTTCGAGAATTCAATTAAACCACGTAAGTGTACTTGTTCTCCGACAAATTGGCTACGTACTCTATCAGCGGCTAAAAACAATTGTTGATCATACTCATCACATCGCAGCAAATCCACAATCTCTTCCTTCGTTAAAGAGTGAGTGGTTTCAGCCTTATTGATGATATCTACTATCTTTGACACTACCCTATCCTCCTACTGTAAATGCTCTTTGTATTAGCATCTATTTCTTCACTTCTTCTAGTAATCCTTTTTTCACTTAAATAGTAGATATTCATTTGATCTGATGCTATTAAATTTTATATGATTTGCTGATATATGAACCAATTACTACTAACTATAGAATATTCTACTAATAAATGCCTCTATCTAAAGATATAGATTTTATAAAAATACTATCTTCTTGCAAGAAAATAATTTAAAATCAGATTCCATTGCTAGACTAGCCGAATTTTCAAGTTCATCTTGTTACTATTTGCAATAATTGCTTCATAATTTCCCGGAAATAAAATTTAAAATAAGTCGTTGATTTCCCCTTATCTTCATTGACAATGCTATTTGAGACTGCTAGAATAAACCACATATTAATATTCTCGTATAATTTTGGTTATATGGTCCAAAAGTTTCTACTGGCAACCGTGAATTGCCTGTCTACGAGTGAAATTGTATCTAGATCCATGCTACTTACTTTTTACTATAAACTTACATGTTTTATGTAATTTTTTGAGGGCGTTGACTAAGAGATACATGTGCTAACACATTATACCGAAAAGATGGTAATCTTGGCGGGAAAATTTCGCTCACATTCACAAGGCGAATTTTCCTGTCAGGACTTTTTTCATTTTTTCGTATCATATCAAAATCTAGGAGGCTATATGGACTTATTAAAAAAACGGATTCAGTCTGATGGACTGGTCCTAAATGATTCATTACTTAAAGTGGATTCTTTCTTAAACCAACAAATTGATCCCGTACTTATGATGAAAATGGGTGAAGAGTTTGCACGCCGTTTCCAAGGAGAACCGATTACTAAAATATTGACTATTGAAGCATCTGGAATTGCAGTATCGGTGATGGCAGGTTTAGTGCTTAAGGTACCAGTCGTTTTTGCTAGAAAGAAAAAATCCGTTACTATAACGGAAGATATTTATTATACAAAAGTCTATTCCTTTACGAAACAAGAGAGTAATGACATTATTGTTTCAAAACAATTTGTGCAAGAGGACGATAAGGTTCTGATTATTGATGACTTTTTAGCCAACGGCGAGGCTGCTGCTGGCTTAGCGAATATTGTTCATCAAGCAAATGCTACCGTAATTGGTATAGGCATTGTAATTGAAAAATCCTTCCAGCCAGGTGCCAGAAAGTTAACGCAAGCTGGTTATCGGGTTGAATCACTAGCCCGCATTGGCTCCTTTTCTAACGGGCAGGTTAATTTTTTATAACCACATCTATTGCAAGCGTATTATATAATGCGTTTTCCCTTCTAAGTTAATAAGATAGCCTAGGTGTCTTCGTCTGAAGGATACCTAGGCTATCTTATTAGCTTATTATAATTCTTCCACCTTCACCCTGCCATAAAAAAAATGATTCCATCTCCATCTTTTTTGATAGGTAAAATTATCACTATGCTTATCCATTTTTTCTGAATTCTTAGCCTGATACCAGTATTTTAACATGCAAATCCCCATCACTATAGTACCCCGCTCCTTATCGTTACTATTCTTGGAGTAAATATCAGTAGATATGGTAAAACTAAACAGAATAGTACACTGAGAGGAATGACTCATTATGCTTTCAAGACGTGAATTTATACAGTGTTGTGTGTCAGCGGCATTGGGAATGAGCCTTACTGAGTACTTAATTCCCATAGCGCGAACTGCAAATGCTCAAAGTAAAATCACAAAAGCACCCGTCATTTGGCTTGAGCTTGGCTCATGTACTGGTGACTCCGTCTCACTAGAAAACGCCATTAACCCCTCTTTAGAACAACTCTTATTTGAATCACTGGATATACGCTACCATTGGTTAGTAAATGTCGCCAGTGGAGATGATGTCACACAAATACTAGAGGATACCTTATTAAA
Organism: Pelosinus sp.; assembly: GCA_029239675.1. Taxonomy (GTDB): domain Bacteria; phylum Bacillota; class Negativicutes; order DSM-13327; family DSM-13327; genus Pelosinus. The sequence goes on along the minus strand of JARBUM010000037.1, from coordinate 11,309 downwards.
AGATGCAGGTAATTATTGGCTTGTCGTAGAGGGGTCTGTCATGACAGCTCATGACGGTCGCTATAATGAAATTTTTCTGAGAAATGGTGAAATGGTAACAGGCCTAGATGCTGTTATTGAAATTGCCTCCAAGGCGAAATATGTAATAGCCGTAGGAGATTGCGCTGCTTTTGGCGGTCCAGCAGCAGCCCATCCTAACCCTGGTGGCGCCAAAGGAGTATGGGAGGTAGTGAATAGACCGGTCATCAATATTCCTGGATGCCCTAGCCACCCAGACTGGATGAGCGGCACCTTTACTCATCTTTTGCTGTATGGGATGCCAGAACTTGATAGTTATAATCGTCCACTTCTCTTCTTTGGTAAAACTATTCATGATTTGTGTGAGCGTCGCCAACAGTATGAAGATGGGATATTTGCCGACTTTCCTGGTGGTACTGGATGTTTGTATAAGGTCGGATGCAAAGGTCCTGTCACTCATGCCGATTGCCCTTTGCGGCAATGGAACCATGGTATCAATTGGCCCGTCAAGGCTGGCACGCCATGCATTGGCTGTGCCAGTCCACACTTTCCCGATGGCATGATGCCCTTTTACAATCATTTGCCCGATATCCAAACTTCTATTGCTCCTTTAAATATCAAGAAAATTAGTGCCGGAATCGTAGGACTCGGTGTAGGAGGGGTTGGTGCCCATTTTATTGCCGGGGTACTAAAAAAACGAATTCATGGACATTACCTAAAAGGGACAACCCCCCTTAAGACTATACCGCCTGAAACACTAGAACAAGCTAAGCAAGAATTAAATGAATTGATGAAGCAAAAAAATGCCTTACTTTCCATTACTACAAAATCGGATGCAAGGCAAGTTTTGCGTCCTCGCAAATGGTGGCGACGTAAATTAGCAGAAATTTTGCACCCTAATGACAAAGATGGAGACTGACGACAACTATGATAAAGAAAACAATCTTTCCAGTATCAAGGGTACATGAACCTCTCCGCGTGGATGTAGAAATACAAAATGGTCAGGTCGTAGAAGCTACCGTAGGTGCTACCTTGTTCCGTGGCTTCGAAAATATGATGATCGGGCGTGATCCCCGTGATGCTTCACTACTAACACAGCGTATCTGTGGAATTTGTTCAAGCGCCCATGCAGTCGCGGCTGCCCTTGCTCTTCAGCAAGCTTTCGGTTTGTTACCTACGCCAAACGGGCAACATCTTATAAATCTAATTTTTGCTGCTGATATCATACAAAATCATATTCGCCATTTTTATCTGCTGGCTATTTATGATTACGTCAAAGGTCCTAACATGCCTCCCTACACTCCACGTCCAAAAGGAGATTATCGCTTACCCACAAAACTAAATGAGGAATTAGTAACCCACATTAAAGAAGGAATGCTAAAAGCAATGCGAGCGCATGAAATGCTTGCAGTATTTGGTGCTAAAATTCCTATGCAGCAAACCATACTTGTTACGGGTGTTACCGAGCGAGCAACCGTTGACCGCATAAGTGCATATAGAAGTATCCTGCGCGAACTAATGGAGTGGGTAGAAAAAGTATATTTATATGATGTGGCAGTACTAAGTGACTATTATAAGGATTATTATGATATCGGTAGTACGAAAGGGAATATGTTATCCTATGGCATGTTTCCCCAGCCCATAACTGGTAAGAGGGAATATTCCTCAGGCATTATGCTTAAAAAGGACAAAGTAGAGCCTCTTGATATTAATAAAATTGGAGAAGATATTAAATACAGCTGGTATCAAAACGATATAGCAACCCGCAATCCACGAGAAGGAAAAACCATACCAGACCGTGATAAAGTAGATGCCTACTCTTGGATAAAAGCACCTCGTTATAATGGCAACGCTTTTGAAGGCGGCTCATTAGCAAGAGCCTGGATTCGTGGTGAGTACCAACGGGGTACAGGCGTTATGGATCGCATAATAACACGTGCTCAGGAAACACTCAAGATATGCAAATTGTCAGATGATTGGCTATCTAAGCTTTCTCCCGGTGGCCCAACACTCTCCCAATACACTCCGACAATGCAGGGTGAAGGTATAGGATTAACAGATGCCATGCGAGGAGGATTAGGTCATTGGCTGAAAATAAGAGATGGTAAAATTGATCATTATCAAATTGTCACCCCAACGGCTTGGACATTTTCCCCGCGAGATAACCAAGGTCAACGTGGCCCTGTAGAAGAAGCTTTACTTGGTACTCCAGTGGTTAATCCAGAAGATTTAATCGAAATAGGACGGGTCATACGTTCCTTTGATCCTTGTTTTACCTGTGCCGTGCATATGATAGATGCACCTAACAGTAGACCTGTTGTGATTATCTAATATAGGAATATTAACTCAGGCTACCTTTGAATCCTTGCTTTTTGCAAATATCTCAGGTTTAAGATACGGAATCCTCTCTCTTATTAATAGCATTTTCTAAAGTCAGTTCTTTATTGATATATCCTGTAAACATAGCCTGCAAATTTGCGGGACTTTCCGTAAATACTAAATATAGATGTAAAGGGATAGATGCAGCAAAATAAATTGCTACGCCATAATGAAAAATTCGAATCTGATTTAGTCCACCTAATCTCCATTGCAACCACTGGGTATTTCCAGAGAAGAGCAATATAATTCCCGTAATTGCAGCAATGACAACTGCTAAAAACCATAATGAAAATATTAACTTTTGTCCTGGATTATAGCGCCCAAAGTTCGGATGACCTTCAGTAATAAATAAAACATATCGTATAAAACTGGGCACATTCACCCAATCCCGAGGTAAAAATAGAATTTCAGTAATTTTATTCGTATAAAGATAATAGTAAATATGAGCTACCAAATTGACAATAATAATAGAACTAAAAAGCGTATGGGTTTTGCGCACGACTTCCATGGATAAGTGCAGTCTATTCCAAGGAGTATCCATATACAAACCCGTAAACACCAACATCATAACCGCAAAGAACATAACCCAATGAAAAATTCGTATGGGTAGTGGATGTAATAGTAGCTTCATTTGCAATACCCTCTTTCCACAAATTTCACTAATAAAATATACGCTGTACTAACTAAAAAAATAGTCTAGAAGTTTCTTCTAAAACTTCCGACTATTTTAGATGATATTTAATATTGTTGATGTAACTTCCCATTTTCCATTGCTTCTTCTGTTATGGCCTGCTCTCCACGTTTTATCGCTTCACGCACCATAGAACCTACCTCACCAGTGGTTACATCGCTCCAATCTCCATCCTCTACTTTTTCACCGAAGCCAAGATCGTGGGCTAATTTATATTTTGCTTCTTCTGACATTACCTTACCCATGCTAATTACCTCCAGCTATTTTTTGAAGATCTAAGTATACTATGCGTCACAATGTATCACTTTATTCATTTCATCATAACAAAAAGAATCCATCTCGCTAGGAGATGGATTCTTTTCTTCATTTTATTAACCGCGTTTGCCAAGTTCTTTATCAATATAAAGAAGGGAACCGCCTTTATCGCCAACAAATTTCAATCTTTCTAAGACAGCAGAAGCACTTGCTTCTTCTTCCACTTGTTCTGCAATAAACCATTGTAAGAAGATTTGAGCTGCATAATCTTTTTCTTCCAAAGCAACTTCATACAATTTATTAATCAAATTAGTAATATGTATTTCATGAGCCAATACTTTTTCAAATAATTCTACTGGAGTTCCATACTCAGTAGCTGGAGCTTCTATAGCTTGTAGCTTAACACTGCCACCCCGCTCTAATAAATAATCTACTAATTTAAAGGCATGGCTATTTTCTTCTTGGTATTGGACCCTAAGCCAGCTAGCAAAGCCGCTAAGATTTTTCTGTTCACACTCTACAGACATTGCTAAGTAGATATAGGCAGAGTTCAATTCAGCTTGAATTTGATTATTAATCGCATCTTGTAATTTAGTACTAATCATTTTATGTTCCCCTTTCATTTAAAACATTTGTATGTTTTTTCAATAGGTTAATTTTAGCATATTTCTCACTCTTTATCAATATATTTTTATTCGTTAATAATAATTATTATTTATTATCATTATTGATCCACTTTCAGCATAGCTCGTAGTTTCTCGACATCAGTAACAGGTGGCTGGCAGACAAAATTCTTACAAATATAAGCAGTAGCTTTATTAGCAATTTCTTTGTATTCACCTGTATCCTGGGAATTTCGATCATAAAATCGTATGGAAGCCGTAGGTAAAAAACAACTGCTAATCACATCTAACATAGCCCTCGTATCAACAGCATTCACATCACCAACAATAACAATTTTTGTATGATCAGCTAGATAATAATCTACAGCCATCATAAAGTAAGTATAACCTGCCGCATACCGGCTAACTTCTCCAGCAAAATGACCTAACAATCCCTCCGCTATTTTACTTAGGCTCCTATCATCAGTAATATCAGCTAATTTCTGCAACGCTAAGGCTGCAACAGAATTTCCGGAAGGAATTGCACCATCATAGATTTCTTTAGGACGTGTAATAAGTTTTTCACCATCATTACCATAAAAATAAAATCCACCCTCTATACTATCCCAAAATAATTCCTTCATGTCACTAGTTAATTTTATGGCTTGATGTAAATAGATATCCTTATAAGTTGTCTCATATACTTCAATAAGAGCCATGAGTAAGAAAGCATAATCATCAAGATAAGCCAGATGAGCTGCTTCACCTTCACGATAGCGCGCTAGTAAACGGCCATTTGGACTCATAAGCTTTTCATAAATAAACCGCAATCCTTCCTCTGCTACTTTAGCATATCTTTTTTTCTGTAGTACGCGGGACGCTTTAGCAAATGCAGCAATCACCAATGCATTCCATGCTGTAAGTATTTTATCATCTTTATAAGGATGTATACGTTCTTCTCGCAGCTGATACAATTTTTGGCGTCCTTTTTCCAGCACCTCTGATAAATTAGCTACTGTTTTATTGACACTTTTGGCGTATACCTCTAAATCACGTCCAATACGATTTAAGATACTTGTCCCATGTTCAAAATTCCCTTGAGAAGATATATGATAAAAATCAGCGAAAATCGTCCCATCCTCTTCCCCTAAAACATCTAACAATTGCTTTCTAGTAAAAACATAATACTTACCTTCTACACCTTCTGAATCAGCATCTTCTGCTGAATAAAAGCCACCACCTTTATCCATTAAATCCCGCATCACATAGGTCAGAATTTCTTCAGCAATTCTAGCAAATTCCTGATTACCAGTACATTGATATGCTTCTAAGTAGCTATCACATAATAAAGCATTATCATATAGCATCTTTTCAAAATGAGGTACTAGCCACTTCTGATCCGTAGAGTATCTGGCAAAACCATAGCCTAAGTGATCATAAATTCCCCCTTGCCACATAGACATAAGAGTTTTTTCCACCATGGTAAGAGCTTTCGCTTCTTTAAAATGCTGCCAATATCGAAGTAAGAATGTGATTTTGTGTGGCGTAGGAAATTTGGGTGCAGAACCAAAGCCCCCATATTTAGGGTCATAGCTATTTTCCAGCTCCAAATATGCCTGCGCTAACATATCCTGCCCGATCTGTTCATCTGCGCTTGCTGGTTTTGGCCTCTGAAGGATATTTACTATTTCATCACCAGTTTTTATGATTTCACTCCGATTATTTTTCCACTGTTTATGTATTACTGTTAAAAGCTCTAGCAACCCCATCCTTCCCATATCTCTATGTTTAGGGAAATAGGTGCCAGCAAAAAACGGTTTCTTGTCAGGAGCCATAATGATGGTCAACGGCCATCCACCTTGCCCCGTAAGGGCCTGACATACTGTCATATAAATCCCATCTACATCTGGCCGTTCTTCCCGATCAACCTTAATAGAAACAAAATGCTGATTCAGTAAATCTGCAACTTCTTGATCTTCAAAGCACTCTCTTTCCATGACATGGCACCAATGGCATGTACTATAGCCACAACTAAAGAATATCGGCTTGTCTTCTTCTTTGGCTTTGATGAAGGCTGCTTCGCCCCACGGATACCAGTCTATGGGGTTGTGGGCGTGTTGTAATAGGTATGGACTCTTTTCGTTAGCTAGGTGGTTGACGTGCTTGGTAGACACTTGTATCACCTCGTTTTTATAGCTACCATTTAGGATTTGCTTGAGTGAGGTTTTACATACGTTATATAATAGATAGTCGTTATTAGTTAGGTGTTGTTTTTATTGCAGTTGGAATGTTGTAGTAAGTCAAGAAAAACGAAAAAACCAACATAAAATTAATGTTGGTTGAAAAATCCAAGATTGATATCATTCAAATCAGGACAGTACCACCGTCCCTAGTCTTCTAGATAACCTCACAATCCAAGAAAATTTGTGCTGAAGATATACGAATTTTTATTGTGCTTCATCCGATGATTTGATGTACAATTCTCTGTAAGTATTGTGGTTTGAAACATCTAAATGCTCCAGATATCCTCCCCATTCGGGCTTGTATTTGTAAAGCGATATCAATGTTGGAATAATTTTTATAACTACATTACTTTGCAGATGTCCGTAGACTTGGTGGGTTTTTTCGTGTTGGACTTTATAGTTCTCACTGAAAACTGTATTTACCAAAGGCTGGTGTACGATCTCAACAACCCCTTCTCCATGCATGTTTTCCATGCAGAAAGCGACTCGGGAATTACCTTGTAACTGCTGAAACTTATCCGAGGTATTCAGCGTAATGAAATAAATTGTCAGATCATCATGAATGATGCTTACCATTCTTATCCTAGGATAATTGTCGAGACAGGTCGATAAAGCCATAAACTTATTCTTCTCAAGAATTTTGACAGCTTCCTCTTTTAATTTGGTGAAATCCATTTTTTCCATAATTCACATCTCCTAACTTTATTTTGTTATAAGCTTATCATATAATAGTGACAAGGATTGTCACTAATTCAATCGGGGGAAAAGGTTATGGAAAAGGCACAAAGACTGATGGCTTTGATTATGACAATAAACCGTAAACACAAATTCAAGGTCAAAGATTTAGCAAATGAATTCGACGTTTCTCAGCGGACAATTCTGAGAGATATGCAGGAGCTTGGCGAGATTGGCGTTCCTCTATATTCGGAGGTTGGACCTCACGGGGGATATCAAGTTCTGAATAACACCATTCTTCCACTGATCGAATTTACCGAGCAGGAAGTCTTGTCCATTTTTTTTGCCTATCAATCGCTGCAGATGTACGAATCACTGCCTTTTGAAGTGCAATATGCCTCAGCATTAAAAAAGTTCTATTACATCAGCCCGGAAAACATAAAAGACCGCATTGACAAAATGAAGGACCGGATTTTATTTTGGATTCCCCAAATACCATTGTCCGTGCCATACCTGAATCGGCTCCTTGACACAGCGATAGAACAAAAAGCTGTAACCATAAAATACGATTCCGCAAGTGGTGTGAGTGAACGCGATATTTTGCCGGTGGGAATCTATACGACGCAAGGCTTATGGTATTGTCCGGCTTATTGTTTCAAATCACAAGAATACAGGCTATTCAGAGTAGACAGAATCATTAGCTGTGTCATAAAAGAAGAACCGATTGAAATGCCCACGCAAAAACTAACCCTACAAACATGGCTTTCACTAAACCAGGACGAAGGAACCCAGCTTGAGCTGAGCGTAAAATTTTCCCGCAAAGGAATTAGGCGCTTTGAGTCCCAATACTGGAAACCCGATGAAGTGCGCATACTGGAGGATGGGACTGGAATTCTGGAAACTACGATTTACGAAAAGGATGTTCCGTTTTTCGCGCACATTTTTTTAGGGTATGGCACAAATGCAGAGGTACTCAGCCCGGAAATTCTAAGGGAAGAAATAAAACGCGAACTGGAAAATGTAAAAATTCTTTATAGTGCAGAACGTAGTTAGTCTCGAAAATTCTTGCCAATTAACTATAAGCTATATCCTCATGTCTATGGTTTCGACAAAAAACTCCTGCCAAATTAATATATAATTAGCTTTCTTTGAAAAACAAATCCCATGTTCCTACTCCATTACTATTAAAATACAAATTCCTGCAAGGCTAAGCTGCTTTGCAGGAATTTGCTAGAAGAAGGACAGAAGAGACGTTCCTTTCTGTCAAATTTGATGTATCGATAGCTCTTCATCTCTATGTGACAAAAAGGAACGTCCCCTTTGTCATTCCCGAACGTACTGGATAAAAAGGGGGAGCCAATAACAACATACCGTATTACTTTACAACTTTATATACAATTTACATGCAGAAATCCTGCAATAATTTATACTTCGCAGGATTTTCCGCCATTGCTGGTGATCCAGTTATAGCTGAGCTATCTTAATGGAAATGTACCTTTTTAGTCAGTCCTTTCGTAATTTTGGGCATCTGGATCTTTATAAAAACGTGCATATGCACTATTATGATGAAAAATTATAGGTTCAATTTTTCAATTGCCCACTCTGCCATTTCTCTTACCTTGACATTATTATCATTACATGCAGCATAAATAGATTCCTTATATTGTTCTTTATAATTATTTACCATTGCGTTGATGGCGTTGGCTTTCCATTTCCAAACATCTTCCTTATTGATATACCAAAATTTAGATTGTATTATTTGCTCTAAAAAATCATAGTCCATCGCAAGGATTTTTGCTAGGGATATATATTGGCTCAATTCATCTAAAGATGGAAACTCTTCTGTTGCATTCCAGCGATTTTTGTTCATAGGACAAACATCTTGGCAAACATCGCACCCATAAACCCAACCTCCCATTTGCACATTAAACTTTTCATGCGGCAAATCCCTACCTCCAAATGTGGTGAGGAAAGAAATACACGATGAGGGATTCATCGTATATGGTTCTAATAACGAAGCTGTTGGACAGGATTTAACACACAGATTACAATGCTCAGGACATCCTTTCACTGTTGGTATTTCTATCGATTCCAGCTCCTGGTCAATCAACCAAGCTTCCAAATGGATCCATGATCCCGATTCAGTATAAAAGAAATTATTTCTACGAACTACTCCAAGTCCAGCTTTTATTGCTGCCCAGCGCAATGCGGTGACACCAAATTTCCGTTCAGCTTCCGTTTTAAGTCCCATTCCCTGCATATATTCTTCAAATTTCAAACTATCCTGAAGTTCTTTAGATTGCTCGTCTCTTCTACTATCAAATAAATAGGCTTTACCAATCAGACCTTGTAGGTGTTCCGGTACGTGATATTTTCCATATGAACTTATGCAGATCACAATAGATTTCGCCCATGGATATAGATCTTGCAAATGAGCGAATCGATAAAGCCTTTCGTAAAACGGCTTTGTTTCTGGAATACGCCCCACTCGTTCATTAAGCTTTTCCTCATAACCAGACATATCAGAGATCTTAATAATTCCACACTTTTGATAGCCTACATTCATTGCTACACTTTTTATTTGAGCTGCTAATGAATCCATTTATTCAACACCTTTCGTTCATTTATATACATACATTGTCATTCTTCTGAAAACAGTACAATCCTCACATTCCCAAATGTCATAATTAAGCTGGTTGCTCTCAGTCTTATTACCTTTACTACAATCTTCAGCTAAATTCACTCATCTTATGTGTATATACACATTTTATTGTATGCTCTCTATTCAACTAGATTACGTACCAACATAATACTGTATATAGGGATAGTTACGTTACCTCAAGGCACAAGAGCCTCTAACTTTGACAGTAGTTGTATGATTTTTGCCAAATCATCTTCACCAAGGTATTCTTTTAGCGATGCCTGAGCTTCTCCCCACAGTTCCCACCCCTTAACCACTACTTCTCTTCCAACTTCCGTTAATGCTAACTGCCGAGTACGCGAATCCTTACCTGGGTTAATAACTATCATTCCAGCATCGACTAGTGGTTTCACATTACGATTCAGAGTAGTCCGGTCAATTCGCATCATATTGGCCAGTTCACTGATTGTAGGAAGTTCGCCTCCCTCAATATGCCGTAACAACGACAACTGAGCAATTGTAAGCCCACTTGATTTTAATACTTCATCATAAAACTGGGTAGTGGCACGAGAAGCTCGCCGGATATTCATACAATTGCAAAGACTCGGGGCTTTAGGATAAACTTCACCTATATTTTTCATGTTTTTGTTGCCTTTCATGTTCTTTTTGATCTAATATTAAGTGTATATACACTAATAATTATAATAGTCTCACCACCATACGTCAAGAATAAACGGGTGTCATGGGGGCGGGGTTATTGACACTAACCTTCAAATTGGTTGAATTGTCAACCCTGTCTCTGCGACATCCCATTGGCAGACACCACCTCCCTCCCCTTGTCCTTTCATGGACAGATTGTAGAATTTCATGCAAAAGTATTCGCCTAGACTTCAAGTCTAGGCGAATACAAATATCTTATTAAATATCTCTAAGTTTCAGCAAACTGCTAAATTAAATGCTGCAGTTGCTTAGGCCATGAACATTTTGATATCATCTTCGGGATTGCTGATACCACCGATGCCAAATTGCTCTACAAGCACCTTGGCTACATTCGGTGAAAGGAAGGCTGGCAGTGTCGGTCCTAGATGAATATTTTTCACACCAAGGTATAACAGCGCCAGGAGTACGATAACGGCCTTTTGCTCATACCAGGCGATATTGTACGATATCGGCAATTTATTAATATCATCCAGACCAAAAACCTCTTTAAGTTTCAAGGCTATAAGTGCTAGCGAGTAGGAGTCGTTACATTGACCGGCATCCAGTACGCGGGGAATGCCGCCGATGTCACCTAGCGGAAGCTTGTTATAACGATATTTTGCGCAGCCCGCCGTCAGTATGACAGTGTCTTTAGGTAATGCTTTTGCAAAATCGGCATAGTAATCTCTGCTCTTCATGCGGCCATCGCAGCCAGCCATAACAAAGAAACGTTTGATGGCACCGCTTTTTACTGCATCTACAACCTTATCAGCCAAAGCTAATACCTGGTTGTGAGCAAAACCGCCGATTATTTCCCCTTGTTCCAACCCCTTGGGTGATGGACATTTTTTAGCGTGAGCAATAAGAGCCGTAAAGTCCTTCGGTTTACCTTTCTTGCGCTCACCGATTTCTTTTAAGCCTTCAAAACCGACTACCCCCGTCACATACACGCGATCTTTATAACTGGCTTTCGGTGGCACCAAACAGTTCGTAGTCATCAGAATGGGTCCGTTAAAGGTTTCGAATTCTTTGTCCTGCAACCACCAAGCATTGCCGTAGTTACCAGCAAAATTGGTATATTTCTTAAAGGCTGGATAGTAATGCGC
>JARBUM010000147.1 GCA_029239675.1 Pelosinus sp. | reverse complement strand
GGCGAAGTAATAAACACAAATAAGGAAAATCTACATTATTAGGTTAATATGTTGTTAATTGTAAAGCAATCTACAACACTAATGCATTGGTGCAATATTATGCACTAGAGAGGCTTTTAAGAATGAAAGGTTACAATCTAGCGACAACATTGAATATAAAAATAATTACCGTTGTTTTCTTACTAATCATAACCTCTACAGCCTATAACCATTGGCTTTCATTACAAGAGGAAAATGAGAAAAACATCCAATATCTTCTATCTATTACTGATATATTACTCAAAAAAAAACCATTCAATGCTTTTTCTGAGCTCCCCACCAAGCAGGGGGACCCTACAAACCTAAAACGAGAGCAAGCACTGGCTCTTAACGAAGAGCTTCAGCCCATATTAGATGATATTTACATCCCAGTGAATACAATTAAATTTGGTTTTTATTCAAAGCAATGTGAAAGCATCGTTGCCATTGGGCCACAACCTGATAAGTCCCTACTGATTGACGTTCAGTCCAATCAAAACTATACAATCTATAAAAACAATACCGAGCATCTATTCAGAAATAGTAAGTCAATTGTATGGCATGGAGCAAATGCAATCACCTGTACTAGGCCAATTGAGGAAAATGGAGTTGTCGTTGGCTATGTTTTTGCTACAGTCAATCAAGATGAAGTTTTTTCAACCATCTGGAAACGAACAGCAAATACCTTTTTAGGCGCATTTCTAATGCTATTAGTATGCATTAGCATTTTTCGTGAGTTGTTCATGAAGTTAAAAGAAGACCTTCATTCATTTGCTGAATCGATATACTCTGGGCATTCTTACGATTATCGTAGTGAAATCGCCGAGTTCTCCCCGATTCTTAAATATATTAGTGAGCAAACTGAGAAAATGACCCGTCTAGACCGTTTGAACATCATTGGCGAAATGGCAGCTGGCATTGCTCATGAAATACGAAATCCGATGACAACCGTAAGAGGCTTGTTGCAATTTATTGGTGATAAAAAACAATTTATTGAGCAAAAAGAACATTTTTCACTGATGATTAGTGAGCTAGATCGTGCCAATAGTATTATCACGGAATTTTTGTCGCTCGCTAAAAATAGAGCAATGGATTTTAGTGAAAACAATCTCAATACGATCATCCAGGATCTCTATCCTTTACTGCAGGCGGATGCCTTATGTAATAATTGTGAGATTAAGCTTAGTTTAGATACAATTTCTATGCTCTCTTTAGACCGAAACAGCATCCATCAATTTCTTTTCAATATGGTAAGGAATGGGCTAGATGCTATGCCTAACAAGGGTGTCATTACCATTAGCACTAAAATGATTGATGAAAAAGTACTATTATCTATAGAAGATTCAGGGACAGGTATTCCCTTAGAAATTAAAGATAAACTTGGAACACCATTTTTTACCACCAAAGAAAATGGTACTGGACTTGGTTTAGCTATCTGTTATCGAATTGCCCAACGCCATAACGCACTATTGACTGTTGATAGTGAACCAGGAAATGGAACAACCTTTACCATCCGGTTTAATCCCGACTTTTCAGGACCGGATTAGGCATCAAAAAAATTTTAGGAAGCAGAGGTATCTGAATATGACTGAAAAAATAGTAACATCCTTTTTTTTAGTAGCAAGCATTATTTATCTTTGCTTTGCTCAGCACCTTACCTTTGGCACCATCGAATCGCCGCGCTCTGGTTTTTTACCTATCCTAGCGGGGGGTACTGCTGTTGTCGTCTCACTACTACTGATCGTGAAACAAATACGCTCGAAAAAATCTGTAACAAACAATAAAGTAGACTGGTCAAAATTTAGTTTCATTCTTATTGGCTTACTCTTTTATATTACGCTTTTTAATATTATCGGTTATCTTATCTCCACATTTATCTTTCTATTATATTTATTCAAGATAGCCGATACTACAGGCTGGCGCTTGCCTTTGCTGCTGTCAGCTACTAGTTCTGCAATATTTTATCTGATATTTAAGTATTATTTAGCAGTTACATTACCATAACGCAGAAGATTTACCCAATCTTACTGATTCTAAATTAAAAATAGAGTTTTATTCGTATAATTATCGAAAAGGCAGGAGATGAAAATTTGGATACTTTGACTATGCTACTACATGGATTGTCTATCAGCATCATGCCAGTCAATTTGCTAGCTTGTATCATCGGGGTTCTATTAGGTACATTGGTGGGAGTATTACCAGGCATCGATACAATTAGTGCCATTGCATTATTGTTACCTTTTAGTTATAGCATGGATAGTACCGCAGCATTGATTATGTTCGCCGGTATATATTATGGATCAAAATACGGTGGGTCAACTACTTCCATCCTAATGAATGTCCCTGGGGAAGCCGCTTCTGTCGTAACCTGTTTGGACGGCTACGCGATGGCACAACGTGGACGAGGCGGAGCAGCACTCACGGTATCAGCTGTTGGTTCCTTCATTGCTGGCACCCTCGGCGTGATCGGTCTAACCTTATTCGCACCGCCCCTAGCGCAGTCCGCGCTGGCCTTTGGACCACCAGAATATTTTTCCATTGCCCTCATCGGCTTAATCGTATTGACAAAATTAACTGGCACTTCCACCCTAAAATCCATACTAATGGTTACCATTGGTATTATCTTAGGAACCGTTGGCCTTGACAGTATGTCTGGTATCAGTCGGTTTACCTTCGGCATCGACGAACTGGATAGAGGGTTTGATTTATCCCTTTTAGCCATGGGAATATTCGGCATTGGAGAAATCCTCACGGTAATGACAGCGTCAAGTACGCAATCAAAGGTACAAACAATACGGTTTCGTGATTTATATCCTACTCGCGAAGAAGCTAGGCGATCAGTAGTTCCTATCTTCCGCAGTGGTATTCTAGGTTTCTTGATCGGTTTGCTGCCTGGTCCGTCAGGAACAACATCGAGTTTTGCTTCCTATGCACTAGAGAAGCATTATAGTAAAAATCCATCCGAGTTTGGCCATGGAGCAATCGAAGGAGTCGCTGGTCCAGAATCAGCCAATAATTCTGCAAATTCCGCTACGATGATTCCACTATTAACCTTAGGGATACCATTTTGCGGTGGTACAGCTATTTTACTGAGCGGCTTTATGATTCACGGCATTATTCCCGGCCCTGCACTGATCACCCAACAACCTGATTTATTTTGGGGCTTGATCGCTAGTATGTATGTTGGAAATATACTGCTACTCATTATTAATTTGCCCCTAGTCGGCATTTTCGTTCAACTACTCAAAACACCTATCTATATTCTCATGCCAATCGTGGCTGTCCTGACGTTAACGGGTGCCTATACCATCAACAATAGTGTCTTGGATTTAATGTGGATCGCTTTTTTCGGTGTTATGGGCTTTTACCTGCGCCGCACAGGGTTTGAACCCGCCCCACTTATCATTGGCATCGTCGTCGGCCCTGAATTAGAACAAGGCTTAATCCAAAGCTTAATTATTTGCAATGGTAGCATTTGGGAGTTTTTGACTCGACCGATTGCTGGAACCATTTTAGCAGTAGGGACTGCCTTCATTCTCTATCATGCAATTCACTGGTTTATAAACCTTAAGCACCAGCAAAAGGAAACATCAATTAATAGTAATTTACATCAATATTAAATTAGGAGATGATATATTGAGAAAAACGTCGGTTATATTGTCAACTATATGCTTATTACTTATTTCAATACTATTAGGAGGTTGTACTGATATGCAAACCCAAACAACACTGACCACAAAAAATAATTATCCTACGAAACCAATTACCGTCATTGTTCCTTTTAGCGCCGGGGGAGGCTTGGATCTTGTAGCTCGGACAATGGAAAAAAACGCACTGAAATATCTTGGACAGCCCTTAGTCGTTGTTAATAAACCAGGCGGAGCAGGCACCCTTGGCTGGAATGAACTGGTGAATGCGAATCCAGATGGTTATACGCTTGGCATTAGTGCACTAGATGTAGTCATCCAACCATTATATGGAACAACGAAATATCATTACCCCTCTGCCTTAGAGCCTATTGCTCAAGTTACAACTTTGCCATTTTTAATGGTAGTGCCATCCGATCAGCCTTGGCAAGATATCAATTCCTTGATTAGCTATGCTAAGCAACATCCCGGTCAATTGAAATTTGGTCATGCAGGGATAGGTTCACCTGCACATATTCTTGGCGAAACATTTGCCAAGACTGCTAACATCTCCCTTGAACAAGTTCCTTTTCACGGCGGTAATGATATAACTATTAGTCTGTTAGGTAGTCATATTCAGATTGGTTTTGTTCCTCCATTAACAGTCAAAGAACAAATTAAAGCTGGTACACTAAGAGCACTGGCAACAACAGGTGAACAGCGACTAACTGACCCAGACTTGGCACAAATACCAACCTTTAAGGAACAAGGCTTTGATATTGTATTAACGAACTGGTATGGAGTGGTAGCACCCAAAGAACTACCACCTGAGATTAAAACAAAACTCGAAGAAGGGTTTAAAACAATGATCGCTGATCCAGAATTCAAGGCTAATATCGAAAATTTAGGTTTACAAGTCGAATATTTAAATTCCGACGACTCCAAAGAAAAATGGATCTCGGATGGCGATAAATTGGCTAAGACTATACGAGAAACTGGTATTTTAGAGCAAATCGAAGCACAGAAAAGTTAGAATTGTTTTAAATGCTAGATTGTATTTTTTCACCTTTACTTTAGATCAACGTATAGAATACAAAAAATCCTGCAAAGGTCTCAGAAGACCTTTGCAGGATTTTTATATTACTATACTTTATGGGTTTACAGTTTCTTTGTAAACTTGCTTACCATCTTTCATTTCAATAATAACGACACCACGAATGGCATCATGCGTAGGACTCAGATCCATAGTTCCGCTTACGCTTTTAAAATCTTTCGTTGCCAATAATGCCTCACGTATTTTAGTCGGATCTACACTATTGGCCCGCTTGATCGCATCAACTAGCAAATAAGCAGCGTCATATCCCATAGCTGCCATAGAATCTGGCAATTGGCCATATTCTTTCTGGTATGATTCAACAAAGGCTTGTGATGCCGGACTGGTATCTTGCACGGAATAAAAATTAGTGAAATACGTATTATTTAATACATCTGGACTACCAATTTCAACTAGTTTAGGCGAATCCCAAGCATCACCACCAAGAATAGGTATCATAATGCCTAGCTCACGAGCCTGTTTTACAATCTTACCTACATCTTCATAATATCCGGGAAGATATATTATATCTGGATTCTGTGCCTTAATTTTAGTCAAAATTGATTTAAAGTCCTGATCTTTTTGAAGGTACGCCTCTTCAGCAACGACTTGGCCTCCGCCTTTGGTAAATATGTCTTTAAAGACTTGCCCTAAGCCTTTACTATAGTCGCTGGAATTATCAATCAGAATTGCACTCTTTGATGTTTTTAAGCTATTTAATGCAAAATTGGCACTTACTGTACCTTGGAAAGAGTCGATAAAACAGGCACGGAATGTATACTCTTTTACTTTACCAGTTTTTTCATCAACTGTTACTCTCGGATTTACGGTAGCAGCAGCTACAAGA
>JARBUM010000146.1 GCA_029239675.1 Pelosinus sp. | reverse complement strand
AATAGGATAGTCGCTAGCAGAATTCCTCAAATTATGAAAAGCAGCTTTTCTGTTATTTTTCTTTATGAAAATCTTGGTCAATATATCCTTCTGATAAGAATTGTCTAAGAACTTTTCCAATGACATTCTTCCACTCTTGTATAACTCGACTTCTGTATCTAAAGCTAATAATGCAGTTAATAAATCCGAAAAACCATATTTGGAGTACACAGAAGCTCCAATCATGACGATATTCCTAAATTGAACTCCTATTATGTTACTTAATGCTTTAGGTAATATTCCATCATAAAGTTGATTTAAAAGAGGGCTTTTTTCCATCTCTCTAAATGTTGTTGTTGCCCCGATTTCAATATAATCTCCATGTTCAGTGATATAGTCTAAATCCAGCTTGGAAAGATCAACAGCTGTATTAATTCTACGAAAGCTCAATCTTAAAAAAGCACACCCGCCAAGAATGATATTATTTCTTTCCTCTATAAGTATTTTATATGCGTCTTCTACAGTTTCTGGTTGTACTACATTTGCTATTGTAAACATTTTTTATCTCCCTCTAACTTGAAATACTAGGCAGTAGACGAAAAAAAGCCTTAGTTGGAAAGTTCGCTTTATAAAAAATGAGCGAAACATCCCTACTAGGGCTTATCCTATAGGCTGTGTACAATGGTCACAATCCGAAATATGCAAACGCTAACAAAAGCGATACAATTCGTATAACTTTAAGTACACTTTCACTCGTAGACAGGCATTTTACGGTTGCCAGTAGAAACTTTTGGACCATATCTCCAAAATTATACGAAAATATTCACTTAATGAATTTATTGTAACAGCCTGCAATAATACTGTCAATAAAAATGCAAACTTTAATCAGATATTGTCTTTAAATGTTCGGATTTTTTTATTCTATAGTATGATGAATCTATTCGTTAGTCGTTGTTTCTTCTTAGAATTTCTTGATTATAGGGGTTAATATCATAATGATTAAAATGTTAGTTTTCGGTAATTGATTAAATATGATGATTATCTACATTGAAACACTGATATGATCTTAATTTAGCTATTGCAGATAAAGCTCTGCCAAGGTGTTGTCCATCATCATGTCCCTTATTATCATCTAACTCGCATAAAGCTTCGCAACTTTCTAATAAGTCACTTCTATAAATTATGTAATTAGGAATCCTTTGGTTTTTTGCAACCTCCTCGATTCTATTAAGTAGTGTCACAATTGTAGAATAGGATAATAATCTTTCATCTATGTCTTTGATTTTGAGACCACGCACTATTCCTTCAATCTTTTGTAGAGCATTTTTTATTATCATAGGTCATTCCTACTTTCTTTTTATTTTAGTTACAAATTTCGTCAAAAGATAATTAATTCCTGCAATATAAAAAGTGTTCATTAATCACCTACTATATCTGATCGGCATACAATATAGTAAGTTACAAGAATAAGCCTGAAAAAAGGAGGAATAATTATGGGTTTCGGTTTCGGGGGCAATGGCAACGGCTGTGGTGGTAATTGGTCCATTATTATCATCATAATCATTTTGTTATTTTTCTGCTGTGCATCAGATGATTTTTCCTCTTGTTAATATTTAAGAGTTAGTCCACCAGATTCCACTTATCTGTCCGCCAAAAATCACCACATCACATGATGTGGTGATTTTTTTAAATACCTATTAAGACATGATTGTTCTAGAGTCTTAGACAAACTCAAAAAGACAGACCAATTATAGATTGTCCTTTTTACGTATTATTATTTCATCTTATTCAAGATATAAACTATAAAAGAGTTCTAGGATCAAAGGCTTTGTCTAAGTGTTTCCATAAAATCTATATATAAATTTTTATAATCTGCTCTATTAAGTTCTGGTTTATTCAATGTGATGATATCACCGTTTAAAAATTTAATTTTAAAGCTATAGATGCAGGCTATTTCCTTATTGATCTGTTCATCCTCAATTACTTCCATAGCAGTTTCGATTTTCATAATAGCCTTTTTAAAATACTCAATAACATGAATCTGATCAAGTGATAAGCAAAGACTAATCAGACTATTGGCTGTTAGATACCAAGCCTTAAATACACATTTCTCATAATTGTTATGATCTACGAATTCTTCTAGATACCACTTACTGACGTCATTAAACTTATATTCTAGTGCAAGATTAACTCTGGTTTTAACCCATTCAGGGAAGGATTTTAAACATTTATCTTTGGTTGCCATATAAACACTTTCCTTTCACATATAAAGATATTAATTATATGTTTTTTAGCAGAAGAAAAAGCATCTATAAGAAGGTAAAACTCTAATTATTAATAGTAATTGCTATCAATGTATTGTCAATGATTCTTTCCTTATTAAAATCTGTAGATTGGTTAAACTAGTAGCAGGAGGTGATCACTTTGAAAAAAACACTTAATGCTGGTATGTTTTCAAGCATCTCTGATGCTGAATTGATTACCCAGATGCTTGCTGAAACTAATGACGATGATGTAAAACCAAAAGACGGAATAAAACCAGAAGCTGAAAAGGTAGATAATTGGTTACCAAATTTGTAAGGGATGATTAATGCTTCACTTTAGCGAAGCAACATTTGTTCCGAAACGGAATTATTTGTGCGACTAATAATTACAAATTTTCATCCTTGTATTTATTGGAACGTTGTGTTATTCTATATGTGAATTACTTCTCATAAGGTAATTCTTTCTCTTAAAAGTCCGCCTTTCCTGGGTGGGCTTTTTTTGTACTTACAAATCTTTTCCAATGAGTTTTCAGTACGTTATTTTTAAATTTAGTAAAGAAAGATAACATTTAAACGTTTTATGCCTTCCAGAAAATAAAAAAAGCTATTGACAAAATTGCCAATAGCTTAAATTTTAAAATGGTCGGAGCGACAGGATTTGAACCTGCGACCCTTAGACCCCCAGTCTAATGCGCTACCAAACTGCGCTACGCCCCGACGATATATGAAGAGAGTTAAAAAACTATTCACCCTATACTTAATCAAAAAACGTGGCCTTTTCAAGGCTTTTTGAGAAAAGCTACCGGAGGTTTGAAAATACCTCAGCAAGACTTGATACATAAGTGGTTGTCGAATTAGATCTTACCCACCCTAAGATTGTATTCTAGTAAATTGAGTCACGACCCGACTAACAAAATCTATTCTACCCTCTTTTAGGCGTTATGTCAATAATTATCATTTCACGACTTTTGCACCTTCAGCATCAATAGTTAATATTACATATTGGGCTTTTACGCTACTATCAGCAAATGCTTGAACCATTGCTACACCTATCTCATCACAATTAGACTCAGTAAAGGCAATTAAACAAGGGCCAGCACCACTTAAAGCTGCACCATATGCTCCTTTATCTACGGCTGCATTAAATACTTGCCGCATACCAGGAATGAGCTGCTGCCTATAGGGTTGATGAATTTTATCTTCCAATGCATAGCGCAAATGATGAAACTCGCCTTTACACAATGCACCGATTAATAAAGCCACCCTACTAATATTAAAAACAGCATCCTTAATAGCTATCGTGTCTGGTAACACTTGGCGTGCTGTATGTGTGGATAAATTAAAATCAGGAATAGCTACGATCATATTGAGTTCTTTCTCTGGCATAAAACGTAAATAAGTAGGTTGATTTCCCTGCATGACACTTATAGTAATTCCTCCAAATATAGCAGGAGCTACATTATCTGGGTGGCCTTCTATTGCTGTAGCCATACTGAAAATTTCCTCTTTAGTTAAAGTATTTCCTGTTGCCGCATTTGCTGCAATAAGTCCACCAACGATAGCAGCAGCACTGCTACCTAAACCACGGGCTAAGGGAATTTTATTATACAACTTAAGATAAATTCCTTGGTAAGGTTTTCCCACTCTATCTAATACAGCCTGCACTGCTTGATAAATAATATTATTCTTGTTAGTAGGAATATGTCCTTTTCCCTCTCCTTCTATCTCAATAGCCAAAGTTCCTTTTTCGCTTAAACCCAGTTCCAATTCACTATAAATAGTACAGGCTATGCCTACTGCATCAAAACCAGGTCCACAATTGGCAGTAGTTCCTGGTACACGAACTTTCACAGTAATTGACATATAGTATCTCCTATCTGATTATCGATCACTATTATTCAAAGTCTTCTGCTTCTACGCGAATTATGCTACTTACTTTATTCACTACTGACATACCAGAAATTGTATTAATCGCCAATCTTAAGTTGGAATCCGAAACTTGATATGTAATCAATACCAGTTCCGAAGACGTATTGACTTTTCTCTTCTGAATGACGGAATGCAAGCTTACTTGTTGAGCACCAAAAGCACCAGCAATAGCTGCTAATACACCAGGTCTATCTGCCACTAGCAATCTAATATAATAAGGAGATTCCGTATTTTGCACAGGACAAAAACTTTTTTGGGTAAAACAAGTGCAAAGAATACGACTATTAGCATTATGTGTAATATTACGAGCGACATCAATAATGTCAGATACTACAGCACTAGCCGTAGGCATTCCACCTGCACCACGGCCATAAAACATAGTTTCTCCGACAGCATCACCTTTAATATAAATGGCATTAAAAACATCATGTACTGAAGCTAATGGATGTTTTGCGGGAATAAAAGCCGGATGTACACGTACATCAATTCCACGTTCATCATCCTTAGCAATTGCTAGTAATTTAATTACATATCCTAGCTCTTTTGCATAAGCAATATCTTCTGTGGAAATAGTAGTAATGCCCTCAACGTAAACATCATCGATTGAGACTCTACTACCAAATGCAATGGAAGCTAATATTGCAATTTTTCGAGCTGCATCGAATCCTCCTACATCTGCAGTAGGGTCAGATTCAGCATATCCTTTGGCCTGCGCTTCGGCTAATACACTATCAAAATCCAAACCTTCATTTGTCATTTTAGTAAGCATATAATTTGTTGTGCCATTGATAATTCCCATAACTTCACTAATCTTGTTTGCCGCCAAACATTGTTTTAGAGGACGAATAATAGGAATCCCTCCAGCTACACTGGCTTCAAATAAAAAGTCAACTTTACTCTTATCAGCAACTTCAAATATTTCTTGTCCATATTTAGCTACAACATCCTTATTGGCAGTGACTACATGTTTACCTGCGGCGAGCGCTTTAACAATGTAATCTTTTGTAGGGATCATACCGCCCATGACTTCAACTATAATATCAATATCTTGGTCATTAATGATGTCGTCGATATTTGTAGTAAATTCTGCATCAATATCTATATTTCTAACTTTATCAAGCTGGCGTACCATAATTTTTTTTATTTTTACAGGTACACCAACTTTTTGTAAAATATCATTAGCATTTTCAGTAAGTATTTTGGCAATACTAGTTCCAACTGTTCCCATGCCAAGTAAACCGACAGTAATAATATTTCCCATCATTATTTCTCTCCTTTTTAGGCTTGGCCCAGCACTTCTAATCGTTTAACACCTTCAACCATTCTTACTTTATCCAATAAAGCTTCTAAATCAATTACTAATTCAGCCGTTTCAATAGAAATAGTAGCATTGGCCACACCTTGAAGCGGTATACCT
>JARBUM010000145.1 GCA_029239675.1 Pelosinus sp. | reverse complement strand
GGGCAGGTTATGTCTTTTGATTATGGATAAAATTTCAATTCCAGTATCACCAGTATTACCTAATACCTCAATGATCTTACCCTCTGCACTACGTTTTCTTTCTGGCCACTTGGTGACTTCTACAACTACCTTTGCACCACTTGGAACAATATTATTTCCATCCTTTGGTATGAAAATATCCTGTCCTAAGCGAAGATCATCAGGCGTAACAAAGCCAAAGTTACGACTGGCTTCATAGGTTCCTACAATCCGAGTATTAGCTCTTTTTACGATACGAATGATTTCTCCATCCCGAGATTTCCCCTGCCCACTTTGCGTATGAACACGAACTACCACCCGGTCATGATGCATAGCACTCATCATTCCATCAGGAGGAATAAAAACATCCGTTTCATTAGGCGTTTTTATTTTTTCTGGGATGACAAAACCATAGCCTTTATTACTGGCACTTAATTTACCCACTACTAGATTCATACGCTCTGGAACACCATATTTATCATAGCGGGTTTTAATAATGTCTGCGTTGCTTTCCAGTTCTTCGATAACCTTCCAAAGTTCACTCAATTCTGTACCTTTAAGCTCCATGTGCTCAGCCAGTTCTTCCGCTGTCAACGGTTTATAGGCCTCGGTCCTCATAAATTCCAATATCTTATCTTTTAATATTGTCATGTTCAATCCTCCACCACTGCAATGGTGGCTTTACCTTCGGCGGTAACAGTCCCATCCGGCAGCGATAATGTACTCTTGATCTCATACAGTTTGCCACGCTGGGATACGATCTTTGCCTTTGCCGTCAGTTGCTGACCAAGGGGAGTTGGCTGACGAAAGCGTACTTCCAAACGTGCTGTCACTGCATTAAAACCTTTCATGTTAATATAACGGGCCATGACTTCATCTAAAACAGTACTGACAAGACCACCATGCATAATACCATCATATCCCTGATGCTCTGGCCTAGCTGTAAATATCGTCCTATAGCCATCCTCATCTTCTGTAAATTCAAGCTTTAAGCCGATAGGATTTTCCTTACCACAACCAAAACACCACTGGTTTTCTAATTCCATTATAACCACCCCAATTCTTTATTTAAAACTGGATAGAAATTCAGCAACTTCTTGAAACACCTGTTCACGTTCTACATCAAGAGTAACTATATGACCAGATTTTTCCAGCCAAACTAACTTCTTGTCCCTGCTCCCTACCTTATCATAGATATGAGAAGCACTTCTTGGCTGAACCGTATGCTCAAAGCGCGCTTGTACAATTAATAAAGGTGCTTCTATGCTAGGTAAAAGTCCATCTACATTTTGAATTAAATCCAGTAAACTACTTAAACTGCTAAGAGGGGTAGCATTATAACCTACGGAATATTGAGTACCAACGCCTACAAAGTTTTTACGCTTCTTAGGAACAAATTGATAAAACATGCGATATAAAGGCAACATATCTACACGCTTATCTACAATATAAATGGGCGTACTAAGAGAAACCACTTTACTTACCGGGTACTCTGCAGCCAACTTTAAGGCCAGTAACCCTCCCATGGATAATCCTACTACTGCAACCTCTTTACATAGTGATCTTACTATATGATAACCATCTTCCACGCCACTATACCAATGAGACCATTTTGTGTTTGACATTTCCTCTACCGTTGTCCCATGTCCGCAAAATCGTGGTGCAAAAACAGTATAGCCTTCCTGATGCAATTTTTCACCAAGCAATCGCATCTCAGCAGGTGAACCAGTAAAGCCATGTAATAACAAAACACCTTTCTCACCGCCGAGTAAAAGAAATGGTTCTGCTCCTTCCATTATTGCCAAAAAATAAACACCCCCAGAATCATTGCTATTATTACAATTATACCATTTTATAGAATAAAAATTCTACTTACATGAAAGAAAACTTGATTTCTTTCCAAATATGGGGAAATTGCCAATTTAATATTTTTCTGTATAATTGGACTATTCTGCGTATTTATTCTAATGCAGGATAAAAAACTTTTATTGTCGAAATGCTAATTTGTATTTTTTTTCACAATTACTATATTATAATATATAACAACATTATTAATACTGAAGAAAGAAGGGATCTTTATGCAGGTTTTAGAGCAAGTATTAGCTGCGAATCAAGAATTTACTAAGAATCTATCTGATCAATTTATACACTTTTTTTCTGAGCCCAGCAAAATGCCCAAACGCCAATTGGCCATTTTCACCTGTATGGATACAAGACTGGTGGACTTTTTAGAACCAGCAATGGGGATAAAACGCGGCGAGGCAAAAGTAATAAAAAATGCAGGTAATTCCGTTACTGGGCCCTTTGAAGCAACAATCCGCAGCTTAATTGTTGGCATTTTTGAATTAGATGTAAAAGAAGTATTCGTCATAGGTCACTTGGATTGCGGCGTGTCACATAGTACATCCCAGAGCCTCACTGAGAAAATGCTGCAACGGGGCATATCAGCAGATGCTATTAAAATGGTGGAAAAGGAATTAGAAGATTGGTTGGACAATTTCCATAATCCAGTGAACAACGTCAGAGATGTAGTTGCTAAAATCAAAAATAATCCCCTTATACCTAAAGATGTCCCTATACATGGTTTAATGTTCAACCCAAATACAGGAGAACTTGATGTGGTGGTAAATGGTTACTGACCTCACCTTTATTAAGAGTTCTTATCAATAAAAGACAAAAAAGGAATTTATTCTGTGTTTCACTATGTTGCTGTCTAAGCATATTACAAAAAGGTCATTCATCATAAGATGAATGACCTTTTGCTATTTATCGATATCTAAGTCCCTGATAAGTGAACTAAAACTTAGCTGAATCAAGTTTTCTTTATGAAAATAGCAATGGTGCAATAATCAAGGATATAGTACCCGCTACTTTGATTAATGGATTCATGGCAGGTCCAGATGTATCTTTAAATGGATCCCCTACAGTGTCACCAATGACAGCTGCGGCATGGGCGGGTGTACCCTTGCCCCCATACTTCCCTGTTTCAATATACTTCTTAGCATTATCCCAAGCACCACCAGCATTAGACATAAACAAAGCTAACAGAACTCCTGTTGCTGTTGCCCCAGCCAAAAAGCCAGCTAGTGCTTTAGCACCCATGAGAAAACCAACTATTAAAGGCATTCCTACGGCAAAGATACCTGGCATAAGCATTTCCCTGAGAGCCGCTTTCGTGCTAATATCCACACAAGCTGCATAATCAGGCCTTCCAGTACCTTCCATGATTCCAGGAATTTCCCTAAACTGACGACGAACCTCTTCGATCATCTCAAAGGCCGCTTTCCCCACTGCTTCCATAGTCATGGCGCACACTAAGAAAGGCAAGGTTGCGCCAAGGAAGAGTCCAATGATAACAGTAGGTTCTGTTAAGTTGATAACCAAATGACCATTGACCAATAATCCGGATAATTTAGGGTTCTTAGCAACTTCCTCACCAAAAGCCGTAAAAAGGGCTAATGCGGTTAAGGCTGCAGAGCCAATAGCAAAACCTTTGGCAATGGCAGCTGTAGTATTGCCAACTGCATCTAACTTATCTGTTGTTTTCCGAACTTCTGGCCCCAGTTCCGCCATTTCAGCAATACCGCCTGCATTATCAGCAACTGGACCAAAGGAATCTACAGCCACTACCATACCTGCGGTACACAACATACCCATGGCTGCCATAGCAATACCATAAATTCCGGCTTGATTAAACGATACCCAAATCGCTGCAGCAAACACCACCATAGGAAGACCTGTACTTCTAAGACCAGTGGCGATACCTGAAATAATATTAGTAGCTGCTCCTGTCTGACAGGCATCAGCAATATGCTGGGTTGGCGCTTTTGCACTGGAGGTATAGTATTCCGTAATCATACCAACCAATACATTGACGACCAGACCTGCAACAATGGCAATAAATATACCAAAACCCTTGTCACCAAAGATCGTAGTGGATAAACCATAAGCCATAATAGCAGTTAAGAAATTGGTACTCCATAAACCGCGATTGAGAGCAGCTTGCGGATCTCCATCCTCTCCTGTCCGTACTAAAAATATACTAACAATAGCAGCAAATATGCCAGCTGCACCAATCAATAAAGGAAACAATACTCCATTTACACCATATAAGGTGTTGCCAATTAACATGGCCGCAATCGCTGTGGCACCATAGGATTCAAATAAATCCGCCCCCATGCCTGCAGTATCGCCTACATTGTCACCTACATTATCGGCAATAACGGCAGGATTGCGCGGATCATCCTCGGGGATACCCGCTTCTACTTTACCTACTAAATCAGCCCCTACATCCGCTGCTTTGGTAAAGATACCACCACCAATACGAGCAAAAAATGCAATGGCGCTGGCTCCAAAAGCAAAGCTATTGATCACCACGGGATCACGAAATACTATGTATAAAACGGATACGCCTAATAAACCAAGACCTACGACAGACAAACCCATAACCGCTCCCGCTCTAAATGAAACACTTAATGCTTTATTTAGACTATGGCGAGCAGCTTCTGTCGTCCGTGCATTGGCCTTGGTTGTTGAAGTCATTCCCACATAACCTGCAACTGCTGAAAATACAGCACCCACTAAGAAAGACACCGCTAATTTATATCCATCAACGAAGAGCAAAACGGCAAAAATAATGACAGTAAAAGGTATTAACGTCTTATACTGTCGATTTAGATAGGCCATAGCCCCTTCAAAAATGGCTTGGGACAATTCCTGCATTCTTTCATTACCAGAACTTTCACTAAGCACACTATTCATAAAATATGCCGCGAATAGTAATGCTACTACTCCGGCCAGTGGCGCAATATACAATAAGTCCATTATAACAATTCCTCCCTATGTCAAACAAATTTTGTCCGTCACTTAATAAGGTCCCTGCTAAATGGTTGGGCATATACTTCTACATACTCTACATTGTACTGCATTACTTGTTCGATAAATTGCCGTAAATGTGGTTCGATATTAAAATGTTAGTGCATAATTTTTACTAAAATTAAAGTGATGACAGCAAACACACCGCCAAGGAACATCGTTATTTTGGATAATGCCGCATCAAGTCCCTTTTTCTGACCACCACCTAACACACTGTCAGATCCACCGCCGATTGACCCAGCTAGTCCTCCTCCTTTGCCTGACTGCATTACAACAACTGCAATCAATGCGATACAAATAATGGCTTCTAAAATCATTAAAAATGTAACCAATGTAATTATAACCCCCTAACACTTCTAGTAATTTTATTGTAACATACTCAAAATCAAATTGACAATGTTTTAACCACTTATTATTTAAATCTCCAGTATTTTGAATACTTTTACCGTTGCTTCTCCCATTATAGACAAAAATCGCTATACCTATACCCCAAAATAAAAATTTTTCGTTGCTTTTTCTATCATTCCGAGGAAGTACGACGAAGCAATCTGATTGTTCGAAGTACACAAGAACACCGAACCACTAGCAGCCTAGACTACTGTCAGTTCGGTGTTTTATTTTTCATGGCTATCTTGCGTTAATTTCACCACTGTACACTAGACCCCGAGCCGCATCTACCGTCACAACAGCACCATCTGTTAAGCGTTCCGTAGCACCATCGGCACCA
>JARBUM010000144.1 GCA_029239675.1 Pelosinus sp. | reverse complement strand
ATGTTATGGAACAATTTAATGGCATGTACTGGAACATGAAAATGCCTATGAAGCCAGTAAATTCAGGGAGTTCCATTTTAAAATGACAGTGGTGCCATGTTCATTAAAATAACACTTCTGTAGACTTAGCTGTATTTTAATTATTTACTACTATTTTTTCGCGTAATTATCATGATGCCAATTTAAACAAACCGTCATTCACTTGTTACAACATGTGAATGACGGTTTTCTTTAAATATACTAACCGTGGAAATATTTCAATTCAAATTCATCTAATATTGGTCGATTTTTTCTGTGTTATGCTAATAATGTTTTGGACGATTTTGTGGGCAATATCCGGGTGGGAATGATAAAATTTTTGAAAAGCGATACCGGATAACACTAATATCTCTGCAGAACTAGTGACAGCAATGTCTTCAGTGTGTTTATTGTGTTCAGTCAGTCCGTTTGTACCGAAGTGGCATCCCGGTAAGCTGTATTCTTTAGCAGGGTGTAAAAAGGTTAAAGATTTTAACCTGCCAGAAATTAATATATTGTAGGAATAACAGATATCACCTTGGGTGGTAATTAATTGGCCTGAATCACACTGGACATAACTACTGCAGCAGTGGAGAAATTTTTTTGCCTCTGTTACTGATAACTTACTTAGTATAGTTATGGCCTCAGTTGGTGGACAAGCTAAACGCTCACATAAAACAGTCCACAGATCTTCTTCTGTAACGATTTGACTATTGATAATGGGTGAATGCTTGGTGAATCTTGTATGAAACCATTCTGCTGCTTGGGTATTTACTGTGTCTCTTTTACGTGCTATGCGAAAAAGGGGGGAACGGACCATACGAAAATGTTGAATATCGTCGATAAGCAAGACGATAGGAGCTAGTAACCCATAATCTGGGAGAAATACATTTTTGCCATATCGGTGAGTGCCCAGTTTCTCATAGAGACGTATCAAATGCAAATTGCAGATGCCAAACATGAAGTGTACCTCATTATGGCAACAAAGTTCATAGCATTTTGCTATAACTAGGTAAAATGCTTGTGAACTTCGCTTAGCGGGATCAATCATTATTTTTGTAGTTAAGGCAAATTTATGATCTCCACCGTCTGAATAACAATCCTGGAATGTGCTTAGAGACAAAAATTCTACTTCGTCTCGTGGAAAGTCGTGAATACTGCCAATATTGATACGTGCAGTGGCAATTAATTCTGATCCAATTTTTGCATACAGTAGAATGCCCCATTCGTCAAGTTCATCATATAATAACCTATTGACATGGTCTACCTTCGCAATAGGCCTGGACATTTCTTCAATATAGATCTGGTAACGGAAATGGTATATTTCCTTTTTATCTGCGGCGGTGATGGCCATACCAATGTTGATCGAGCCTTCGGGATTTTCTTCTGTTGTGCAGGATATTGCTTTTTGGTAGTTATTTGTCATGATTATCTCTCCTCGCATAATAGTTTTTGAAATAAGACTTTTTTGCAGTGAAATATTATGTCTTAATAGCTATCACCTCCGTACTGAGAGAATACGGAGATCGTAGATGTAACTCCTATAGAAAATGTAAAACTATGGAGAAAAAAGATGATTTATAATATTTCTGGATAAGAAAAAGCCCTTTTTTCAGTGAGTATTTGGTTTACTCACTGAAAAAAGGGCTAAAGTGATTTTAAAATCTATACGATTGGAGGACTAAAGTAAACAAAAAATGTAGTGCCTTCATGGTGGGTATTAATTTTAATTTTGGCGTTGTGCCTGTGGGCTATTTGATAGCATAAGGGAAGGCCCAAACCTGTACCTGTGTCTTTGGTAGTAATAAAGGGTGTCCCTAAGTTATCAAGTATATCGGAGGGGATTCCTGAGCCCTGGTCACTGATCGATAAGACAATATTGCTATCTTCTTGGAAGGTGTGAATAGCCAGGTTACCACCTTCTGGCATTGCTTCAATACTATTACGCACTAGATTTAACAACAATTGGCGAATTTCATTTTCATCCAGCAGTAATTCGGTAATAGCAGTAAGATTAAGGGATACATGTACTTTTGAAGAATTAGCATCTGCCTGGATTAAGGGGAATAATGCTTCAATAATAGTATTTAATGAACCATTTTGCAAACTAGCTCGTTTTTGTCGTGACAAGGAAAGGTATTCGCGGATGATAGAATTGGCTCTATCGATTTCCGCAATCATTAATTCGAATTTTTCTTTATCAGTTTGGTATTTTTCCTTTCGTCCCATAACTTGTAAGTAGCCACGTACAGTAGTCATGGGATTTCTTATTTCATGGGCAACGGTTGCGGCCATACTACCTACCATATTCATTCGGTCTAACATTGAGGTTGTTTTTTCTAAGTTTTTTCGGGTTGTAATATCACGAATGATACCATGTAATGAGCTAAGCTCACCGTTTCTACCATAAATAGGGGTACACTTTTGTTCAAGCCATAAGGTAGTTTTATCTTGGCGAACCAACCGCAATGTTAGCGGCGATTCAATAGACCTGGGAAGATTATGGATAAATTCTTCAAGCAAACAATGATCATCAGAATGTATTAAAGCGAAAACTAAATTATTGTCAGCGTAATATTCTTCAGGGGAATAACCAGTGATCGTCAAAACGGATGGACTGATATATTCGATTTTTGTTTTAGGAAAAATTTGATAAGAATAGATTATGTCAGCAGCATTTTCTGCTAGTAAACGATATTTAATTTCCGTATTTGCTAAAACTGTCCTAGTATTTTCAAAGTATAACATTAAAGTCCCAACTGCTATAAACAGGCGTAATACCCCGCCAATAGAGTGAGCCCAGGGAAGAAACCATGAACCACCAAGTAGAATAGGTGAAATTAGATTGAGAAGACTCCATATGATGTAAGCATAGCCAGCAATTAAGCGGCCAATTCCTATCAGCTGTGAATTGCGGATAAAAATTACACCGATCCATATGCATACAAAGCAGCCGAAATAGATGGGAAGCAATAATTTGTATGCTAACGATGAGCATAGGAGGTTTATCGTGACACTTAGGATAGAGATGAGGATAGTTACATATATCCACCATTTGCTAAGTTGTTTGTTTAAAAAAATATGAGTAGCCCATACAAACAGCAAAACACTGATTATAATCAGCATTTGATATGTGATCATGCCTAAGGAAGACTGTTTCCAAGGAAGTAGCCCTAAATCGAATATTATATACCGTGAGAGTAGGATGAGCCAGCCAAGTGCCCATATCCCCATGTAGCGGTGGCGATACAGTACATACAAGTATATGTAGATAAGAACTATGGAAACAGTGCCAATCGCTGAGCTTATAATTGATAAATGAACATAATCCATAAGTACTCCTAGTAAAATTAATTTACAAATTATTACATAAACCTGTTTATTCTCTGAAAAATGCAAAAATCCTTCTGTCTTAATTTGCTGTTAAAAGACAAAAAAATTCCATGTGTGATTAGTTAACTATGGTATATCGATTGTTGCCTAGAATTACCTTTACTAATTGATTTCTTATTGGAACGACCGGATGGTACTATCAGAATTGATCGCAATGTTTACTTTTAACAAATGATTGAATGAATTTAGATGGAAAGATTATCATAATTAGTGTTTAGACTGATGCGGATCGCCTTTACCATGCAAATTCATAATAACGCAGCTAGTTGAAGTTACGTCTCGTCTTCGAGTGCCATTTCAGGAACTTCTAGGGGATTTGGGTGATTCTGACTCACGCATTAAATAAATAGAACATTGGTCAAATCATTGACTAATGTCCTTTTAATGCTTCGTGCTATGTTATGGAGCATAATTATAAGGGTGTAAAGCTAGGAATCATATGGATTCTCGTCAGTCTAAAATGGTATGTGATGGAACGATTTCAATGGTATGTACTAGAACAAGAAAATGCCTATGAAGCCTGTAAATTCAAGGAGTTGCATTTTAGTTCCATTTTTACATAACAGTGGTGCCATGTTCATTAAAGTAACATTTTAAATACATGAATTAACTGGCTTGGTGGCGCTTATACTGGTTTTGTACCGATATCCTGAGAAAAGCGAAGCATATAGCCATCGATATCCAGAACTATGAACTGAAGACATCCAAGCATGACTTCGTTTGCTTGATACCACTCTTCTTTGAGGGGTAGATAAATTCTGGCGTTTGATTTTTTTACGGACTCATAAAGATCTATTATAGAGGTCGTTTGGATTTGCAAATTAATCCCACGACCATAGGGATATTCGAGCGGCCCTGACACCCAATTATCGGATCTATTTTGATCTAGCATAATTTGGACGCCTTCTCTTTCAAGCATGGCGAACCCTCCTTCTCGATCATATCTAATCTCAAAGCCTAAGATTTCTGTGTAAAAATTGAGACTTTTGTTGAAATCAGCGCACAACAATTCAGGTATTAACAAGTTTGATACAAAATTTTCAGCCATATCATTTCTCCTAACACGTGACTTCCTAAATAGTCCATCGAGTGCTAAATTTTTTGTGTGTTATGCCATTGTGGTCCCCGTAACTATAATACCACCATTAAGCAGAATCATAAAACATCAAATCTATACATATATTAACCATACTATTTTTTATTGATTGTAGGGGTTCAGGGTGATTCTGACTCATGCCTTAAATAGACCGCGGTCAAAATATTGACTGTCTATTATTGCGTGGCATGTTCTGGAACAACCCCGAAATCCTCGAAACGCTTGGATTTCAAGGTTTTTCTTTAGCTTGTAAACAGTTTTTAAATGACAGTGGTGCCATGTTCATTAAAGTAATAGGATTAAAGAAAAAATAAGTAAGTCATGAAATTAGAGCCTTAGCTATCGAAATAATATAGCTAAGGCTCCAGTCATGTATTGGTAGTATGGGGTTATTGTTTTTGTGTTTGGTAGTCACAGTGGCATAAATCATAGGCAAGCTAGCATTAATATCTAAAAGAACTTTGTATCGGCCATTTATAGGAAAATACCTATTTATGTAGAAATTCTAAACATAATAGCAAAAGACAAGAAGCTTCTTATTTAAGGTGGTAACCCCCTTATCTTTCTTGTTGCTTACATCTACGGTTCTGTGAAAGGAGGATACAATGAAAGATTTTTTTACTATTGGAGAAATGTCAAAGCTATTTCTTGTCAAAGTAGAAACGCTTAGGTATTATGATGAGATTGGACTATTGAAACCCCAATATATTAATAAGCAGACTAATTACCGTTACTATACAACCCAACAGTTTGAACGGTTAAATTCAATTAAATATTTGCGTGCGTTAGGGGTGCCAATCAGCAACCTTCTTGATTTTTTTAACTATCGTGACACCGACACGCTTATGACAATGCTAAACGCACAAAAGTCGGAAATTGCCCTTAAGAAAAAGGAACTAGAGACAATTGAACGAAAAATTTCCCGCCGTTTAGAGCAAATTGAGGACGCGATTAATACTCCGCTGGACGCCATTGCCGAAGTGAAGCTCCCGCAGTGGCATGTAGCTTATTTACGCCGTGAATATGTCCTTGGTGATGATATTGAATATCCACTTGCAGAATTAATTAAAAATTATGGCATAGATGGCGATGTTTTTTTGGGAAAGATCGGTATTTCTATCTCGGTTTCTGATCTAAAGGCCAATAGGTATGACCGGTATTCCAGCATATTCATGATTCTGGAAGACGAAGACCGAATTACT
>JARBUM010000143.1 GCA_029239675.1 Pelosinus sp. | reverse complement strand
TTATAAAATACTGGTGCCGAAGGCCGGACTCGAACCGGCACGTGGAGTACACGTCTGATTTTGAGTCAGGTGCGTCTGCCAATTCCGCCACTTCGGCACGTGCAAATTTGTGTGGTGTCAAGTTATTGCTCACCAGACAATTGATATATTAACATGTTAAGAATAGTTCTGTCAAGAATAAAATAGAAATAGTTCAGCCATTATTGGCTTAGGCTTGTATAATTATCTGCTTATAGGGAATAATTGCATTATATATGGAATATGAGGAGGACGTTACTATGGCAACTAAATTAGGGCGTTTACCTGTAAAAAAGGTTTTATTGAATAGCAAAACGGTTAGTGAAGAAGGCGAATATGAATTTATAATTGACTGTGAATCTATTTATTTTGATGTAGGTTATGATAATGAGGGTACTTTGCAATTCGTTGATCAGTATTTCTATACGGATCGAAACTCCCCAGGAGATTTGAATTTTGCGGCAGAACAGAATATTCTTCTAAATGTTGATGATAATGATTTTCCTGTAAAAAGTTATTTACTCGCGAAACAGGAACAGGGGAATGAATGGTTGCGTTTCCATGCTGTAGTGCCTAAAACAGTTGATCCTGGATATTTTCATCAAAAGTATCTTGGTGAATAATCAAATAGATGGAGTAAGATCAATTTTGTGTATGGTAAGGATGGCTTATGAGCCATCCTTTTTATATTTTTTTATGTTGATTTATAATTAACATAGGAGAAAAATGGTAAAACATATTAAAAATGTAATAAAATGGTAAAAAATATATTTAATTGTTTAATAGCTTATTTTGATACGATCTGATTATGTCGAATAAAGCAATGAAGAAAAGCAGGAGGAAGCCTGTTAAATCAAGGAGCTAAATATTCATATAATAATATTCGACAACAAGTGCCTATGCTGCTTAGAAATATGTCGCAATTTTACGAAAAGAACTTAGTCTAATTTAGCAGGACTTACAATTATTTACAAGAATATTATGTATCACTTTAATAAATTGAGAGCGAAAGGAGATGGCGAAACATGTATGTTGCAGCAACTTCTCAGAATAGATTAATACACTTAGTTAGAGAAGATGAGTATACAGAATATTTTGAGTCGACAACAAATGGGATTATACATCTTGATAGTGAAATGCGGATAAAAAGTCTGAATCGGGAGGCTGAACGAATAGGGCTGATTGATCGTTCTGATGCAATAGGAAAAAGAGCAGAGGTTATTTTCCGAAAATATGGTGAGCAATTTTTAAAAATCTTTAATGTCTCAGAATATGAGGATATTAAGACTGCTAATATTAGTTTGCGAAACAATGACCAAGTAGTTTATCTTCATGTAGATGCATTGAAGCTGGTAGATTCTTCAGGTGAATTCAATGGCATGATCGTTATTTTACAAGATGTATCCGCGGTGAGAGCTGCTATAAAGCAAATACAGACTACTCAAATGCTCGTGTCATTAGGAGAATTAGCTGCTGGTGTGGCGCATCATGTTCGAACTCCCTTGACTACGATTAGTGGCTATTTGCAAGTTATGTTGGGGCGTATTGATGATGATAAATATACTGTGCGCCGCGATGTGTTAGAAACTTTGCTAGGCGAAGTTTCCTATATTAATGATGTAGTAAAAGAATTAATTTTATTTGCAAAACCACCTGTGCAAAAAGGGCCCGATGTTGATTTGAACCGCTTATTGGAAGAGGCGTTATTACTAAGTTTTAAAGATATTGATGGAGAAAAAATTAATATAAGTAAAGAGTTGTCTAAGAATCTTCCTGCCATTACTGCAGATAAGAATCTGATAAAACAAGCTGTTATGAATATTATGCAAAATGCGATAGAATCTATGGATGGAGAAGGAGTATTAAGTATAAAATCTTGGATGAATGCAGAGCTTAGTATGTTAGTAATTGCAATCAATGATACGGGTGCAGGGATAACTCCTGAAATATTGTCACGTATCTTCGAACCCTTTTATACTACTAAATTAGATCGAGTAGGATTGGGACTGCCTATTGCCAATCGTATTATTGCTGAACATGGTGGATTTGTTAATATTAGTGCGGGTGAAAAGGGTGGTACAAAAGTACATATCTATTTGCCAATTCTTGATGATTGCACCAACCGCCTAGCAATAGTGCATCAACAAATCTTGAATTTACAGTAGCAGATTATTTATATGCTTAAAAAATGAGAAATTATATATCTGTCATATACACAGAACATCCTTCATATATGTTTATTGTTCTTTAATTTTTGACAAAGAAGGGATGTCTGTGTTTTGTTTTTCTAAGACTATGGTATGTACGTTCTTGTTATTATTTTTTATCGTGATACCTGTAACTGCTGCTACACAACAAAGTGATTCGCCTAGGGTTGTTATTAACTTGCCTAGCCGAACCTTGCAATTGCATTATGGTAATACTGTTAGTAAGGAGTATTCAGTAGCAATTGGTAAGCCATCTACCCCCACGCCTTTAGGAAGTTTCTATATTGTAAATAAAGAACGTAATCCTACCTGGATCCCACCTGGACGTGGTTATGTTGTATTATCTGGACCAGAAAATCCTTTGGGATATCGTTGGATGGAGTTTTTACCTTTGTATGGTATTCATGGAACGAATGCCCCTTGGTCAATTGGCATGGCTGTATCTAATGGGTGTGTACGAATGCGAGAGGAGGAAGCAGAGGAACTGTTCGAGCTTGTAATGTATGGTACTCCAATAACGATAACGTATGATCGGATTAAAATAGATGTTGACAAAAAAGGCCAAGCATCCATTGGTATTTATCCTGATATTTATGGATACAAAAGTATTACTCTGGCGGACGTAAATGGAAAATTAGCTGAATATGGATTTAACGGATTTGTAAGTGAAGAGTTTTTGTTACCGATTCTTAAAGAGGAACTTGGCAAACAGGTGGAATTTGCCAAACTTCAAGATTTAAAAGTTAATGATACCCTGTTGAGCAAGGGAGCGATATTAATTGGCAATGAAGTTTATCTACCAGTCTGGGCTGTCGCTGTAGCATGTAGAAGCAGTTTTATTTGGGATGAGGAAAATCAATTAATCTGGAAAGATAATATTGCATATCATGGTTTGATAAAAGGTGATGTTATCTATAGTAAAATGGAAGCTGTTCAGAAGTTGTTTAACTTAAAACAAGTTTATCGAGAAAATGAGGGTTTGGAGCTTATTAATAATTAGAATAAAGAGACTAAGATCTAGGTGGAATTTTAGCCCTATCTAAATCTTAGTCTCCTTAACCTCTGTTTGTATAAGATGAGAATCTTAGAGTGACATGGCCATAGATAAGTATAAAATTAAATAGTTTATTGCCGTAATAAATAGAAGTAGTTTATTTGGCGTAAGATAGAAGAAAGATACTGGAATAAAAGGAATGTAATAGATTTCCTTCTATTCCAGTATCTTTTAAATAAAAAATAATTTTCTGCAGAATATAAAGGGATTATCCAATGCTTTAGCAAAGTATATAAAGTTGAAATTTATTAATTAAGGTGGTAAGCAATATGCCTGGAAAATTTATAATTATTGATGGAAGTAGTTTGGTGCATAGGGCGTTTTACGCTTTACCCCTGTTAACTACAGAAAGCGGACAATTTACGAATGCAGTATATGGCTTTACAACCATGTTAGTAAAATTATTAGGCGAACTAAAACCAGATTATATGGTTGTAGCTTTTGATAAAGGAAAAATTACATTTCGAAATGACGCATATGCTGAATATAAAGCACATCGTAAACCTACGCCTAGAGAGTTGTCAGAGCAGTTTCCTCTGACAAAGGATGTATTAGCAGCATTGGGGATCAGAATGATAGAAGAAGCTGGATATGAAGCTGATGATATTATTGGTACCTTAGCATCTAAAGCAGGACAGGCAGGGCAGAATGTAATCATTGTTACTGGCGATCGCGATGCTTTACAATTGATTCGCCCTCATACAAAAGTTATGTTGACTAAAAAAGGCATAACAGATACGGAACTGTTTGATAAAGAAGCTTTCTTAGCTAAATATAATGTGACTCCCCAACAACAAATTGATCTTAAGGGGCTGATGGGAGATGCCTCTGATAATATTCCTGGGGTTCCAGGAATTGGTGAGAAAACGGCAATGAAATTAATTGCTGAATTTGGTTCTATTGAAAATGTTCTTGAGAACATTGAGAATATTTCAGGTAAAAAACTCCAAGAAAATTTACGAAACAACAAGGAGATAGCCTTGTTATCGAAACAATTAGCGACGATTAAATGCGATATGTCTTTAGAATTTTCAACAGAAGATTTTAAAATTCATCCTGATATTGATAAAATGAAAAAGTTATTTGCCGCATTTGAATTTAAAAGTTTGTTGACAAGAGTAGATAGTATATTCCCTGGAAATGAGCAAGAAAGAGTAGTTGAAGTAGAAACCTTGCCAACAGTTGATGTAGTGGCGGATTCAATTGAACTGGCTAATCTTATTGCTAAGGTAAGACAAGCTGGTATCTTGGAATTTTATCCAATCATTATTGGAACATTGCCTACTATTCATATGAATGGCTTATCTGTAATTGCTGAAGGAAAAATAGTGTATGTACCAGTCGAAGTTGAAGGATGGCAAGACATGCTGGCCTTATTCGCGGATACATCTGTAATAAAGGTAACCCATGATGCTAAAAGAATGTACAACGCATGTGTAACAATGGGCACCACCTTAGGCGGTCTTGTATTTGATACTGTGCTGGCAGCATATCTTCTGGATCCTACTGCTAGTGAGTATTCTCTTGCCATACTGAAAGAGAAGTATCTTGGGAAAGCTAGTAATATCCAATGGAGTAAAATGTCCCATGAGCCTGTTTTTGCAGTGTGGGGTGTTGAAGTTATACATGAAATATATCCTACATTAAAACAAGGTTTAATTGACAATGAACTCATGTCTTTATTTGATAAAATAGAACTTCCTTTGGTTGAAGTTCTATCCGTAGTAGAGAATCATGGAATTAGGGTAGACCGTGAGTATTTACAGGTCATGTCTGTTGATATTGGAGCTAAGATTGAGTTGTTGCTTGCTCAAATTCATCAATGTGCCGGAGAAACCTTTAATGTGAACTCTCCAAAGCAACTCGGAGTAATTTTATTTGAGAAACTGAATCTACCTGTAATTAAAAAAACAAAAACGGGATACTCTACTGACGCAGAGGTATTGGAAAAATTGGCAGGTCAGCATGCTATTGTTGATACAATTCTAGAATATCGGATGTTGGCAAAATTAAAGTCAACCTATTTGGACGGAATGATTGATTTGATTTCTCCAAATACAGGGCGTATACACACTACGTTTAATCAAATGGTGACGGCTACTGGTAGGCTCAGCAGTTCGGAGCCAAATCTACAAAATATACCCATACGTACGGAAATGGGGAAAAAGATTCGAGAATTATTCGTGCCTGGTAAGGGATATGACTATCTTATGTCTGCTGATTATTCTCAAATTGAACTTAGAGTATTGGCTGATATGTCAAATGACGATAATCTCATTGAAGCCTTTGCCCAAAAACAAGATGTACATACTCGTACTGCAGCAGAAGTATTTGAGGTACCTATGTCAGAAGTTACCTCAGAATTACGTTCAAGAGCAAAAGCTGTAAACTTTGGTATTGTCTATGGTATTAGCGACTATGGTTTGTCGAGAGATACGGGTGTTAGTCGTAAAGAAGCGAGTCAGTATATAGAAAATTATTTTAACAAATACCATGGAGTAAAAACCTTTATGGATAAAATGGTTAGTGACGCTCATCAGCAAGGATATGTTACTACCTTGTTAGGACGTCGTCGCTATTTACCTGATATCAATAGCAAAAATTTTAATCAGCGTTCCTTTGCCGAGAGAACTGCCATGAATACTCCGATCCAAGGGACAGCA
>JARBUM010000142.1 GCA_029239675.1 Pelosinus sp. | reverse complement strand
ATCACGCATTTGCATAAAGGCAGTTTTGCAGATACTGGCATGCCAATGTGCCGGCGAGGATGGAACCGGGTATTCGATTTGGCGAAATAATAGTAAGTGACAAAGGTGTTTGTAAGGTGTTTTGCGCCGGGCTTTGCAGGGGCTAGATGGTGCCCAATAGTTATATATAGGCTTGCTGTTAATAAAATAAAAAACGGACGCTCTTAAACGCCCGCTTCACATCAATTATTTATTTTAAATTAAACTTGTTGTCCTTAGGATGCCAGCCTTTCTTACCTATGAATATATCTTTACTGGGCATTTCGTGGCCGTCTTTATAAAGGTCAAGTTTTACGGTATCTCCACCTTTTACGTTGAAGTTAATTTCATCAATTCCGCGGCCAGTAAAACGAAAACGGATGGTGTTATGGTCTCGATCTACTTTAACGAAATCACCATTCTCCAGTTCTTTCTGATTG
Organism: Pelosinus sp.; assembly: GCA_029239675.1. Lineage (GTDB taxonomy): Bacteria > Bacillota > Negativicutes > DSM-13327 > DSM-13327 > Pelosinus. The sequence goes on along the minus strand of JARBUM010000142.1, from coordinate 5,504 downwards.
ATGTTATAAAAGCGCCCATCAGTTTGAATAACACCGGTAAATACATGCTGGTTGCGCAAGTTAGCTGATTTTATGTGGAATTCATCTTTACGATCATGCCAGATCGATATACTCGGGATATTCATTAATTGCCCTAAGCTTTGAGCAGGACGGCCTTCGGAACGGTCACTCCATGCAAAAGCAGTTCCTGATAAGGTGACAAGAAGACATGTCATTACAAATAACCCAGTTAGTCTTTTCAAGAACGTTCATCTCCTCAATGTGGATTTGATACCATTATGTAACAAAAGTTTGACAAAAATATGACAGTGAAAAAATAGGGAAAAAATTGATCCGGGTCCAAGAGGCAAACAGCGACCCATTGCGGTTTTTTCATGGTAATGTGGTATCATTAACATGATTAAAAATGTATGTTTTAAGGAGGATTATGATAAATGATTAAGATAAGGCGGGCAACTAACATAGATTTCGATGAAATTTGGACAATCTTACATGAGACCTTTTTAAAAGGGGATACGTATGTTTTTTCACCTGACACTTCTAAAGAAGAAGGATTTCATATATGGATGGAAACTCCTTTGGCTACATATGTAGCAATAGAAAATGAGAAGATTATGGGCACCTATTTTATAAAGCCAAACCAATCAGGATTAGGCTCACATATCTGTAATGCTGGATATATCATTGCTTCAAAGTTTCGTGGTAAAGGTTTAGGTAGAGCCATGTGTAAACATTCTCTTAAAGAAGCAATAATATTTGGATTTAAGGGGATGCAATATAATTTTGTGGTAGCTTCTAATCATGTAGCCGTAGAGCTTTGGAAGAAATGTGGTTTTAGCATAGTGGGCAGATTGCACAATGCTTATAATCATAAGGAAAAAGGATACGTAGATGCTTATGTAATGTACCAATGGTTCGATTAATCATCACTGGACGAACTTGTTCGGTTGATGTCGTTTTCTAATACACAGCCAAAAGAGTGGCGAGAGCTGATTACACCATTCAGGGGTTTCTCATAACCGGATTGCCGATCCAAATGTTTCTGGAAACGAGTGGTCGTTGTTTGGTATAAAGCTCGTAAAATGTGCAAAAATAAATTGAGCAAATAAGATGTCGAGGAGATCCGCTATGAGTAATCAAATAATATTATGGGGTATGCTATTTTTGCCATGGCTAACTCTCTTTTTAATGTCTAAGGAAGACATTAAAAGGTGGATGCCAGCAGCCTTGTTCGTGATAGCAACGAATACTCTAATTATCGACGCAGGTGTTACCTTGAAGTTATGGGAGACAAGGGAAAATGTTTATCCATTAAGTGAAATGATTAGTTATGTTTATGGTGCATTGCCGGTAGGCGCGATGTGGATACTCAAATATACTTATGGGCGATTTTTATTGTATGCAGCTGCCCAGATCATAGGAAGTTTAGTATTGATCTTCTTGGTACAGCCGTTACTACACCGGCGAGAAATATTCGTGTGGCTTGACAAAGATATGTTTGCGGGAATTGGGGCATTTACCATAACGCTCGTGCATTTCATTTCCGTCTATCTCTATCAAATGTGGCAGGAGAGTGTATTCGTTCGCTCCGGACGAACTGAATTTTCCGCGAACTTGCATCCAGCGGTAGCCAAGCCATTACCCAAAGAGCAAGGAGAAAAAAAGGATAACGAATAAATTTATGCTGAAATAATTAGGCGTCCTTCGGGGGCGCTTTTCTTTTGTAATTGGAGGTGACGCAGGTTTTTTTTATTTTACCTGTCTAACTCAAGGGGCGCATATCACGGGGTAGGGCGGTTTTTTTTCTTAAAAACTCAGAAGCAAAGGAACAATAATTGCAATCAATATCACAAAGTAGATAATTCCGGCAACGATCATCTTCCATAGTGTCCTTGTACGAAACCCTGGTAATCTTCTCCAATTAGGCAACGGTTGCTCATGTTCCAAAGAGAGTTGGTACCCACAATGGGGACAATGGGAAAAAGCAAAACGAGTAATTATAGCGCAGTTTGGGCATTCCATATGATCACCCCTTGTCATGGTTCCACAACTATAGTGAAATTATAACTTCCGTTGACTTGATAATAGCGCTTTTTCCAGACTGGTTGCGTATATGACGTCAAGAAAAGTAGCTGATTCGCAAAAGAAAGATTGTTGGCATATATTTAAGTAACCTTTTCCCCCCTAAAGCCCTAATAAATTAAGTGTCTTTTTATCTACTACGCCTGTAGTCTTAAGCCCGTTATCATACTGGAATCGTTTAACTGCAATCTCAGTTTCTTTATTAAAGAAACCATCTGCTCTTTCTTCTAAGTATCCAATATTTCTTAGTCTCACTTGCAGTTTTACAACATCAGGACCCATTAAATTTATTTTTAACTGGCGCTGGATCGAAACGGGGTGACTTTCGATACGTACTGGTGTACCAACCGGGACCCACTCATAAAGTTCCTCAATATCTTTATTCCGCATGCGAATACACCCATGACTGGCATAATTACCAATGCTCCATGGCTGATTAGTGCCGTGTATGCCATAACCTCCCCAAGGGACGTTAAGCGCAAGAAATCGAGTACCAAAGATATCCCCGGCTCTATAGGATTTCCAAATTACTACCCACTCACCAACCGGCGACGGAGTTTCGCTTTTGCCTACCGCTATCCGATAGGTCTTATAAACTTTATTGTTTTCATGGATTTCTAACGTGCGAGATGGTATCTTAATGAAGATAGAAAGCTGTCCCTTGGGCGCTTCTGTTGGCTGATTAGGAATAGCAGCTAATTCCATTTCATCCCATTGGCTACATGTGATGATACCTATAAATAAGCTTACGAGCAGCACTGTTATCATAGAAAGAATCCTAGGCGGTTTTCTGATAAAAAGACTTTTCATAATTTCACTTCCCAAGTAAAGTAGTTTTAAAAAAACATATGCTGTAAAGAACCAAATTACGATAAATAATACGATAAATAAATAGTTAAGCCCCTGGCGTTGTGCCGGGGGCTTAGGTGTTAGCAGCTTTTTTGACGTTTATTTTTCTCATCATATATTGGGTTTTATCAACTGTGAAACAGTCTCAATCACTAAGAGAAGAACCCCAACGACTGAATATGCCAGAAAAAATATTACTACTTTTAAGGGGAATGAGGACATTAAATTGAATTGATCATTTGCAGCTATGTAGGTTGAACAAATATATAATGCAATAATAAGCATAAAAGTTATTGCAAGTAGAACTAGCGAAAACCGAAATCTAATTGAATTTACGTTTTGAAGGATTTGTAGCAAAATTGAATTTGAGTTTACTGATACGGTAATAGATAAAGCAGCAAAAACGACTGCAAGTAGGCCACCACTAACTTGTCCAAGGAAATTTAGTGTCTCTTTAACATAATTTGCATAGACGTTCTCTGGTAGATATTGATTGAAGTAGAGAAGTATTACTGCAAAGAGAAACTCAGCAGAAAGAAAAATACTAGTACAATACTCACAAATAAGATCTTTAAGTTGTTTTGCACCTTTTCGGTTAATAATAATTTTCATTAATGAAAACTCCAATAAGCTTTTACAAGAGTATTGACATACAGGAACAGTATTATACGTCAATTATAAATAGGAAACTAGCAATATGTGTGTTACAATAAGAATGCATCAAGCAGTATAGTAATTTTGTTACATAGCTAGGTGCGCTTGAGACAGTAGAATACACAGTGATGAGGAGTGTAATATTATGTGCGATGAACAGGAAATTGAAACAACTGATGAAATCCCGGTGTTATTTACTGCTGATATTGAACTCCTTGGAGCACGTTTGACAGACATTATTACTGCAATGGGCTTGCCTGAAGATCGGACAAACGCAGTTATAAGATTGATTTATGATGCTGTTGAAGATCACCATGAAGGCATTCTTGATACCTTTGATAATGTTTCCGAAATCGAACAAGAAGAAGAGAACTAATAATTTTTCTTAAGAGCCGTGAAGTCGCGGCTCTTTAATTTTTTCTCTTTGAAAACTGTGATAGAATTATTCCGAAGGGATGCCCATACACCATATTAGTAGTAATGTTCTCTGCGGTCTTTATGGGCATACAGAAAGCCCCTGAATAGTGGAGGGGCTAAATATGTTACATCTTGCTGACTATAAAGATAATAGGATTTCTGTAGCTAGCGGTAGGCTGAATAGTGGTTATATAAAAGCCCTAGACTAATGATCACAGGAAATTTAAAAGATCGTTGTTAGAGGACAATGTTGTTTTTTGTCTATATTTAGGTAACAAATTAAGTTTCCTTCTATTATAGTTATAGTAGTATTTGATTCTGAGTGACCCAAAGATTATGACAACAGAGAATTTTCACTTGGATGGAGAATGCTCTAAAATAGAAAGATAAGGCAATAAGAGTTTTGTCGACTCTGCTGAAGGCTTGAACAACCCGGTCTCCCAAAACCGTATGTTTCTTTCATTAATTTCAAGCTTTTTTGCAAATTCTCTCTTGGTTAGTCCGTGGTATAACCGGCATTTGTGTATACGCTCAGCCAAAGTGTGTGCAGGTAATTCCTCAAAGCATCCCAACCACTATAAATACAAATTACTGATTAATCCCTCCAAGGTGTCGTACGATAACTGATGCCGATTGATGGCATTGGATATGGCGCATGATTCATTACTCCTCATAAATCATTTTCTTTGTCATACCACCATCAACAACAAATGATTGACCAGTGATAAAAGCAGACTCGCGAGACACAAGAAATGCTGTTAGATTAGCTATATCTTCCGGAATTCCAACCCGGCCGGCTGGATGTTGCAAATGATCTTTTGCCTGTAATAGGCCAGCATTGCCGACATCAATCCATCCTGGGCAGATGGCGTTAACCCGTATGGTAGGGCCTAGTGAATTTGCCAATGCGTGGGTGAGACCCAGGAGACCGGCTTTAGCGGTAGAGTAAGCCTCATTATGTGGCTCGCTCATTATCGCACGGGTTGATGATATATTGACAATTGCCGCGTTTGGTGACTTTCGCAGAAGTGGTGCGCCATATTTGGCAAATAAGAATGCCGAGCGGAGATTAACATCAATTACCCGGTCAAATTCACTGATTTCCATTTCATCTATTGGCTTAAAAAAAGATATTCCTGCATTATTTATAATCCAGTCAAGGCGTTGGTATTTAGTTTTCACCATATAAAACACGGCGTTTATGTCATCAGCCAGCCCAACATCAACTTTGTAAAATAAAGCTGACAAACCATCGGCGATCATATTATTTACAGTACTGTTGCCGACCGGTTCATTGATATCGGCTATAATAATCGTGGCACCTTGCTGTGCGAGTTTGTAGGCAATTGCTTTGCCTATGCCTTGGGCAGCTCCTGTCACAATAGCTACAGGTTTATATGTAGTATTCATCATGTTTACCTCACTAATATTCTAGAATTCTATAATGAATATAACAGTATCTTTGTCAAGAATTAAGTTCCACTCCAAATATGCATATCCAA
>JARBUM010000141.1 GCA_029239675.1 Pelosinus sp. | reverse complement strand
CTTTTGATGGAGAAAGAAATCCGTTTTGTAGGTCAAACAGTCGCTAATCCTCCTCGTCCTTTTGTCGCTATTATTGGGGGCGCAAAGGTTTCCGATAAAATTGGCGTAATTGAAAATTTATTAAGTAAAGTAGATACGCTAATTATTGGTGGCGGAATGGCAAATACCTTCCTTGCTGCTCAAGGTTACAATATTGGTAAATCACTACTAGAAGCTGATAAGGTAGAACTTGCTAAGAGTTTGATCGTAAAAGCTAAGGAACGTAGCGTTAATTTGTTACTTCCTACTGATGTAGTGATTGCGGACAAATTTGCTGCGGATGCTCAGCATAAAGCAGTAGCAGTCAATGCGATTGATAGCGAGTGGATGGCTTTGGATATTGGACCAGATACTGCAAAAGCGTATGCAAAATCCTTAGAAGATGCAAAAACAGTAGTTTGGAACGGTCCAATGGGTGTATTTGAAATGGATGCTTTTGCTAATGGTACAGAAACGGTAGCCAAAGCAGTAGCTGCTTCTAGTGCAACAAGTATTGTTGGTGGTGGTGATTCCATTGCTGCATTAGAAAAAACAGGCTTATCCGATAAAATTACACATATTTCTACTGGCGGTGGTGCTTCACTAGAATTCTTAGAGGGTAAAGTATTGCCAGGGATTAACGCTTTAGCTAATAAATAATAAATTAAATACATAATAATGGAGGAATATACGTCATGCGTAAACCAATTATTGCTGGTAACTGGAAGATGCACAATACAGGTGCTCAAGGTGTCGCTTTGGTAACAGAACTTGCTAAATTGACTGCTGATGCAAAAGATGTAGATATTGTAGTTTGCCCTACATTCACAACTCTTAGCACAGTGGCAAGTGCCATAGCGGGTACCAATATTCATATGGGTGCACAAAATATGCATTGGGAAAAGAAAGGCGCTTTCACTGGTGAAATAACAGCTGAAATGCTAAGAGACGTATGTTGCGAGTATGTGCTAGTAGGACATTCTGAGCGTCGTCAGTATTTCGCAGAGACAGATGAAACAGTCAATAAAAAAGTAAAAGCAGCTTTAGAAGCTAATTTAGTTCCTATCATGTGTGTAGGCGAATCCTTAGAAGAAAGAGAAGCTGGTACGACTGAAGTACTTGTTGGCAAACAAGTTCGTGCAGGCCTTGAAGGATTGACAAAAGATCAAGTTGCAACCCTAGTTATTGCTTATGAGCCAATCTGGGCAATCGGTACAGGCCGTACAGCGACTGCTGACCAAGCAAATGAAGTATGTGCCTTTGTTCGCCGTACTGTAGCTGAAGTATTTGGACAAGAAACTGCTGACAAAACTCGCATACAATATGGCGGTAGTGTAAAAGCTGATAATATTGCTGAGTTAATGGGTAAAAGCGATATTGATGGTGCGTTAGTTGGTGGAGCAGCTCTTGATCCAGTTGGCTTTAGCAAAATCGTTAAATTTTAGGAGGCGATTTTGGTGGGTAAGTTAAAAGCACCAATTGCACTTGTAATTCTAGATGGATGGGGCATGGGAGATGAACAGGATGCGTTTAACGCAATTTCTCGTTCGGAAATACCTCACATGAAACTACTAACTGAATTATATCCTAGTACAACATTAACTTGTTCTGGTGAAGCTGTTGGATTACCTGAAGGACAAATGGGTAATTCTGAAGTAGGACATTTAAATATTGGTGCTGGGCGTGTTGTATATCAAGAATTGACCCGCATTACTAAAGAAATTCGGGAAGGTGAATTTTTCAAAAACCCAGTTTTGGTCAATGCCGTAGAACAAGCAAAAGCCAAAGATGGTGCTCTTCATTTAATGGGTCTTGTGTCTGATGGAGGCGTACATAGTCATATCAATCATTTATATGCTCTTCTAGAATTGGCAAAACGCCATGATTTGAAAAAGGTATATGTTCATGCCTTTCTTGATGGTCGTGATGTACCGCCTTCTAGTGGAATTGAGTATATTAAAGCCTTGGAAGAAAAAATCAAGGAAATTGGTATTGGCAGTATTGCGACAGTAGCAGGACGTTATTATGCCATGGATCGTGATAAACGTTGGGAACGTGTAGAAAAAGCATACAATGCTATGGTTTGCCGTGAGGGGGAAGAAGCAGTTTCTGCTAGCGAAGCTGTTGAAACATCCTATAAACAGGGCAAAACTGATGAATTTGTGGCTCCAACGGTGATAGCAGGATGTGGCGATTGTGGCATTAAGGCCAATGATAGCGTTATTTTCTTTAATTTCCGTCCTGACCGAGCCCGGGAACTCACTCGTGTATTTATTGATGAAAAGTTTGATGGCTTTGTTCGTTGCGGAGGATTGTTACCAATAAACTTCGCAAGCATGACCCAATATGATGAAACCGTGGTTGTGCCTGTAGCTTACAAGCCTCAACTTTTAAAAAATACCCTGGGTGAAGTATTGGAGAACAATGGTTTAACCCAACTTAGAATTGCCGAAACGGAAAAATATGCTCACGTAACTTTCTTCTTCAACGGTGGAGATGAGAAGCCTTATCCAGGTGAAGACCGTATTTTAGTTGCTTCCCCCAAAGTAGCTACTTATGATTTGAAACCAGAAATGAGTGCTATTGAGGTAACAGATAAGTTGGTAGAAGCCATTAAAACCGGCAAATTTGATGTGATTATTTTGAATTATGCTAACAGTGATATGGTAGGTCATACTGGTAAACTAGATGCCGCTATGAAAGCTGTAACTACTGTTGATAATTGTGTAGGTCGTGTAGTAGAGGCTATGCGTAGCCAAGGCGGGATCACTCTCATTACTGCTGATCACGGTAATGCAGAAAAGATGCTTGACCATGTTACAGGCGAGCCATTTACTGCTCACACGACGAATGAAGTTCCTTTGGTCCTGGTGTCAGAAAAACACCGTGGTAGAGCAATGAAAAAAGGAATTTTAGCGGATCTTGCCCCAACCATTCTAGATTTGGCGGGCGTTACTATCCCGGAAGAAATGACTGGTAAAAGTTTAATAAAATAAATGGAGGTTTCACTAAATGATTATTACTGACGTTATTGCAAGAGAAATTATGGATTCCCGCGGCAACCCTACGGTAGAGGTAGATGTAGTAATTGAAGACGGTATTATGGGTCGTGCAGCTGTTCCATCTGGTGCTTCCACTGGTGCTCATGAAGCAGTAGAACTTCGTGATGGTGACAAAGCACGCTACATGGGTAAAGGTGTATTAAAAGCAGTAGACAATGTGAACGATCGCATTGCTGCTGAAGTAGTTGGCATGAATGTTTTCGATCAAGTTGGGATTGACCAAGCTATGATCGAACTAGATGGCACTCCTAATAAATCCGAATTAGGTGCTAATGCTATTCTTGGTGTATCTATGGCTGTGGCAAAAGCTGCTGCAACTGCACTAGGCTTGCCTTTGTATCAGTATCTTGGCGGCTTTAATGCAAAAGAATTGCCAGTGCCAATGATGAACATCTTGAATGGTGGCGCTCATGCTGACAATAACGTAGACATTCAAGAATTTATGATTATGCCTGTTGGCGCACCTAGCTTCGCAGAAGCTCTTCGCATGTGTGCTGAAGTATACCATACGCTGAAAAGTGTATTGAAAGGCCTTGGTCTTAACACTGCTATTGGTGATGAAGGCGGTTTTGCTCCTAACTTGACTTCCAATGAGCAAGCTTTAGAAGTAATTGTAGAGGCTATCGCTAAAGCTGGTTACAAACCAGGAGAAGATTTCTGCTTGGCTCTTGACGTAGCTGCATCTGAAATCTACAAAAATGGTAAATACAACCTTGCTGGTGAAGGCGTTATTAAAACTTCCGAACAAATGGTTGAGTTTTATAGCCAATTAGTAGCAAAATATCCAATCATTTCTATTGAAGACGGTATGTCAGAAGATGACTGGGCTGGTTGGAAACTTATGACTGAAAAATTAGGCAGCAAGATTCAAATTGTTGGTGATGATTTGTTTGTTACTAACACAGAACGTTTAGTTCGTGGTATTGAAACTGGTACTGCTAACTCCATTTTGATTAAAGTAAATCAAATCGGATCTTTGACTGAAACTTTTGATACCATTGAAATGGCGAAACGCGCTGGTTATACTTGCGTAATTTCACACCGTTCCGGTGAAACTGAAGATTCAACCATTGCTGATATCGCAGTAGCTGTAAATGCTGGTCAAATCAAGACTGGTGCGCCTACTCGTTCCGACCGTGTTGCAAAATATAATCAATTGCTTCGCATTGAAGAAGAATTGAGCATTATTTCTCAATACAAAGGCCGTAAAGTATTCTACAACTTAAAGTAATTCTCTTTTTAAAATGAAACACCGAACTAACAGCAGCCTGCACTGCAGTTAGTTCGGTGTTTTTGTATTATGATAGAAAGTATAAGTCGTTGGAGCAAAAACACTAAACCGCGAAGATGCGAAGATCACGAAGAGATATGATGTTTATTTCGTGTCCTTCATATTCTTCATGTCTTCGCGGTTCAAAAGGTTTCATTTTCGTTAGCTAATTACTCTTCAAATAGTATTTTGCAGAGTATGGCATGGTTAAGAAAGCGGCAGGGATCAAGACCTGTGATCTCCTTGAACTTTTTCAAGCGGAATAATAAGGTGTTGCGATGTATATAAAGGCTCTGAGCTGTACTGGTAAGATTCATATTATTCTTGAGCAAACTAACAATGGTATTCGTCATGTCATACTTTCGCGTCAAACCAATCGTTAGTTTTGCTTTAATGATTTGCAAAGGCTGGCAGGGTTCTTTTGTAGTTATTTCCTTCACGAGATAAGCAGATAAAATATCAAAATCATGAATGGTGGCAAGGGAATTCTGACTGGTAGAGCTGTTTAGGGCAAATAAAGCCTCTTGATAAGATTGTCCTAAGGCACTGTGGTCCATAACGAGGCTTCCTAGGCCGAGGCGCAAGGGGATGTTGCTTGCGTTTAGTAACTTTAATAGATCAGAAGCCCATGTTTTATAAGCCATTTCCCAAGTCTTTTGCTCAAAATATTTCAGAACGATGAGTCTATCCTCGATAAAGACAACCAAATCCTGGCTATTGATGTGTGGGGGATTAGAAATCAATTTAACGAGACTTTCTCTCGTTCTAGATGATACCAAATCATTAAGACCAAAATTTTCATAAGCATGACTAAGAAGAGGCTGAATATCCACCACAAGTACTAGGCGAGGCAGATCTAACTCGTATTTTAGCAATTTTGCCGTTTTGAGTAGTTTATCATAATTAGTACTTGCATGATCTGATAAGAGGAGTGCTGCAAAGTTTTCGCGTAATTGGACCTGAGAGCGAACCTCTTCTTGCAGTGCTTCTTGTTCTAAGATTAATTCTGTAACCATTTTTACCATTCTGGCTATATCTCTTACTGTATCAGGATGACCAGAGATGCCAACTACGCCGATTACTTGATCATGCAATATAATAGGCATATTAAGACCAGGTAGTGATCCGGTGTATTGCTCAAGATTGTCAGGGAAAATTTCTACTGTTTGGACGTTATTAATTACATCTTTTGCCCCTTGATGAAAGGTATTTATCCTGTGTTTATGTCCAGAGGCAATAATCACACCCCGACTATCCATAATATTAATGTTTTGCTGAGCAATGGGAATGATATGATCAACGATGGGTTGGGCTAGACTGCTTGTCAAAAGCAAAAGTATTCACCTCGATTAGTCAAAATGCACAAATTTGTTAATAATTATAAATGTATTTATAGAGGGAAAAGTGTCTTATTCCACTATAAATATTATAGAGATAAATGCTGTCTAAAACAAGGATATTAAGGATTATTTTCCTGTCAATTATATGATTAACGATTAAGCTCTACATACCATTGTAAAATATGATTCATTGTATATTTTGCACAATATGCAGCATGTTATCAAAATAACTGTTATATATTCTGATAATTGTAATAAATGTGTTTCTTACATAAAATAATGATATCAGTTAGTAATAAGCTTAACGTCTAAAATAGAAAGGTTGGATGAGTGTGC
>JARBUM010000036.1 GCA_029239675.1 Pelosinus sp. | reverse complement strand
ACACTTGTCAGGGTATGTGGAAAGTGTACGGTGATCCTGAAGCTTCACTTAGTATGATGCAGCGGATGGAAGAGATGAAAAGCCAAGTTGCTGGTTGGATGATGCAAGGCTATCATGTAGCTGATGTTCTATGTGGTCCCTGTTCGCAAATTGCCTAAATTTATTTACTATGCCATAAAGAAATGTATGGCAGAAGGAGTTTTCGAGATAAAGAATCATTTTTATCTTTACATTATAGTAAGAATAAAGTTATAATCTGTAAGGTAGAAATTATAACTTTATTCTTACTATAAATGAGGTTTATATTCAATAATGATTATGATATGTGAAAAAAAATCAGCAATAAAAGCTGGTTTTTTCTTGGTTTTACTCTTATCAGGCTTATTGCTTGTACATGCTGTAGGAATCAGCCGTTTTACGCCTGAGTCCATTCGTAATGTGGTAATATCCTTTGGTTGGTGGGGTCCTGTTGTATATGTTTTTATGTATAGTATCAGACCACTGCTTTTATTTCCTGCTATTATTCTAACGTTAGCAGGTGGATTGGCTTTTGGCCCTTGGTGGGGTACCTTCTATGTTGTATTAGGCGGTGTAATAGGTGCATGTTTGTGCTTTGTTATCGCTCGTTTATTAGGCCGTGAAAAAATGCAGAAATACATGGGGAAGTCTTCAAAGCTGCAGTTGTTTGAAAATAAGATGTCGGCAAATGGCTTTCGTACCATGTTGTTTATGCGAATTGTGCCTATCTTTCCTTATGATCCAGTTAGTTATTTAGCTGGACTATCTAAAATTCGCTTTCGAGATTACGTATCGGCAACTACTCTTGGGATGATTCCTGGAGCCTTTGCGTATAATGTATTAGGTTATTCTCTGTTAGATGTTTTTTCTTCTACTTTTTTAGTAGCTATCGGATTAATTGTAATAGCTTTCCTCGCACCTTTAGGATATCATTTTCTTAAACAAAGATAGAAGGGTTTGACTTTTGGTCAAACCCTTCTATTTTGTTTACCCCAAAATTGCAGATGTTTTGTGCGGAGTTCTTCACGGGTGAGTTCTGTAGGCCACAGTTCGCTGGCTGGGCTTTGACGCATGGCTGCCGCCAGATGAGTATAAATGGCAGGGTTAGTTTTTTCCAAGGCTGCAATCATGTCTTTCGCTTCTTGGCGCTTGGTGTGGCCATTTAGGGGGCAGGGACTTGGGATAGGAGTGAATCCATGAATTTTAGGTGTTTCCTTCAGTTCATATTCACGAAAATAGACTAGAGGCCGAATGACAGTAAGGTCTTTTCGATCCAGATAAGTTTTAGGCATAAAGGTTTTTACTTGGCCAGAATAGAGTATGCTCATCAAAAAGGTCTCTACGGCATCATCGTGGTGATGGGCGTAGGCGATTTTGTTAAAACCATTTTCCACAGCAAAGTTGTTGATTGTGCCACGGCGAAAGAAGGCGCAGGTAAAGCAAGGATCTTTGCCATTATTCTTATTGATGATTCCAGCGATATCGGTTTTCGCTGTATAAAAAGCTACATCTAGATCTTTACAGAAATCTTTGATGGGCTTAGGGTCAAAATCATCAGTGAACATAGGATCAATGGTTATGGCTGCTATTTCAAAAGGAGTTGCTGAACGTTGACGTAGAATGGAAAGAGCATAGGTCAGAAAGGTACTGTCTTTACCTCCAGATAAGCCAATCAATATTTTATCGCCCTTTGTGATCATATCAAATTCAGTAATAGCACGGCAGAGTCTAGCGAAATAATGCTCTGGTAATTGTTTGTCCATTTTACACCTCATTGTTCTTGTCATATAAACTACACTTAATTCAAATCTTCTTTATGATAATAGATTATGATGATATCGTCTAGTCTTTCCATAAAAGATACATGAAATAGAAAGAAGAATAAAAAACTTGCTGTGCATTAACAAACTTTTACCATAATATTGAGGTATAAGAATGTATCTTTTAAACCCTTGTAAATCAAGTATTTGTAGCTATAATTAAATTATCAGAAGATTCATTTTTAGAACAATTAGAGTATAAAATTACCACATCTACTGTGGCAATGAGGTGACTATTGTATGGAGAGAGTGTTAGAAATAATTAGAATACTAATAGCTACTCATGAGCTCATTCCAATAGATCGGATTGCAAGCCAACTTAAGGTATCTAATAAAACAGTGAGGAATGATTTAACGAAAGCTGCCGATTATATTAAGAATACGGGCCTAAAGATTGTAAAGAGACCTGGTATGGGTATCATGATATGCGGCACAGAAGAGCAAAAAATGAAATTGTCTCAAGAACTAGATCTTTGTGTAGGGAGAGATCAGCCTTTTTCACCAAAGGCTAGAAAATATTACATAGTAAAACGCTTATTAATGGCTGACAGCCAGATCCGCATGCAAGATTTAGCAGATGAGCTTTATGTTAGCCGGGTTACCATTCATAAAACATTAGGTGAGGTAGAAGCATGGCTCAACAACTTCAAATTAAAGTTACTTAGTAAACCTAATTATGGTATAGAGGTAATTGGTGAGGAAGAGAACTGGCGTGAGGCGGTAGTTAGTCTAATTGCCTATAATAGAGAGCAGGATGAACTGAAAGAAATGTTATATGAGCATTATGGAGGACGAATCGATTATAAGACCTTACGAAAATTAAAGGAGCTAATCAATCTTGATTATCGGCAGTTAGAAAAAATAATATCGCAAGCAGAAACAAAACTCAAAATTCGTTTTTCAGATGAGGCATATATCAGTTTTGTGATTCATGTGGCGATCGCGATTAAGAGACTGGAATGTAAAAAGGATATTTGCCTAGCAAATCATACGCTATTGCATCTGCAGGGGAAAGAAGAATATGAAATCGCCCAAGAGATAGGGAGAGAAATTGAAACTTCATTTCAGATTACATTACCAGAACCGGAAATAGGCTATATATTGCTCCATATTTTAGGAGCCAAGATGCAGCAGAATAATATAGAAGATGTGCATATAAAACTAGATGAAGAAGATAATTTAGCAACTGTTATGGCGAAAGAAATAAGTAATATTGCACAAGGTGTATTAAGTATAGATTTTAGTAATGATCAGCAATTTTTAACAGGTCTGATTTTACACCTGCGTCCTACGATTAACCGATTAAGATATGGCTTAACGTTAAAAAATCCAATCTTGCATGAAATAAAGGCAAATTATCCAGAAGTGTATGGTGTAGCCTGGATGACGAGTATTGTATTTGAGAAGTATGTTGGCAGTAGAGTGACAGAAGAAGAAATTGGCTATATTGCACTACATATTGGGGCAGCAGTAGAACGGAGCAAAAAGCCCTTCAAAGCGTTAGTAGTATGTACTAGTGGTATTGGCACATCTCAATTGTTAGCTGCACGTTTAAGACGGTGCTTTCGAGATATTGAGATTAAAGATGTACTATCCATAGTTAATATTAAGGAGGGGCAAGCAGAGGAGGTAGATTTTATTATTTCAACGATCCCTCTTTTTGATGAAGAAGTAAACAAACCTGTAATTCAGATAAGTCCACTATTGGTACAAAAAGATATTAAGAGAATTGAAATCTTTATCAATGAACTGAATAGCAAAACAATACAGCATAATGGAGGAATTTTGATGTTGATTAACGAGAATTTAGTCATTATGGATATAGATGCACCCAATAAGGTAGAGGCGATTCATCAAATGGCCTTAGTTGCAAAGAATGATGGGAAAATTACATGCGTTGAAGAGTTTATGCACGATGTTTTAGAAAGAGAGAATACGTTTTCAACGGGGGTGGGAAATGGGATAGGAATACCTCATGGGAAATCAAAAGCGGTAAAGGAGGCGATGTTTGTATTTGGAAAAGCAAAAAAAGGAATTGAATGGGAGTCACATGATGGTAGCCTAGTAAACTTAATTTTTTTATTAGGTGTACCCGCTGAGAATGCAAATAATGTACATTTAAAAATATTATCCCAGTTATCAATGAAACTTGTGGATGAGGACTTTATTAACATTTTAAAAAATACACAAACAATACCTCAGGTACTAGAAACCCTCAAGAGTATTCAAATTGATTAATAGGTTGGATTGAAATATAAAGGGGGAGAGCATAATGAATGAAGAATTGAAAAATATAAGGCAGTATCTAATGACAGGCGTATCTTACATGATTCCCATCGTTGTAATTGGTGGCGTACTTATCGCGCTAGCAATTGCCCTGAGTGGTGTCGAAGCTGGTAAAGGTGCAGTAGTAACCAATCCTATCTTCAAAAATATGTTAGATATTGGGGTTGCCGCATTCTCGATGATGGTACCTGTGTTAGCTGGCTTTATTGCTTATGGTATTGCAGATAGGCCGGGTATTGCTCCAGGACTGGTTGGTGGTGTATTAGCTGCTAATTTGAAAGCTGGCTTCCTTGGTGGTATTGTGGCGGGCTTTATAGCAGGATATGTTGCCAGATGGATAAAAGGCTGGCAGGTTCCGCTGAATTTAAAGCCTATCATGCCTATTTTTGTGATTCCCTTATTATCCGCTTTGATCGTTGGTGGATTAATGATTTATGTTGTGGGTACACCTATTGCTGGATTAATGGAAGCTATGACATCTGGTTTAAAAGCCATGGGTCAAGGCAATGCTATATTACTATCATTGGTCATGGGAGCAATGATTGCTTTTGATATGGGTGGACCTGTAAACAAAGTAGCATTTATGTTTGGTGTAGTTATGATTGGCGAAGGTGTCTATACGGTAATGGGACCAGTGGCAGTAGCCATTTGTATTCCTCCTCTGGGGATGGGGCTTGCTACTTTATTGGCACCAAAAAAATATAGCGAAATGGAACGAGAGGCAGGTTATGGTGCTCTAGCAATGGGGATGATTGGTATAACAGAAGGTGCCATTCCTTTTGCGGCAGGTGATCCGATTAGAGTCATACCGTCCATTGTGGTTGGCTCAGCAATTGGAGCGGCCGTTGCGGCTATGTTTGGTGTTGGTGATCATGCTCCCCATGGTGGACCTATTGTATTACCTGTTGTCGATAATCCCTTCATGTTTATTGTAGCAATATTGATAGGTGTAGGAATTACTGCAGTAATGGTGAATATATTAAAGAAACCTGTTCATGAAGAATTAGATTCCGATGGTACAGGAATAGGAGCATAAGGATAATAATAAGATATTGTAAATAATGAGGTGGAATTATGAAGATAATTGCGGTAACGGCATGTCCTACTGGCATTGCCCATACTTATATGGCGGCAGCTGCATTGCAAAAAGCGGCAATTAGTCTTGGGCATGCCATAAAAGTAGAAACACAAGGCTCTATTGGAATTGAAAATAAAATTACATTAAAAGAAGTAGATGAGGCCGATTTAGTCATACTAGCAGCTGATGTTGCGATCAAAGAAGAAGTGCGCTTTAAAAACAAATTCGTGTATAGAACCGAATCACAGAAAGCCATAAAGAATCCGAAGGCCTTGATTACAGAGGCGTTAACTCAACTAAGTGAAAACAATAAATAGGCATGATTAAGCTGGAATTTTAGAGCTCTTGGTCATAAGATAAATGAACAAGTTGGTTGCATAGGCATACTGACTTGTTCATTCACTTTGTATATTCTCATATTTAAGTTTTTTATGCTATTCAATTATAAGTAAATAGGGTAGAATATAAGATGGAAAAATTGCAGTATTATAAGAAATAGCACTGGGGGACTTTTTATGACAGAAATTTCTAAACCTACTTATGTTATCGGGCATCGCAATCCTGATACTGATTCCATATGTTCAGCAATTGGTTATGCTTATTTCCAACAAGTTCGGGGCGTAAATGCAGTAGCAGCTAGAGCTGGAAAACTAAATAGCGAGACGAAGTTTGTTTTGGAAACCTTAGGTTTTAGCACGCCTGAACTGGTTACGGATTTATATCCAAGAGTTAAAGATATTATGCAAACTGAAGTAGTAACTGCAGGCCCTAAAGATACATTACGTGATTTAGGATGCATTATGAGGCAATGCAAAGTTAAATCAGTACCTGTCGTGGATGAAAAACGCATTATGATTGGTGTTGTAACTGTAGGTGACTTAGCTAACTTATATTTTGATGAATTGCAAATGCAAGATTTAAGTCAAGCAGGTGTAGATTTTACTGGAGTATTAAAAGCACTAGAAGGTATGTTGGTTACTGGAGATAACTTGGAGCGAAAGGTAGCAGGTAGAGTGCACATTGCTGCAGGTAGTCATAGTTTAATACAAAAATTTGTTAGTCATCATGATATTGTGTTAGTTGGGGACCGTAAGAATGCTCAACTAACTTGCTTAGATTGTGGTATTTCCTGTTTAGTCGTTACAGGCAATGTTGAGGTTGATGAAGAAGTGATACAAAAGGCCATAGAGCGTGGTATTATAGTGATCACATCCGTTCATGATACTTACACGTCTGCTAGGCTTATCAATCAAAGTATTCCTTTAGAAATGGTTATGCGTAAAGAAGTGATTGCCTTTAAACCTACTGATTTAGTAACGGATATAAAAAAAATTGTAGCTGCTACGAATTATCGAGTATATCCAGTTGTGGAAAATGGAAAATTAGTAGGAGTCATTCATCGTGATAAATTAATCGTGCAGGAACGCACTAAAGTCATTCTTGTTGACCATAACGAAAGAGGACAAGCTGTCGAAGGTGTGGAAGAAGCGCAGATCGTGGAGATTATTGACCATCATCGTTTGGGTGGATTACAAACGAGTGAGCCTATTTTTATCCGCCATGAACCAGTGGGCTGCACAGCGACTATTGTTGCTAATATGTTCTGGCATCGTAATATAACCATTCCACAGAATATTGCTGGGTTGTTATTGGCAGCTATTTTATCAGATACTGTTCTTTTTAAATCACCGACCTGTACGGAAAAGGATCAAAGAACAGGGAAAAGACTAGCTGAAATTGCTCAGTTAGATATTCATGAATTTGGGATGAGCATATTAAAAGCAGGGGCTAGTATAAAAGGTATGTCAACTGCAGATATTATTGCCAATGATATTAAAGAATTCCAAATTGGCGATTATCGAATGACGATTGGACAAATATCGGTAATGGATACTGAAGAAGTACTCTCCATAAAAGAACAATTAAAGCAGGATATGGAAGTACTGCGTCAGAAGGAAAACTATGATATGGTACTATTAATGGTTACTGATATTCTTAATGAGGGTACTCATTTGGTATATGTTGGCCAGCCTGCTAGTTTACTAAAACAAGCTTTTGGTAGTGAGAGTGAGGATGGAGTGCTCTATCTTCCTGGAGTTATGTCACGGAAAAAGCAAATTATCCCTCCTATGTCAGAAGCAGCAAGGGTGTAGTAGAAGCTTACTAGTAAATAGATTATAGATGAGGCTCAAAACCTTTCTATAATCTATTTTTTTATAATAACAGGAAAATTAGTTATTTTGCCGAATAAGAAAAGGTTATTAGAAGTTCAAAAGTTTGTGTTACTACGGAGGAATATATGCAAAATATTATAGATGGGTTAAATCCGATGCAAAGAGAAGCTGCGGTCCACACAAATGGACCATTGCTTATCATGGCTGGTGCGGGTTCAGGTAAAACCAAGGTATTAACATGCCGTATTGCTTATTTGTTAGATAAGGGTGTGGCACCCTACAACATCTTAGCCATTACCTTTACCAATAAAGCGGCAGCGGAAATGAAAGAGCGTGTGCATGCCATAGTAGGGGCGCAAGCGAAAGATATTTGGCTTAGTACCTTCCATGCTTTTTGTGCCAAATTTCTCCGTATGGAGATCAGCGGTATGGCTGGTTATAAAAGTAACTTTGTGATTTATGATACATCAGATAGTCAGTCCCTTATTAAGAGTTGCTTGAAACAATTAAACCTGGATGATAAACAATTTCAGCCAAATAGTATTTTATCTACGATATCTAATGCGAAGAATGCTTTGCAGGATGAACAGCAATTCACATCTGTGGCCAGTAATTTTCATGAGCAAAAAATAGCTGAAATTTATAAGCTATATCAACAAAAATTACGTACGAACAATGCTTTAGATTTTGATGATTTACTAATGCTCACCGTGAGACTTCTGCAAAATAATGAAGAGGTATTAGCAAAATATCAGCGTAAATTCCACTATATTATGATTGATGAATATCAGGATACCAATCGGGCTCAGTATCTATTGGCACGTATGCTGGCAGACAAACACCGCAATCTTTGTGTAGTTGGTGATGCGGATCAAAGTATTTATGGCTGGCGGGGAGCCGACATTCGCAATATTTTGGATTTTGAGAAAGATTATCCTGAAGCTAAAATCATTACATTAGAACAAAATTATCGATCTACACAAGTTATCTTGGATGCTGCTAATGCTGTGATTGAACACAATAGCTCCCGTCGGCCTAAAGAGTTGTGGACACAAAACCCTCAGGGTGAGTTAATTACTCACTATTTAGCTCATCATGAACGGGATGAGGCACAGTTTATAGGTGACACGATTACCAAACTCAACACCGTATATCGTACTTCGTATGGTGATATTGCAATCTTATATCGCACAAATACCCAGTCCCGAGCGATTGAAGAAGCTTTCATGCAATCTGGTATCCCTTATGTAATTGTGGGTGGGTTAAAGTTCTATGATCGTAAGGAAATTAAGGATATGTTGGCTTATTTGCGCGTGATTTTTAATCCAGCAGATAGTGTCAGTCTACTCCGAATTATTAATGTGCCGCGAAGGGGACTTGGAGATACCACAATTGGCCGCTTAACAGCTTATGCCGCAGAACACAATATGACCTTATTCGATGTGGTCAGCAATCCAGACTTAGTTCCCGGTCTTACTGCCAGATCAAAAGGACCTTTGGAATTCTTGGCAGAACTCATTTTCAACTTAATGTCTCAGGCACAGTCCTTATCTGTTGTCGAGTTAGTCAATAAAGTAATGCATGATTCTGGTTATGTAGATGAACTGCAAAAGAGTACCGATCCCCAAGATGAAAATAGGCTAGACAATTTAAAAGAATTTCTAAGTGTGGCTAAGGATTTTGCTAAGGGGGATGGAGAGGAAACCTTAGAAAGATTTTTAGAGCAAGTTGCTTTGGTAGCTGATATTGATAATGCTGAAATATCAGAAGCACGTGTTACTTTAATGACCCTACACTCTGCAAAGGGATTAGAATTTCCAGTAGTCTTTATGGCTGGTATGGAAGAAGGACTTTTTCCCCATTCACGTACCTTAATGAATGAGGACGAAATAGAAGAAGAACGACGAATTTGCTACGTGGGTATTACAAGGGCTCGTCGCAAATTATATGTGACCAATGCTCGTATGCGTACCATTTATGGTAGGACGCAGATGTTTCCTTTATCTCGCTTCTTGAACGAAATTCCTAGTGCTATGGTGGAAAAATATACTGGAAGACAAAATCACCATGGCTTTGCTACTAGCGGTAGTAGATCTACTATTCAGCCACCAGCTTCTACTTCGACAATTGTACAGAGTCCACTACGGTCGACTATGCCTAGAATGGCTTCCCCTAAAGGACCGAGTAGTGGTGCTTGGAAGGTAGCAGACAAAGCACAACACTCGAAATGGGGCTTAGGTACTGTTATTGAAGTAAAGGGAAGCGGTGATAGTCAAGAGTTGAAGATTGCTTTCCCAGGACTGGGTATCAAGGTTGTCGTGGCGGATATGGCCCCAATTACGAAAGTATAACACCAGAAGTATATAATTCATAAAAGGTTGCTTCTTATGACAATATAAGATAAAAGACTTGGTTTGTACCAAGCCTGCTGACCTAGGCAGAAGCCTTAGTCGTTCTTACTTGGAGTCAAAATGGTTATACTTTTTGATTCCATAAGAAAGCTGCAGTACATTGCTGCAGCTTTCCTGATTTTAATTAGGGAGTGTACAGGTGATGGAAAATAAGAGAGAAGATATCGGGCAAATCGTAGATGAAATCGCGGCATTACGAAAACAACTACAATATCATACCTATCGTTACTATGTTCTTGATGATCCAGAAATAGAGGATAGTCAATTTGATATGTTAATGGGTCGGCTAATCGAGCTAGAAACAGCCTATCCGGACTTAATCACTATAGATTCACCCACACAGCGAGTTGGTGGTATTGTTGCTGGTGGTTTTAAGAGTGTAACTCATTTATCGCCTATGCGTAGTTTGGGTAATGCTTTCTCTGCTGAAGAATTAATGGCTTTTCACAATAGAGTGCAGAGTGGGCTGGGAGTAGAAGCAAAGATACAATACATAGTAGAATTGAAAATGGATGGATTGGCGATTAATTTAACCTATGAAAAGGGCCATCTAGTGAGTGGTGTTACGCGAGGAAATGGTAATCAAGGAGAAGATGTAACAAGTAACATCCGCACCATAAAATCAGTACCCTTAATTCTACATAGTGATGCTACTACGATTCCCCCCCTTCTTGAAGTCCGGGGTGAAGTCTATATGCCCAAAAAAGAATTTGAACGATTGAACAGGGAACGGGAAGAAGCTGGTGAGGCATTATTAGCAAATCCCCGTAATGCTGCAGCTGGTTCACTGCGCCAACTCGATCCTAAAATAACAGCCGATAGGGCCTTAGATATTTTTGTGTATGGTATTGGCGTGTATACAGGTGTTGAATTGACTACACATGGGCAAATGCTAGAATATTTGAATCAACTGGGGCTAAAAATCAATTCTCAATATAAGATCTTTGAAACCATAGAAGATGTAATTACCTATTGTACTAATTTTGCGGAGAAACGATATGAACTCCCCTATGACATTGATGGCATGGTAATAAAGGTCAATGATTTAGCCAGCCAGCAATTTCTAGGGTATACGGCCAAAGATCCAAGATGGGCTATCGCCTATAAATTTCCTGCAGAACAAGCCATCACGGTAGTGGAAGATATTTTTGTAGGCCTTGGTCGTACAGGAGTTCTTACCCCTACAGCAATCCTTAGGCCTGTCAGAGTCGCTGGTTCCACCATTAGTCGAGCTACCTTGCATAATTTAGACTATATAGAAGAAAAAGATATTCGTATTGGGGATACGGTTATCATTCACAAAGCAGGTGAGGTCATTCCCAAAGTCCTCTCTGTAGTGTTGGAAAAACGTACGGGTGAGGAAATTCCCTTTGTCATGCCAGAAATATGTCCTGAATGTGGAGGAAAAGTAGTACGCCAAGAAGGAGAAGCGGCTCACAAATGCGTCAATCCTCATTGCCCCGCTCTTTTTCGTGAAGGCCTAGTTCACTTTGTTTCCCGTGATGCCATGAATATTGACGGTTTGGGTCCCGCAGTATTGAATGCTTTAGTTGATACGAATTTAGTCAAAGATGTGGCAGATTTATATCAATTAGCGATGGAACAAGTACTGACAGTGCCTCGTATGGCACAGAAATCAGCAGAAAATTTGTTAACAGCCATTGAGTTCAGTAAACAAGCGGGGCTAGCCAGATTATTGTTTGCCTTGGGCATTCGTCATGTAGGTGTAAAGGCTGCTGGCATTGTAGCGCGGCATTTTGGAGATATAGAGGATGTAAAGAAGGCATCTGCTGAAGATTTGCTGCAGCTTGATGAAATCGGTGCCAAAATCGCGGAAAGCATCGTTGCCTATTTTGCTGAGGAGGAAAATATTGAGTTGGTTGAACGCCTCCGTAGTGCTGGGGTGAAAACCACAGAAGAAAAGCAAGCCATTGAGGAAAATCAACTGTTTGCAGGAAAAACCTTTGTACTTACAGGGACCTTGGATACAATGAGTCGTACTCAAGCTTCTGATATCATTCAAAAACTCGGTGGAAAAGTATCAGGTTCCGTCAGTAAAAAAACCAGCTATGTCCTAGCGGGTGCAGAGGCGGGAGGTAAGCTAGATAAAGCGCAACAGTTGGGTGTGGAAGTACTAGATGAAGAACAGTTTATGAAGATGGTTAGGGAATAAAGGAAGGAACTGCTAGGACAGCATGCTGTCCTAGCAGTTCCTTCCTAAAATTATTTTTAGCAAGAAAAATAGGTACTTCAGTCACTAAATTTGAATGATTTTAATTGTACAGTTTTATTTGCAGAATCATTGAAGTAATCAACAAGTGTTTTTAAGTAGTGTCTAATGGAATAGACACTACTTGTCTATTTTTATCTACACAAGAGAATGCCTAAATAAGAATAAGATCAAAAGTTAGGCGCAATACTAGATAGTATTCTTATATTGCTTAGGCCCAATGGTTGGCATGTAACTTGCATTGATTTATAGTAGAGCTTCTGCAGTTTATCGTTTAATGGAAATAGAGGAGGCAAAATGGACATGCAAGAGGTAGTAATCGTTGGGGCTGCAAGGACTCCGATTGGCGATTTTCTGGGAGCACTAAAAGATGCTAGTCCTATTGACCTCGGAGTGGCGGCTGTAAACGGAGCGTTGGCGAGAGCTAAACTAAAGGCCGATCAAGTCGAGGAAGTTGCCTGTGGCATGATTTATAAGGGGGGCGCAAAAGGCAATCCAGGCCGTCAGATACAGTTGAAATGTGGGATGCCTGTTGAGAGTTATGCGTATACGATTGACCAGCAGTGCGGTTCTGGTATGAAAGCCTTTGAATCGATTTTACAATCGATAATGCTTGGTAAAGCAGACATCGGCGTAGCTGTTGGTGTGGAAAGTATGTCCCAAGCTCCTTATATTTTAAAAGGTGCCCGCGAGGGCTTTCGCATGGGGAATGGTGAGATTCTTGACTCAATGCTCCACGATGGTTTAGTTTGCGCAATGCAAGGTTATCACATGGGAATTACAGCAGAGAATTTGGCGGAGCGATATGAAATTTCTCGTTTGGAACAAGACGAATTAGCTCTCCTAAGTCATCAGCGTGCGGTTTCTGCTTCAAGTAAGGGCGTGTTTAGTGAGGAAATTGTGCCAGTTACGATTGAAACGCGACGTGGATCGGTAGTAGTGGATACAGATCAGCACCCGAGGGCCGATCTTACAGCCGAAAAACTTGCTGGTATGAGACCGGCTTTTAAGAAGGACGGCACTGTAACAGCTGGTAATGCATCTAGTGTTAATGATGGTGGGGCAGCTTTAGTAATGATGTCTGCCGAGAAAGCTCGCGAACTTGGCATCCAGCCTCTCGCTCGTGTAGTTGCCACAGCGAACATGGGAGTGCATCCAGAGATTATGGGAATTGGTCCAGCATTCGCTATACCTAAAGCTTTGAAGTTTGCTAATTTAACTAGTGATCAAATAGATTACTATGAAATTAATGAAGCATTTGCAGCCCAATTTATAGCGGTAAATAGAGAACTAGGTCTGGATCTTGAAAAGGTCAACCGCAACGGATCAGGAATCGGGCTTGGTCATCCAGTGGGGTGTACTGGGGCAAGGGTCATTGTATCACTGCTATATGAATTGAAGCGTTCTGGTGGGCGTTATGGTGTTGCATCATTATGTGTGGGTGGTGGCCCGGCTATTGCCGTTGTCATCGAGGCAATTTAACAGGGTGTCATAGGCTAAAGCTTATAAAATAAAAAAAGGTATTTGAAGGGAGTTTTCATAATGAGAGGTTTGAAAGATAAAGTAGTTATCATTACTGGATCTGCTAATGGGATTGGCAAATGTACTGCTCTTAGATTTGCAGAGGAAGGCGCGAAAGTAGTTGTTGCTGATTTTGCTGATGGATCAGCTACTGTTAAAGAAGTAGAGGCATTAGGATCCGCCGCAGTATATGTTCAAGTTGACGTGTCTAATCCAGAAAGTGCTAAGAATATGGTCGACAAAGCTATCGAGGCTTTTGGTAAAGTTGATGTTCTGATTAATAATGCAGGAATCACAAAAGATGCTATGATGAAGAAAATGACAAAAGAAGCTTGGGATGCAGTCATTTCTGTAAATCTTACAGGTGTATTTAATTGTACTTCAGCAGTGTTGCCGTTTTTGTTAGAACAAAAGTCAGGTGTTGTTTTAACTTCATCCTCCGTTGTTGGTATTTACGGGAATATGGGACAAACGAATTATGCAGCTACTAAATGGGGCGTAATCGGCATGACCAAATCATGGGCAAAAGAAATGGCCAAGACTGGCCTACGCTTTAATTGCGTTGCTCCTGGTTTTATTGGTACAGATATGGTGAAAAAGATTCCTGAACAAGTGTTGCAAGATAGAATTCTAGTTAAGGTTCCTGCAGGACGTTTAGGCGAGCCTGAAGAAATTGCAGCAGCTTTCGCCTTTTTGGCATCCGATGATGCAAAATATATCAATGGAACAGTATTAAGCGTAGATGGTGCTTGTACGTTATAATTGAAAGTTGTTCTTAGTAAAAAACCTTCCAGACTGTCTGGAAGGTTTTTTGCATTGGTCGCTTGATAAAAGTTAGAAATTAATGAGTCCCTTATGGTAGATATGTGTTATATTTGTTGTATTACATCGAGTGGGGGTTTTGGTATGGGATCTCGTTCCTTATTATTTATTGAAGGAATTTTGCTTCTTGTAGCTTTTATCTGGGGTATAAATCCTACGATTATGAAAGTTGGATTGTTTTATTTGCCGCCAATGCCTTACAATGCAGTAAGGATGCTTATTGCATTGCTATTTGCTTGGTTGATGTTAGGGTTATCCAAAACGTATAAACCATTTGATCGGCAAGATGTAAAGTTAATATTACTCATTGGCTCTGCTGGCTTCTTTATCTTTCAGTTAGCATTTACCTTTGGGGTACAAAATACAACTGCAGGGAATTCCTCGTTAATACTTGCCCTTGTACCAGCTAGCGTGGCCATTATTAATAAATTATTTGGTATTGAAGAGATTAAGGGATCTATGGTCATTGGAATTGGAATGTCTTTGGTGGGGGTTATTTTCATTGTAATGGGTTCAGGAAAAGAAATTAGCATGGGTAATGATCATCTTTTTGGCGCATTTATGATGCTGATTGCTCAATTTGCTTATGGCTATTATTCTGTATTTTCTAGACCTCTTCTAAACAAATATTCCACCTATCAGGTTACTGCATATATGGTGACAGTTGCTACATCACTATTTATTGTGGTTGCTCTTCCAAGTCTAATGCCTGTAAAATGGGTAGAGGTTCCGTTGATTGCTTGGTTTAGTGTGCTATATTCAGGTGTTTTTGCCATTTGTGTGGGAAACTTTTTATGGATGTGGGCAATTGGTAAAATAGGTAGCACACGAACAGCTCTGTATAATAATTTATCGCCAATTTTTGCAGTCGCTAGCGGTTATGCTTTTTTGGACGAAGGCTTTGGTTGGCTACAATTTTTTGGTGCTGTAGTGATCTTTTTAGGAATGTATTTGACGCGAAAAGATAAAGGAACGGCTAGTGCTACTTAGCGCATTGCTTGTTTACGTTAAATATATTTATATTTGATCCGCGTATTTTCAAGAGGAGCAATGATAGATTGAGAATATATTGGATATAATAAAGGCTAGAGATCGACAGGAGTACTGTATAGTGGTGGTTTGTAAAAAAGGAGAGTAATAAAAATGGCAGGAAATAGTATGATTTGCACTTCGAACAATGTTGATTACAGTACAATTAGGAAGGCGATGTGTGCTGGTGCTCCCACTGTAGATGAACTAAAAGAAATGGCAGGAGTTTGCTCTACCTGTGAAGGCTGTAAAAGGGAGCTTGACAAAATCCTAACTTCTGTTTGTGGTTGCCTAAATGTTTCACTAAAAGACGTGATAGATGCTGTTAAAAGTGGGGTTGATACTGTAGAAAAAGTTGGCGAGATCACAGGAGCAGGCACTGATTGTGGAAGATGCAAAGCGCTTGTTAAAAATATAATTGAGTTAGGCAGATAATTTGCAAAGAATTCGTAGATGACATCGTCTTCGGATTCTTTTTTTGTATAATAGATGCTATACTCAATCAAAGATCACCAATTTCTGAATTGCGTAAGAAAAAGGATTGAGGTATCATGATGAAGAAAACAGTTTTAGGATATTAAGTAATATAAAGAGTGAGAGGTTTGGATATGGCTGAAAATAATTATATGAATGCTGTGATAAAAGCTTTCAGTAACCAACCATATTACTTGTAATAGAAACACAAAAAGTGGGGAGATATAATGATAGTAAACAATAAAAAGAGATTAGTAGTAGGGATGAGTGGAGCTAGCGGTGCAATATTGGGCATAGAATTATTACAAATACTTAGAGAACACCCTGACTATGAAACGCATCTTATTATTTCAAAGGGAGCAGAAGAAACAATACTTCAAGAGACAGACTACAAGGTAGCTGAGGTAATCGATCTAGCTGATAAGGTCTATGATATAAATAATATTGGTGCAGGCATAGCGAGTGGCACTTTTAAAACAGAAGGAATGATTATTGTTCCTTGTAGCATGAAGACCGTTGCAGGCATTGCCAGTGGTTATTCTGACAATCTTCTTCTTAGAGCTGCAGATGTTACAATTAAAGAAAGAAGAGGACTGGCGCTGGCAACCAGAGAGTGTCCACTTAGTGCAATTCATCTAAGAAATATGCTGTCGTTAGCTGAATTAGGGGCATTTATTATGCCGCCAATGATCACATACTACAACAAACCTATAAGTATCAAAGATATGAACAGACATATTATTGGTAAAATCCTTGAAAAGTTTGGCATTGAAGTCAATGGATTTATCAGATGGTGTGAAGGATGATGCATTTAGAAATAGAAAAAAGAGATGAAAATGAATTTACAGGCTGTTTTCCTAGGGGAAGATAGCCCTCATATAGGCTGAGTAAATTCGAGTAATAAAGCCAAAGAAAATGCATGAAGACATTAATAGAAGTGGTCAAGATGGTAGCCGGAAACTTATCATTTAGGGATTTTTGGCTGCTTTCTTATACCCAGTATCGCCGTTTATTTATGATTGACCTAGAAATCAGTATTCCTTTTTATGTGATTATAGGATAAAATTATAATATTAATGATTTTGATATACCAAATATGAATAAAAGGCGGTTTACTAATGAAAAAACCATTATTTATCGGCTCTGCAGTAGCAATCGTAACTCCCTTTACTGACGATGGTGTTGATTATCAAACATTAGCAGAACTGATTGAGTTTCAAATTAAAGGTGGTTCAGATGCCATTGTTGTTTGTGGTACCACAGGAGAAGCTTCTACCATGCCAGATGATGAGCATATTGCTGTTATCAAGTTTGCGGTAGAAAAAGTCAACAAGCGTGTACCGGTTATTGCTGGTACAGGCAGTAATGATACCCGACATGCTATAGAATTAACAAAAGCTGCGGAAGCAGTTGGCGCTGATGGAATATTATCAGTTACTCCATATTACAATAAAGCCACACAGAAAGGCTTATATGAACACTTTAAGATCATTGCCAATAACGTTACTATACCAATTATTCTATATAATGTACCTAGTAGAACCAATTTGAACTTGAATCCTGAGACAATAAAAGCATTATCAGAAATTGATAATATTATCGCTGTGAAGGAATGTAATCTAGGGCAAGTTGGTGATGTAGTAAATTTATGTGGTGAAGATTTTGCTGTGTACTCTGGTGATGATAATACAGTATTGCCTGTGCTGTCACTAGGCGGTAAAGGCGTCATTTCTGTTATGGCTAATATCATCCCCCAAGATACCCACGATATGGTTATGAAATTCCTCCAAGGTGATAGTAATGGTGCTATTAAAATGCAACTTCAGACATTCAACCTCATAAAAGCATTATTTAGTGAAGTAAATCCTATTCCAATTAAAGCAGCTGTAAGTTTACTAGGATTTAAGGCCGGTCAATGCCGTATGCCACTAACAGAAATCAGTGACAATAACCTTGAACTTCTTCGCAATCAAATGAAGGCCTATGGATTGATATAATCCTAATAGGATTATGCTTTATGTCTATATACCTTTAAATAAGAACAGGTGAATGAGTAGAGGATTTAACAAGAAGACTTGATTCAGGTGGAGTTCTAGCTCCATCTGAATCAAGTTTTCTTTATATTCATGATTCCTCACTGCGTAATGAAAAAACCATTTTGTGTGTACAATAGCCATAGTAAACGTATTGTGGTACAATCCTACATATGATTGTAGCAGGCATAGAAGATTATTGTAATCTTTATGCTATTAATTTTTCTATAGATGGAGGCCAATGTGAAGGACGAAGAGAGACAAAAAGAATATATTAGATTAGAGAGGACTCTTGAACAAATAAAAAAACAACTTGCATTAAGTGAAGAAAACTGTGTCGTAAAACAATCTGAACTAAAAGAAACCTTATTAAATTATTGGGAGAAATGTGGTAGTGATGAAGCACAACTAGTAGAAACCGCCAACCGCCAACGTGCACTTTCTTCCTTAACTCATAGCACTCCTCTTACGCTGCGGAAAATGTTAAACTCACCTTATTTTGGGCGTATTGACTTTATCGAAGAGGAGGCGAGTCTTCCGCCTCAGGAAGAACAAATATACGTAGGTATTTCCACATTAATGAATGAGGAAAACGACGAATTTCTCATTTATGATTGGCGGGCTCCAGTATCGAGCATGTTTTATGATTGCGGACTAGGAAATGCTTCGTATCATTGTTCGATGGGAAGCATTAACGGAAGGATAACCCTAAAGCGTCAATATAAAATAATGAACGGGTCTATGCAGTATATGTTTAATGCCGATTTAAAAATAGATGACGAAGTTTTACAAGAAATACTGGGAAAAAGTGTCGATGATAAAATGCATACCATTGTAAATAGTATTCAGCGAGAGCAGAATCAAATTATTCGTGATGCAAGTCACAGAGCACTTTTTGTAGAAGGGCCAGCGGGGAGTGGTAAGACTTCTGTAGCCTTACATCGCATTGCATTTTTACTGTATCGAGATCGGGAGATTCTCAATGAGAAAAATGTTTTAATCCTTTCTCCCAATCATTTGTTTAGCGATTATATTTCTAATGTTCTACCAGAGATGGGAGAAGAGAATGTGCTGCAAAGGACTTTCCACGATTGTGTTTCGAAAGCAATCGAACAGCTTCCTATAAGGCTTGAAACTCGTACCTTTCATTTAGAAACCGTATTATCTAATGGCAGTAATCACGACCAAGTTCTTCGTGCAGAAAATATTCGGTTTAAATCATCTGGAAATTTTGAAAAGATTATGCAAGAGTATTTAGACTGGATTCAAACAAGTTTGGTCGATGATTATCCTGCTATTGAGTTTCATGGTGAAACAATATTTAGCAAAGAAGAGTGGAGACATTATTACTTAGGCAATCTTTCCAATATGCCAGTGATGATTCGTCTAGAAAAAATAAAGAACTTAATTGAAAATAGAATGCGGCCATTTTTTCACGCTATTCGTAAGGAAAAAGAGGCTGAGATCATCGCTCGTGCAGAAGAGGTTGACGAAAATACAATTAAAGCTCTGGCAAGAATGGCTGCTAGAGAAGAATTTAGTTCATTTAATGAGAAAATCGATAAACTCACGAAATTGAACCCTTTGTCAGAGTATCGGCGTTTATTTAAAGGTAACTGGCTTTTTGCGCGATCTATATTTAAAGGAGATTTTCCTAAAGAGTGGCAAGCTATCCAAAAGCAAACCCTTTCTTATATTAATAATGGTATACTTGCTTACGAAGATATTCCTGCCTTTATCTATTTTCAAGGTATCTTGCAAGGATTTCCCGTAAATCGGGATATAAAGCATTTGATTATTGATGAAGCCCAGGATTACACAAGACTGCAATTAAAAATTCTAGTAATCCTTTTTCCAAATTCTACATGGACAGTAGTTGGAGATCCTGCTCAATCTGTGCATCCCTTCTTAAACACGGCAAGTTTTAAAGATATGAGTGAAATCATTGGTACCGAAAAAGCAATTGCCTTTCGTCTAACACGTAGTTATCGCTCGACAAAACAAATTCAAGCTTTTTGTCAGGCCATACTTTCCTCGCGAACAGAAGTAGAATCAGTCAATCGTTCAGGAATTTTGCCGTCAGTCACTAAGGTTGAAAAAATCCAGGATTTAACCCCTACTCTTGTTCATACTATTGAAACGATCCTTAATAAAGGATGGCGATCCATCGCTATTATTTGCAAAAATACGTACCAATCAAAAAATGTTTTCTCCGATCTTGCGCCTCATTTGGATCTTACTCTTGTAATTGACGAAGATGATGCCTTCCATCAGGGGATCGTTGTTATCCCATCGTATCTGGCAAAAGGGCTAGAGTTTGACGCAGTGCTGGTGATTAACGCAGATGCTATTAACTACAGTCGTGAGGAAGAACGCCATATTCTATATACCATTTGTACACGAACATTGCACCATCTAAGCCTTTTTTACTTTGGAAATCTTTCCCGCTTTGTAAGCAGGATGGACGATAATCTTTACGAGATAATGCCCAGTTCTAAATCTTAGATCTATGAGTACTTAAAATTATAATGACTTCACCCGATAGAGATAGTACACATGATAAGGAGGCTTCTTAATGTATGGAGAAAAATAAAGAGGATGATAGTGTTTTACAAAGCAGCGAGCCTTCAACTGAAATCGATATTCCTGAAAAAAAGAAAAGCAGATGGGGCTGGTTCACTAGTTTTGGGGGACTTCTCCTCCTTTTTAAAGCTGGGAAAATATGGGCAATTATTAAGGGGGCACTGCTATTTCTTAAATTTGGCAAGTTTCTCACTACTGGTTTATCAATGATATTGATGGTCGTCGTATATACCTATATATATGGCTGGAAATATGCAATAGGCATTGTACTCTTACTATTTATTCATGAAATGGGGCATCTGACTGCTTCACGGCAGTTAGGCATTAATACGAGCCTTCCCATGTTTATTCCCTTTGTCGGTGCCATCATCCAGATGAAAGAAGCACCGAAGGATGCTAAAACGGAATCTATCGTTGGTATTGGGGGCCCCATTTTTGGAGCCCTTGGCGCACTTGTTTGTCTTTTTATTGGAGAAATATTTCAATCGACCTTATTACTTGCGTTAGCATATTTTGGTTTTATATTAACGGTATTTAATCTTATTCCAGCACACCCACTTGATGGAGGACGTATCGTTACTGCTATATCTTTTAAACTTTGGATAATTGGTATTCCTATAATGGTGTTTTTTTCCTTTTATTTCTTTAACCCCATTGGTATTCTGATTTCTATATTAGCCATTAAAAAGGCATGGGAAGTTTGGAAAGACCGTGACAATCCATATTATGATACGGATCAAGGATTTCGCTTTAGAATGGGCCTTTCTTATTTCTTACTATTTGCCCTATCAGCTTACTATACTTACAATTTACACGAAGTACTGAACAAACAGTAGAGGGCAAGAGCGAACATAGCACCCATTCACATAAAAGTGCTATAAAAATGACATGAGATAAGTAAGACTAGAGTTTCGGTAAAGGATGATAAATGCATGGATAAAATTATAGATGTAACGGGTGGACAAGGTGGCAAGGCTTTTTTATTGATAGGAGAAGAAAAAACAGCATTAGTTGATTGTGGCATGGCATATTGCGCGCCAACTCTTATCAGCAACATCAAGCAAGTACTTGGTAGAAGGACGTTAGATTATATACTGATCAGTCATTCCCATTACGATCACATTGGTGCTATCCCATATTTAAGAGAGGAATGGCCCAATCTTAAAGTGCTGGGGGCAGAATACGCTAAAGGCATTTTGAATAGAGAAAACGCGCTAAAAGACATTAGAAATCTTAGTGTGCTCGCTGCAAAATTTTATGGTGCAGGTGATATAAAAGAATATGGCGATGATATGCTGAAAGTAGATAATAACATTTTTGATGGAGACTCCCTCGATCTAGGGGGAGTGATCATTAAGGTAATAGAAGCCCAGGGACATACCAAATGTTCATTATCATTTTTAGTTAATAACGAAACTTTATTTGCAAGTGAATCCACAGGGTACAAGAGCAAATCAGGAAAGGTTTATCCTGCTTTTATAACCAGTTGCTCTCAAGCAATTGATTCAATTAATAGATCTCGAGAAATAAATCCTCGGTTTATTATTTCTCCTCATTTTGGTCTGGTGAATCAGAGCGATACTCTTAACTACTGGGAAGAATGTATCTTGGCCGTAAAAGAAACAAAAGACTTTATTCTTCGTTTATCTGAAAAGGGATATGAAGAAGAACAAATTCTAATAGAATATGAAGAGGCTTTTCGAGATGAAGAAAGCAGATTGGAGCAACCAAGCAATGCCTTTAGATTGAATGCACAAAGTATGATAAAAACTGTGCTCAATGAAGGTAAATAGCTGGATTATGGTGAATTCATTAGATCATCATTCAAAGCGTAATGGGAGCGGTGGACCACCCAGCGGAAAGGACTATTATGGCGTATAAATTAGTCTGCATTGATGTTGACGGGACACTTTTGAATCAGAAGCATGAAATTACAAAAAGAACGAAAGAAATTCTATTGAAAGCACATCAGCAGGGTGTTCACATTGTGATAAGTACTGGACGAATGTATACGGATGCTGAATATTATTCCAACCTTATTGGTGTAAAGTCTCCAGTGATAGCATCAAATGGAGCCTTCATAAAAGAAAAAGACAATGATAAAGTGATCTATAAGGATATTCTCGGTGAGAGTTTATCATTAGAATTACTGGAGTTATTCCGTAAACACCATATAAATCCGTATTTCTGCACTCCTCACAAGTTTTACTATGGGAGCATTATGTTTAAACTTTTTTATGTAGGAACTAAGATGCTAGGAACAAGATCTAACGAACTCGATATGGAATATATTTTTTCCTGGAAACAGTGGCGAAAGGTATTGCATAAAGAGAAAGATAATATTGTCAAAAGTGAGATTATCTATAAAGATGCAGCTTTAATTTATGAACTACGGAATGAACTAAACAATGTAGCACAGCTAGAAATCGTCGATTCTTCAAGATATAATATTGAAATTACTCGTAAAGGAGTTTCCAAAGGAAAAGCAGTAGAAATGCTAGCTATCTTTTATAACCTAAAGCGTGAAGAGATCATAACCATAGGCGATAGTGCAAATGATGTATCTATGCTGGAATATGCCGGTCTAGGCATTGCTATGGGAAATGCTTCGGATAGGGTAAAACAAAAAGCGGATTACATAACGGATTCGAATGATAATGAGGGAGTAGCCAACGCGATCAATAAGTTTATTCTAGGTAATACCTTTTAAAATAAGGATATAACCTAAGATATGACATTAAAAAGCAGGAAATTGGGTTTTTACAATGAAATATATTGGATAATAAATTTTAAAAATGCCCAGTGAAAAGGAGTCAAAAACCATGCCAATAAAAATCCCCAATAATTTACCAGCTGTAAATATACTGGAAAAGGAAAATATTTTTACAATGGACGAGGATCGAGCCTATTCTCAAGACATACGTCCACTTCGAATATTGTTATTAAATTTGATGCCGACGAAAATTGTCACAGAGACACAATTGCTTCGGTTATTGGGGAATTCACCGCTGCAAGTAGAATTTGATTTTATCTATACAGCAACCTATGCGCCTAAGAATACTCCCCATGAGCATTTAGTTAAATTCTATGAAACCTTCGCGGATGTGAAAGACCGCAAGTATGATGGTATGATTATTACGGGAGCACCCGTAGAACAAATGCCTTTTGAGGAAGTTGTCTACTGGGATGAGCTGTGTGAAATTATGGATTGGAGCAGGAAGAACGTTTATTCGACATTGCATATTTGCTGGGGAGCACAAGCTGCCTTGTATCATTACTATGGTATTCCCAAATATGACCTACCTCAGAAATTATTTGGTGTATTTGCTCACACCGTAAATGTTAAAGAAAAAATGCTATTTCGTGGTTTTGATGAAGTCTTTTACGTTCCACATTCTCGGCATACGGAAATAAAGAGGGAAGATGTAAAGAAGGTGCGCCAATTATCTATACTTTCTGAATCGGATGAAGCGGGAATTTATGCGGTAATCGATAAAAAACATCGGCATTTGTTTATCACTGGTCATGCTGAATATGATCCATTAACCCTCAAAGGAGAATATGATCGTGATGTGGCAGAAGGGCTGCCTATTAACATTCCGTCTAATTACTACCCAAACAACGATCCGCAAAAAATGCCCATGGTTCGCTGGCGCAGTGCAGCCAACTTATTGTTTTCAAACTGGTTGAATTACTATGTGTATCAGGGAACACCATTTGATCTTAATAAGTTAACGACTGATGATTTACGCGGGATTGATGGCGAAGGTATTTAAACTTTTCAATTGAAAAGAGATAATAATTTTATAGTGAGGAACTGCTAAATATCATAAAGAAGTGCTAGGCGCATTTGCATGTGCCTAGCACTTCTTTCATTTTTAGGATTAATCTATGATAAGTTGGCAAAAAACAACTTTTATTTTTGAATTTCTGGTAAACATGATATAATATACTTTATTATGAAATTTCCTGAACAATATTAAGTTTGGATGGTGAGATTGTGAAGATTACATGTAAAGATGTAGCAAATGTTGCTTTATTGTCACGACTGGAATTTTCCGAGAGTGAGCTTGAAACAT
>JARBUM010000140.1 GCA_029239675.1 Pelosinus sp. | reverse complement strand
TGTGGTCTGATCGTAAACTTCTATTGTAAGAGGGACTGTCTTAAGAATTTGTGCACAGCCAATTTCAGTTTTTTTACAATGAATAATAATATTTTTTCTCCTGTAAATGCTTTATCGACTAAAGGACACGATAAGATAAAATGTTATAACTATACGTATGGCGAGAAAGCAAAGAAACTAGCACAATCTTATGGGGGGAACCCGGCGGTAGGAGCAGGCTGTGGCTTATGTCAGACAAATGTACCTTGTCAAAGTAGAAATCCAATGAAAAGTAATTTGAAGTAAATAGATTGCGAATGGGTGATACATTAAGTTTCCATTAACAAGCTGGTGTAGATTCCCACGTCAGCTTTGTATTAGATTTCAATCAGTGTGATATAATTGCATTGTTTTGGTTCCAGCAATAGAATGGAGAAAGCGTGTAAAAACCCATCTAGTAGCCGCCGTCCTTTGTCGCTCTTGTCATCGAGGCAATCCAAGCAACAATTTTTTTGAAGGACTTATGAGAGAGAAGATAAGATTGTGGATATTAATAAATTTTAAAATTGCTATTGATGAAGTGATAAATCGAATAGCTGAGATATGTGGGTACGTTCCCTAAATGTCAATAGTTTGTCATCATATAACGTACACTTTTATAGTACTAAAGGAATGTCCCCACCTATCGCAGGTGTCACCTTAGCGTTCGTCGAAACAGAAAAAGAAGAAAAAATCATTGGTGGAACTTGACAATAGATTATAATAATAAGATAATAACTATAGACTTATAGTTGAGAGGTGTACTAATGAAAGATCATTTAAAAAACATGGCCGAAGTCCTGAAATCCCTTGGTGATGAGAAAAGACTAAAAATAATAAAAATGCTTTCTCCGAATGCTAATGAAGTCTTTTGCGTTTCTGATGTGGCCCAACAACTTGGCATCTCTCAACCTGCCGCCTCTCAACACATAAAGATTTTAAAGAATATTGGAATTCTTGAGGAGAATCGAAGGGGTTTTAGAGTCTTTTATACAATTAATTTGGATGTATTGACTGAATACAAAAAGGATATAGATGAACTGTTTAAGAAAGCCTTTGAGAAATGCCAATATGATTTCTCTTGTGATAAATGTCCTTATAATAACAAGTGTTAATAAACGAGAGATTGTGCTTTAACTATAAGAGTATGCTTATACTATTATTTAAAACGGAAGGAAATATTATGAAACTTTCTACTAAATTTGTTAAAGTTATTCTAGTGATTCTGCTCGTCATCGGCGGAATTGGAACCTACTATTACTTACAACGTGGTGAGGTATCGACAGACGATGCCACCATTGATGGTCGCACTGTTGTTTTAAGTCCAAAGGTACAAGGCTATATAAAAGCCTTGTATATTCAAGATAATCAAATGGTTAAGACTGGTGACGTGCTCTTGGAAATTGATCCGACCGATTATATCATTCGCCTTGATCGGGCTAGGGCTGCATTAGCCGCTGCTAAAGCGGCCGCCAATGCGTCTAACAATAAATTGGAGACGATCACCATTTCAGCTCCGTCGGACATGAATGCAGCGCAAGCTCAGGTCGTTTCTGCGGAAGCTACTTGGGAAAAAACATTAAGTGACAAGAAGCGTATGGAAAGCCTGTTTGATGAAGGGGCCTGCTCGCGGCAGCAACTGGATCAAGCAATTGCAACAGAAAAATCCGACCGTGCTACCCTAGAAAAACTGCGTGCAAATCTTCGCTCTGTTACTACAGTGCCTAGTGTGGTCGCAGCAGCAAAAGATACAAGCGATCAATTGCAGGCTCAAGTCAGTCAGGCACAAGCTGATCTTGCGCAAGCAGAATTTGATTTGTCCAATACCAAAATCATCGCTCCAATGGATGGGCGTATTACCAAACGCAGTATAGAGATCGGCAGTTATGTACAAATAGGTCAACAACTAACCTCGCTAGTCGGAACGGAACTATGGGTTGTTGCTAATTTTAAAGAAAATCAGCTGGAATATATGCAACCTGGTCAAGCGGTTGATATCCGTATTGACACCTTTCCTGATGTAAAATTGCACGGCAAAGTCGATAGTATTCAATCGGGTACAGGAGCTTACTTCTCTCTCTTTCCAGCTGAGAATGCTACCGGTAATTTTGTTAAGACTGTACAGCGCATTCCTGTGAAGATTGTGTTTGACAGCCCGCCAGAAGAAACTCTCCTTCTAGGATCCGGCATGTCGGTGATACCAACTGTACATACAGAAAGATCAGGGGCAAAATTATGAGTGTTACTGCTCCTAATCCAGCAAATAATCCTTATCTGGTATCATTTGCCGTCAGTCTTGCCGCCTTTATGGAGTTGCTGGATACAACCATTGCCAATGTCGCACTTACGCACATTGCGGGATCGCTAGGAGCGGGTTCGGAAGAAAGCACGTGGGTTCTAACTTCTTATCTTGTATCTAACGGTATTGTTCTGCCGCTGTCCGGCTGGTTGTCCACGCTCATGGGGCGTAAAAATTTCTTCGTCTTTTGCATCCTGGGATTTACCTTTACTTCTTTTATGTGCGGTATAGCGACTTCAATGCCCATGCTGCTCCTGTTTCGACTATTGCAGGGTTTGGCAGGCGGCGGTCTACAGCCAACCCAGCAGGCCATCGTTAAAGATAGCTTTCCACCTGATAAAATAGGAACAGCATTTGCCATCACTGGTGTGACAATGATGGTAGCACCTATATTAGGCCCAAGTCTGGGCGGCTATATCACCGATAGTT
This sequence comes from Pelosinus sp., assembly GCA_029239675.1. Classification (GTDB taxonomy): domain Bacteria; phylum Bacillota; class Negativicutes; order DSM-13327; family DSM-13327; genus Pelosinus. Next base: position 3,343 of record JARBUM010000140.1, on the reverse strand, counting down.
TTAGCTGGCGTTGGATTTTTTTTATGAATGTTCCTATCGGAATTTTAGCAACTGTTCTGGTCAAGGCTCTTGTCCAAGATTTGCCCAGTTCCCAAAAGCAACCAGTCGCAACTATTGATTATATTGGTCTCAGTCTAATTGCTTTGGGCCTCGGATCACTACAAATTTTTCTGGATAAAGGGCAGCAGGAAGATTGGTTTGATAGTTCCTTTATCATATTTTTTGCCTGCATAGCCTTCATAGGCCTTACCTTGGCGATCTTTTGGTTATTGCAGCAAAAAAATCCGATAGTGGATTTAAAACTCTTTAAGATCCCCAGCTTTAGTATGTCTTGTATTATACTTTTCTTTCTCGGCTTTGTTGTGTATTCCAGCACTACGCTATTGCCCATGCTGGTGCAGGGAAACTTCGGGTACGATGCTACTTTATCAGGGCTTATGCTCTCACCAGGCGGTATTGTAATTTTCTGTATGATGCCGATTGTTGGGAAGCTGGTTAATGTAATCCAGGCTCGGTATCTGATTTCTTTCGGAATGCTCATTAGTGCTGTTGGTATGTGGGCAACCGGGCTTATAACGCCACAAACCGATTATTATACCTTTGTCTTTGTACGCATCCTGCAAGTCACCGGTATTCCATTTTTGTTTGTTCCTACCAGCGCGCTCGCCTTCTCGAAAATCTCCAATGAAAATAGCAATAATGCTTCGGCCATTGTTTCGCTTTTACGCAATCTTGGAGGCAGTATCGGCATAGCGATTATCACAAGCAGGCTCGTGCACAGCAAGCAAATAGAGCAGTCCTATCTGGTAGAGCATTTAACAACAGCTGATCCCGGCTATCGCAGCGCAATTTCGACTTATACTCATGCAATTACAGATTTGGGTGTACCAGCATCGCAAGCGCTAACAAAGGCTAAGGTATATATATATCAAGAACTTCTCAGTCAAGCCAGTATTCTCGCCTATCGGGATGCGTACAACTTTATCGGCATCGTATTAATCGTTTTAAGTATTGCAGCCCTGTTCATGCCTAATAATATTCTGCCAAAGAAAGATGCTCCGGGAGGACCTTGATCAAGGCTAGCCGATGAATGAAAAAGCTTCTGTTATCACTAGCAGCGCAACACTTCAGTGAGGCCGATTGGCTGTTCTCGCTAATTTCGATAGGCAAAAGCTCTCTTTTAATAACGAAAAATATGGTCCGCGAATTAGATTATCGACCGTATTAACCGATATACCAATGCAGACGAATTATTTACCGAATAAGAATTATTGTGGTAAATGTAAAAAATGTGATTCATGGAAGATAAATTACTACTCTCAATTTCATGGACATATTTGTGGGATTTGTGTTGCTGTATGCTCCCACGGAAATAAGAGTTAAAGAAGACAAAAGATGTGTTTTCAAATTTATAAATTATTGATAAAAAATAGCTTAGGCCAATGGTGATAAATAGAATATAAAGGTGACAGAAAAGGAACGCCCCCGCTTATCCCGGGGGCTAAAGGTTTTAGCTGTTCTTGTAGTAATATGCAAAAAGAAAAAGCGCGAGCTTTTTCTTAAAATATTTTTGCTATAGATATTAATGGCGTGGAAAACAGGAGTAACTAGGGTAACAAGACTGTCTAGGGTAACAAGACTGTCTAGGGTAACAAGACTGTCTCGGGAAGCAAGACTGTCTCGGGAAACAAGAACGTCTAGGGAAACAAAACTGCCTAGGAAAGCAAAACCCACTAGGGAAACAAAACTGTCTAGGAAAGCAAAACTGACGTGGAAAACAGCCAATACCAATGATAACTTGTCGCGTATCCTCATCATTGAATTGATTATCTTCCCAGCCTGTGATTTCCGGTTTTTCCTGATCTGAATCCATTTTAAAGTATCACCTCCAGATTTATAAAAGAGGTCTAGAAATATCCTCTATACATAATATGTTCCAAGGTAAATTAGCGTGATTACTGGTTATCAATGCGGTTTTTGTACAAAGACAAGGCAGCAGGAACAGTGGGCAGTGCTTCAAAAATTCGGACGCTGTGCCTGTTTGTTGAAATTTTGCAAACCATTAATAGAGATCGGCGCGATGCCGCTAAATAGAATATAAAAAATAAAATGAAACTCCTGCTGAATTCTGTATGAATTTGGCAGGAGTTTTGAGCTTTTATGAGAATAGATAAATTGAATATTAAAAGTTGATGGCAATGTGATAGAAAAGTAGTGTCTCTGAAAAAGTAAAAATTTATATAGAGGGAAAAATTGCTACATGTCGAATGATAGCATAAAATAATAGTTTGGAGGAATAACAATGGCTAATGGAAAAATAGAAAATAATGAAGAAATCCTAGCTGCATTTAATTTGGTATTACCTTATTTTAATCGAATTGTTCGTGAAGATATGGCGGTAGGGTTGACTGACCTGAAAGAATATATTTCTTATTATCGTGCGAAGGATTTTGAGCTTGATTTACCAGCAGGAAAGCCGATAAATGATATAGATACCATTGTTGACTGCATTCGTACAGGGAAAGATACATATGCAGATGTTCCTCCTGCTGTTTATGGACGGACGATAAAAACAATATTCACTCCGATTTATGGTCTTAACAAGGAAATTATTGGTACATTAAGTTCAGGGATAGATTTAGAACATAGTCTTTCATTAGTTAAAAATGTGCAAGACCTCGCTGACGCGACAAGGCAGACAGCTGAAAGTGTTGATCAAATCGCTAAAAGTGCAACAGCGTTAGCTGCTGCTGGTCAATCGGCAATAAAGATATCCCAAGAATTAGCTGGGAAAAACAGGCAGACTTCAGACATATTAGAATTCATAAAAAATATAGCTGCACAAACTAACTTGTTAGGGCTTAATGCCGCAATTGAAGCAGCAAGGGCTGGAGAACAAGGACGAGGTTTTGCTGTTGTTGCTGAAGAAGTAAGAAAACTCGCAGAGCAGTCTCAAGAGGCAGTAAAGAAGATTCAACAAACCTTGCAGGAAGTTAGTAAGTCGGTAGAAGACATAAGTAATTCAATTGCAGATGTTGGTTCTATCAGTGAGGAGCAAGCGGCGACAACTGAACAAATTGCTTCTACCTTAGATCAAGTAAATAATAGTGCAGAACGATTAGAAAAATATGTTTCTAGATATAAATAAAGACATATAGCTAAGCGCAATTGGATTATTTGGATTCACATTCTAAATCCAAATAAATTCAATAAAAACAGACTGATCTTATCTATGCAAAAATTCCCACTGTTTATCAATGATTGCCGATGGATATGTTTTAGAAGAAAAGTTAAGAGAGTGTTAAATTTCAATAGAATATAAAGAGTAAAAAGTAAACTCCTA
>JARBUM010000035.1 GCA_029239675.1 Pelosinus sp. | reverse complement strand
TTTTAGCGTCGGGCCACAACAAAAGTCAGGCAACCTCACGGCACATAAAAATTATCACTTACCGCTGCTTCCTTCCGGACCTGACGGGGTTCATGAGTTTCCATTGCGTGAGACCCAACTTTTGCTGTGGCCCCACTCTAAAATAAATAAATGGCTAAAATATTAAATTTTACGCCAACAACTATCAGTACACATTATCAACTGACATCTCTATTAAAATTTAATGGCGGAGAGAGAGGGATTCGAACCCTCGGTACAGTTTCCCGTACACACGCTTTCCAGGCGTGCTCCTTCAACCGCTCGGACATCTCTCCAAGGTTACTTCACCAGTCAATTTCGCATTACTTGACTGCAAGAAATATAATATCATTTATCAAGAATATTGTCAACAACAATATGTAAGGATTAAAATTCCACATTGCTATATTCCTTTTAATAAGCTATATAGGAGGTTCAAAAAACCTCCTATATAGCACACTTTCATGATAAGCTTGCAACTCAACCTATATGCTAGCAAGATGTATTACTCGACTGATATATGTTAACTGTAATTTTTGATCATATTTTCAGTCATATAATCTATCTATTTACTTTTTCCAAGTACGTTGAATTTCAGCAATCTCCTCGTATTCTTTTTGCAGATTCCAGTATACTCTTTCATAAATACCAAATAATTTCTGATAAATTTCTTTATTGGCTTCATTAGGATAGTACGTTTCCTTAATTATAATAAATTTTTCCACTTCTTTAAGGTCACCAATTATACCTAATGCATACATACCTAGAACTGCCGCACCAAATGCTGATCCTTCTGGTTCTCCAGGCACATGAATCGTTCGACCAAATACATCTGCCATGATCTGAACCCATACCTTTGAGCGAGTAAAGCTACCCCCAACTCTAATCTCATTGACTTCTCCTGCAACTTCCTCTAAGGATTTAAAGATACTAAACATCCCATAAATAATTCCTTCTAGTGTTGCCCGAACCAAGTGACGTTTACCGTGATTTAGATTAAGGCCAAATAACACTCCCCGAGAATTGGCATTGTAATAAGGTGCCCGTTCTCCAGAGAAATGGGGCAACATAATTAGCCCCTCACAACCTGCAGGTTTTTGCTCTGCATAACGACCTAAAATTTCGTAAGTATCCAATCCTAAATTTGCGGCAACACGTTGTTCCGTCGTCGCAAATTTATCTCGCGCCCACCGGAATGCCACACCACCGTTGCTAAGCGCCCCGCCTAAAACCCAGGTATCACCAGCCAAGTTGTAACACCACGTACGTTTTTTTTCATCTGCCTGTGGTTTATTGGTAATCATCCGTACTGCGCCACTAGTACCAATCATAGCTGTAACTTGACCTGGATTGACAGCACCTGATCCTAACGTAGACAATACCCCATCACTAGCACCCAAGATAATGGCCGTATTTGGCGCTAAACCTAGCATAGCGGCGATCTCTGGTTTGATACTTCGTTCAATGTGAGTAGTAGGTAATACCTCTGATAATTTCTCCGCTGCAATTCCTATCATACCTAATAAATCTTCATCCCATTTACGAGTATGAATATTATAAACAGCTGTAGCAGATGCAATGGATTCATCTACCAAATATTTACCCAATAAATGATGACAAACATATTCTTTAATTCCAATAAACTTAGCCGTGCGAGAAAAGATATCTGCTCTTTCATTCTTTAACCAAATCATTTTAAACAAAGGATACATGGGATGAATTGGGCAACCCGTTTTAAAATATATAGAATCAGCATCATGGGATGCTTTTATTTTTTCAATATAATCCTGAGCGCGAGAATCAGCCCAAGTTTGCATGCGATCTAGTGGATGACCTTCGGCATCAACAGGGATCATGCTATGCATAACAGAACTGAAACATACTCCTGCAATATCAGCTGGGGCTAGTTTTGCCTCAACGATCACTTCTTTTAATACCGCTAACACACCTTTAAGTATTTCTTCCGCATCTTGCTCAGCCCAGGCAGCTTGTGGTGTAAATAGAGGATATTCCACAGACTTACTGCCAACGGTCGTACCATCTTGCCGATAGATAACAGCTCGACAACCTGTTGTACCAATATCTACACCAATAATCTTTTGCATATTCATTTTTACAACCTCCTTTATAACAGTTGTCTTCTATATATAGTAGTAGAAAGAAGTGATCATTTCTTTCTTATTTCAATCTTACAATCGCTTAAGGAGTAACACAACGATCTTATGTCACTTCATTATTAAAGGTTATGCTATAAACATACTTAGTAATAGCGTAAATGCTAATCCTGCTACACCAATAATCGTTTCTAACACAGTCCATGTAGATAATGTTTCTTGAACTGTCATACCAAAATACTCTTTAATCAGCCAGAAGCCGGAATCATTCACATGAGACAGAACGAGTGATCCTGCTCCAGTAGCTAATACCATTAACTCTGGACTAGCAGAACCAGGAGACATGGCAAGAATGGGTGCCACAATGCCAGCAGCAGTCAACATGGACACCGTAGCGGAACCTGTAGCTACGCGAATAAGCGCGGCTACCAACCAGCCGAGAACAATCGGGTTAAATTGGGCAGCCGTTGCTAATTTAGCGATTTCCGCCCCTACGCCACTGTCAAGTAACACTTTATTAAAAGCACCACCACCACCGATAACCATTAAAATACTTGCAACCGCTGGTAAGGACTGATCACAATATTTACCGATTTGCGTCATGGAAAAACCACGCCATAAGCCAAAGGTAAATAAACTAAGCAACACAGAAATCAATAGGGAAGTAATCGGATTACCGATAAAATTCAATGCCATCCGAAGAGAAGCGCCTTTTTCTAAATAGATATCAGCAAAAGTTGACAGCAGCATCAGAAATACAGGGAATAGAATGGTAAGAACAGTAATACCAAATCCAGGCAATTCTTCTTCCTTACGTCCTATCTTTACTGTATCGGCTATATTCTCCGGTATCATGATATGTACTTTTTTACTAATAAAAGTGGCAAAAACCGGCCCTGCTAACATAGCTGTCGGTAAGCCGACAATAATGCTATACAGAATTGTTTTGCCCACATCAGCCTTGAAAATACCTACAGCTGCCATGGCTGCTGGATGGGGTGGTACTAATCCATGTACAACGGACAAACCCGCAACTAAAGGTAAGCCAATTTTAAGCAGTGACATACCTGTCTCTTTCGCAATCGTAAATACCAAAGGTAGTAATAGCACAAATCCGACCTGGAAAAATACTGGGATACCAACAATAAAAGCAACAAACATCATCGCCCAATGTACATTTGTTTTGCCGAAGCGATCAATCAGCGTACGCGCTACACGTTCAGCAGCACCTGACTCTTCCATTAATTTACCAAGCATGGTTCCTAGAGCGAGTACAATGGCGATAAATCCCAATGTATTGCCCAGTCCAGCCTGAATGGAACCAACTATTTTGTCAAGAGGCATTCCTGTAGATAACCCAACGAAAAAGGAAACAATCATCAAGGATATAAATGGGTTTACTTTCAATTTCGTAATTAATAGCAGTAACAATATAATAGCCACAAACACAATTCCTAATAACATCGCATGAATCCCCTCCACTTAACTATTTTTTAACCAAGCAGTTTTTGCATAACTCCTTTCTTTTATATTGGGTGCATTGCACCTTAGATGATAATCCATATAATCACCATTGCAATAATGGGAAATCCAACTTTTCATATTTTATGAAAACCATTATCTGAATATATATAATTATTGAAAAATATTTTCATTTATATAATATACTCATTTTTTAGGAAAGGCAATATTTTTCTATAATTCTTAAATAACAGAAATATTATTTCAAACGGCAACCTTGCATGGTTTTAAGGTGTCTGATACAATATTGATACATAAAAACCGAATTTTCTCTTATCGCAAAGGTTGGAGGCCATAAAATGGAACGAACGGAAAGCAACTTGAATTCATGTTTACCCCGTATACGCAGCAGTTTCAACGATTTAACCAAGACAGAGCAAAAGACCGCAACTTATATCCTGGAGAATCCTTCCGAAGTCATACATATGACCATAACAGAATTAGCAGAAGCAGCAAAAAATGCAGAAGCAACTGTTTTTCGCCTATGTAAAAAATTAGGTTTTTCAGGCTATCAAGAGTTAAAAATCGCCTTAGCGGGTGATTTATATACTCCTTTAGAATCTGTTTATAAAGAAGTAAGCCCTAGCGACTCTATTAAATCCATGATGAACAAGATATTCTTCGGCATAAACGAAGGACTACAAGATACGCTCAAGATTGTTGATGAAGAAGCCATCGAGAAAGCCATCCAAGCCATTACCGCTACACGGCGCATTGATGTTTACGCCTCAGGTGGGTCGGCAATTATAGCGTCTGATATTGAACATCGTTTCATGCGCTTTGGCATTTCTGTTAGGGCTTATTCTGACCCACATCTTCAAATAGCCTCAGCAACGCTACTCCAACCTGGAGATTTAGTGATTGCAGTATCACATACAGGGGCTAATCGGGATGTATTAGATGCTGTTACCATGGCAAAAAGCAATCATGTTACCACGATTGCTATTACGAGTTATATACGATCTCCCCTCAGTCAAATAGCAGATATTGCACTTCATGGAATGGGTAGAGAAATCAATTACCGATCTGAAGCCATGGCCTCACGATTGGTCCATCTTGCCATTGTCGATGTACTATACATTGGATCACTACTCCGCCAACAAGATAAAATTATAGAAAATATGAATAAAGTTCGCAAATCCATCGCCAAGCGTAAAATATAAGAGACATACTGCGTTTTTCTTATAATAAGAAAAACGCAGTCCTTTAACAAACCAAACCTGAAAAACACGAAGGCAGGTCGAGCCTAAAGAGGGTAAAAGATAAAGGATAGCAATCCCATCGATTGCTATCCTTTATCTTTTACCCTCTTTATCATAATGTACTAATGCCTTAAGGACTAACTGATGCATTATTTTAGCCCCTATTAGCAGTGCATCTTCGTCTATATCAAAATGAGAACTGTGCAAGTGATAATTTTCTTGTCCCTCTTTAGCACATCCTAGCCAAAAAAATGCCCCAGGAATTTTTTCCAGATATCGGCCAAAATCCTCTGCAGCCAGCACAGGCTTTACGTTACCATGCACTGCCTCACTTCCCACAACATCCCTAGCCGCCTTGATAATCAAGCCAGTTGGCTCTGCCCAATTATTAAGTACAGGATAACCAAATTGATAATCCAATTCATAATGTCCGCCCTGGGCTGCAGTAATGCCCGCTAGTGCTCTTTCTATCTTCAACGGCATTTGCCTGCGTACAATCTCACCAAGAGTACGTACCGTTCCATCTAATAGCACTTCGCTTGCAATGACGTTATACCGTTCACCCCCCTGTATGTTGCCAATAGAAAGTGTTGCTGTTTCTAAAGGATCAATTTGCCGATTCATAAGCTGCCCTAATCCTTGAATCACATCCGCAGCAATTGTAATCCCATCTACACCATGCTGTGGCTGTCCAGCATGAGCCGCCTGCCCTAAGATCTTGATAGTAATCCGATCAGAAGCTGCCATAAGAGGTCCTTGACGAATACCAATATGACCGCAGGGTAAATCAGGCCACAAATGCAAGCCAAAAATAACATCTACATCTTCTAAAATACCTTCTTCTATGATTAGTCCAGCACCACCAACCGGTGCTGCTTCCTCTGCTGGTTGAAAAATCAACTTAATAGTACCTGCAAATTCACCATGGTATAAAGAAAACATCTTAGCCACACCTAACATAATCGCCATATGACCATCATGACCACAAGCATGCATAACACCCGAGGTTTGTGAGTGATAAGAAACATCATTGGCCTCAGTAATAGGAAGAGCATCCATATCAGTCCGCAAGGCAACCACAGGACCAGGATATTTACCTTGGATGATACCACAAAGTCCAAAGTGGTTAGTAAATGTAACTACCTCAATTTCCATTTTTCTCAAAGCATCCAAAATGGTAATTGATGTTTCTCTTTCCTTAGTACTTAATTCTGGGTTTCTATGAAACATCCGCCGCCATGATACTAACTGAGTAACAAGATCGGCTGTATTCCTTTCATCCCACATCCTAAAACCACCTTTTTCTATGGTAAATCGTTAATCTTTTTTCAAATAAAACCTTAATATAATTATATCATAAGGTGTAGCATCTCTTAAAAGCATTTCCCAAATTTCACCCTTTCATTTACATATAGACTATACCTGTCATTGGGATTGAAACAAAAAGGAACGGCGCAAAAGGCACTGCGCATTCTTATTTACTCAGCCAATCGCCATGTTCTTCCATTATACGCGTAAGCTAAATGTTAATGGCGTAGCGTTAATAACATGGACTTGGCGCGGCCTAAGAGTATTAAGATTTATCTAAAACTTATAAGGTTTAATCTATAAATAAAAGTGTCCCCTTTTCAATGCTTAGACTGTTGAAAAGGGGACACTATACGTTCTACTATTCTTGTACAAATGTAACTTTATTCATTTTATCACCTTGGCGAATTTGATCTACGATATCCATACCTTCGATAACTTGGCCGAAAACAGTATGAACACCATCCAGATGGGGTTGTGGTTCATATACTATAAAGAATTGGCTACCTCCAGTATTCGGACCAGCATGAGCCATAGATAATGCACCCCGTACATTTTTACGCGGGTTGCCTTTTGTTTCGCAGTCAATCTCATATCCAGGACCGCCGGTACCTGTGCCATGCGGGCAACCACCTTGCGCTACAAATCCTTTTATGACCCGATGGAATTTAAGCCCATCATAGAAACCTTTACCAATTAATTTCTCAAAATTTTCTACTGTTTTTGGTGCTTCTTTTTCAAACAGTTCAATCACAACTTTACCCTTATCCATCTCAATAATTGCTTTTTTCACTAATAATCCCTCACTTTGTTTGTTGTCTTGCTATTATACCACAATTAGCTAATTATAATTATACCCAAGCACTATTTAATCACTGAAGTTCTGAGGGAAAGTGAGCTCAATGTATTATTCTTACAGGTGTACCTAAGGAAATCAATCTAGATAGTTCCCGCACATCTTTATTGTACATACGGATACAACCATGGGATACAACCTTACCGATTGAAGAGGGATTATTCGTTCCATGAATGCCATAATGGGGTATATTGAGCCCCATCCACATAACACCAAACGGTCCGCCAGGATTAGGCATCTTATTAGCAATATAGTAAACACCAGTTGGCGTTGGGCTGACCACTTTACCAACACCCACCGGAAAAGATCGTATCACTGCACCTCCCTGATAGAGAGTCAGTTGTCGGGCTGATAATTTTACAATAATTGAATACGCCACTTTATCACCTCCTCTTTAGCATATGCCAAAGAGCTACTAATGCGTAAACAAATGTAAGGTCGAAGATCCTTTAATCAATTGAAGATCTACTAATTTTCGAAATAAGTTTAGTAATCATCTCTTTCGGTCACCAATAGAAAATAGCCTACTCCCTTTGTAAGGATGCAGACTATTTTTCTTATGATTATACCTTTAAAATATATAGTTATTTCGATCTTTTCTTACCTGAATATGCTTTTCTTCTTTTTTTGGTAGTGTTAATTTCATTTTCGTTGTAGGATTTTATACGTTTATCTATAATTTCCCACATCATTTTATTTTGTTCTTTTAATTCTCTTATTACCTGGATCTGCTGTTCAATCAGGTTTTTAGCTAGAGCGGAGTTTGAGGAATCAACTATTTGTATTTGTTCCATCTGTTTATCGAAATTTTGTTGCTGCATTTCTTGGGGTGTAGACTCTTGTCTGCTTGCTGCCTGTGATACTGGATTCTCTAACACGCTTCTCACACCTGTAATTTCAGCGGTGAGAGAGTCCAATGCAACAAGATCGTCGGGACTAAGTTCTTTTAGTGATGCCTTTCCCATGGTACGCATTGCTTCTTCCATTTCCAAAACCATAGCTTTCATTACATTTACAACACTAGTTGCAGCCTGATTGATCTTAAGCTGTTTTTTTGTTGGAGAATTATAAAAAATTAACGTAGTAGGCGGCTCCCAAGGAGTCACTTTTGTTACTTGATTATGTCCTAGTGCAAAAAGAGGAATCGTACCCATGCAAATCGCATCTGCCCCTAGGGCCAGAGCCTTCAGGCACTGACCTGGTGTAAAATAGCCTCCGCCTATAATTAAACTGATTGAGCTGTCTTTCAAATAACGTTTGGCACGTATCAAACCTTGCAAGCTGGGTATACCGAAATCATCTTGTTTAGTGGGAGTTGTTGCGTGGGATCCACCTTCGCAACCATCGAGTACGATTGCGTCAAAACCTAGATCTACTGCAAGTGCTAACTCCTCTTCAAGGCGATCAGTTGCCATAATTTTTAGTGCTATGGGAATCCCATTAGCCCTTTGACGCAATTTTTTCATAAACTCCGGCCAGTCTTCTGCCTTTTTGACCCCTGGAGGTCCTATTAGACCTAAAGCTGGTTCATCAGGTTCTAATCCTGCAAGTATGCGTGCTCTACCAGCGAATTCTGCAGCCTCTATTCTAGCTGCTCCCGTATCTGCACCTTGTCCCATTTTTACTTCTAACATATCAGCAGAGGCGATTTGTTGGTTCGTCCTAAGACCCCATGACCAGCAGCAAATTTGCAATACAAACTTACCGGATGCACCCGGTTCTTCTGGTAAAAATGGGCCTTCTCCAGAATTAGTCGCGGTTTGCAGTATTTTTGATGCTCTGGCCAAAGCAATCTTAGCTTCCTCACTAAGAGCTAAACCGTAGGCCATACCACCAATCATAAATGGAATCTTTATCGTCATCGGTTTTTTCGCATTGCAGCCAATCCTTACGGACATATCAATTTTGGTATTTTCAGGCAACGATAATTTTGTTATTTGCCGCGGGGAAAACATCAAATTATCATAACCAAAAAAATGTTTAGGCGATCCTAATGGACGGTTTAATACTTTTCCAGTTTGGGCGCGTAAGCTCATTTCTAATAAATTTATGAGTGAAAAACGTTTTAATGAAGGTAACAACTCCCCAAGATTTTGGGAATAAGTATCACTTAAAAGTTTTCCTGTTATGTCATTAGAGATTCTTTTGATAATATAGCGCATGACTGGTTTAGCCACAAAAATGAGTACTATTAATAGAAGCGTTAATAAAAGAATCACCAATAAGGACCAATGAACATTGGCTAGAATCATTTGCATCTTGTTTGCCTCATTGTTTTTGCTAGTAGTATTCGATTTTTTAGATTTTTTAAACCCCTAAAGTAAACATTATGGTGCTCCAATCACAGTATTTCAAGCCTCTAGCAGGCAATCCTTCATCCATTGGAAGGACTTTAAGCGTTTTTATAGAATTTGTACCATGAATTAAAAAGCCACCCTAAAGAAAACAGTCTCCCTGCATAAGCCCGCTCAATTTAAGAGAGCCTATATTTAGACATAATCTGACTAGAAAAGGCACGCAGTACATATACCTTTTTATCGGCTAACTAAACCGCTCTTAACTCCAATTTCTACAAGTGGGAGTTAAAGAGAGACTAAGAAAGGAGGGCCCTGTTTTTGTTACGTTATATGTTAAATCGCATTTCAAATTCCTTACTTGTCTTACTGGCCATTATTACTATTACTTTCTTTCTAATGCATGCCATCCCCGGTGGCCCTTTTACTAGCGAAAAAAATATCCCTGCCGCCGTACTAAAAAATATAGAGGAGCGTTATCGACTACATGATCCTCTATGGCGACAGTATGTTGATTACTTGGTTAATTTGAGCCACTTTGACTTAGGTCCTTCTTTTAAGTATGCAGGACGTACTGTTAATGACCTCATTCGTGAAAGCTTTCCGGTCTCCTTGCAACTAGGCATGGTAAGCATTGGATTATCCATTTTATTGGGTATTCCCGCTGGTGCCATTGCTGCATTGCGCCAAAATAAGTGGCAGGATTATGCCACTATGTTTTTTGCTACCTTGGGTGTATCTGTCCCTAGTTTTGTTCTTGCTACCCTATTAATTTATGTATTTGCCATTAAGCTTGCTTTATTACCCGCCGCTATGTGGGGCGGAGTTACCTATGTCATTTTACCAGCCTTAACCTTAGCCGGGCAACCGACGGCTTTCATTGTCCGGCTTACTCGTTCTAGCATGCTAGAGGTCTTGGCTCAGGATTATATTAAAACAGCTCGGGCAAAAGGCCTTTCTCCTACCCTCATCCTGTACCGCCATGCATTAAAAAATGCCTTAATACCCGTAGTGACTTATATTGGCCCCATGGCTGCAGGTATTTTGACTGGAAGCTTTATCATTGAAACTATATTTGCCATTCCTGGCTTAGGCCGGCATTTTGTCACTAGTATTTACAACCGTGACTACACTGTGATTCTCGGCGTAACTATTTTTTATAGCGTATTGATCATCGGCTTAAATTTAATCGTTGATCTTATCTATCCGCTGCTCAATCCCCGCATAAAACTTAATGGTAAACAGGGGGAATCATAACAATGCATCTAAACAGCGAATCCTTTAAACCTCTCCTTCAAAGGATTAATAAGGAAACGATCACCCGCCCCACTATTACCTATCGACAAGACGCTTGGCGCCGTCTTAAAAAAAACAAACTGGCCATGATCGGTCTATACACTATTTTACTCATCATGCTCATTGCCCTTGCCGGTCCCTGGATTTCATCAGCTTCCTACTCCGACCAAGATCTCCTTAGAACCAATCAATCTCCTAGTGCAGAGCATTGGTTCGGCACGGATAACCTAGGGCGTGATTTATTTATTCGTGTTCTATATGGTGCGCGTATTTCTCTCTCTATTGGCATTGTTGCTAGTTTTCTCAATCTTACCATCGGAGTGATTTATGGCGGTATCTCTGGCTTCTTTGGCGGCCGCGTCGATAAATTTATGATGAATATTGTTGATATTTTATATGGTATACCCGTTCTATTGTATGTAATATTGCTCATGGTAGTTTTAGAGCCTGGTTTGACTAATATTTTTATCGCCTTGGGTATCGCTTACTGGTTACGCATGGCGCGAATTGTTCGCGGACAGATTTTGAGCTTAAAAGAACAAGATTATGTGATTGCAGCTAGGACCATTGGCGCAAGTAAATGGCGCATTCTGTTTCGTCATCTAATTCCTAATAGTCTGGGCCCAATTATTATTACCATGACACTAGCTATTCCTGAGGCCATCTTCACCGAAGCCTTTTTAAGCTTTATCGGCCTAGGGGTTGCAGCTCCTATGGCAAGTTGGGGGGTACTGGCTTCAGAAGGAATTACCAGTTTACGCTCCTATCCCTTCCAACTATTTTTCCCAGCCATGGCCATCAGCATAACTATGCTAGCATTTAATTTCTTAGGGGACGGCCTACGGGATGCTTTGGATCCTCGCGTAAGGCGTTAGGAGGTACAAATGAAAACCAGTCCATTATTAAATGTAGATCAGTTAACCGTATCTTTTGCTACCTATGCAGGTGAAGTAAAGGCTGTAAATAACGTAAGTTTTCAAGTGTTTCCTGGAGAGGCTATTGGTATTGTGGGCGAATCAGGTTGTGGTAAGAGTGTAACCGCTCATTCTATTATGCAGTTAGTTCCTACTCCTCCTGGCAAATACACCAATGGAAGAGTTTTCTTTGAGAATAGGGATTTACTACAGTATTCTGAAACAGAAATGGCGAAAATTCGAGGCAACGATATTAGTATTATCTTTCAAGATGCTATGACTTCTCTTAACCCTGTGCTTACTATAGGAATGCAGATTGGGGAATCTTTACAGATACATCAGCATATGAACAAACAAGAAGCCTACGCACGAGCAGTTGAAATGTTAAACTTAGTGGGTATACCCTCGCCAGAACAGCGTATGAAAGAGTACCCCCATCAATTCAGCGGCGGCATGCGACAACGAGTCATGATTGCCATGGCACTCTCCTGTAATCCGAAACTATTAATTGCCGATGAGCCCACAACGGCTCTAGATGTTACCATCCAAGCGCAAATCTTAGATCTAATGAAGGAAATACAAACTAAATTAAACACTGCTATTATTTTAATTTCCCACGACCTTGGTGCCATTGCCAGTTTATGCAGTCGTGTAATTGTGATGTATGCAGGTAAAATCGCAGAATCAGGAAATGCAATGGATATCTTTCATCAACCCCAGCACCCCTATACTTGGGGACTTTTACAATCATTACCCCGTTTAGATCTTAAGCAAAAGCAGAAACTTTCCGTCATCCACGGTCAGCCTCCTGACCTCCTGTCACCACCCACTGGCTGTCCCTTCCATCCTCGCTGTCCCCATGCAATGGTAATTTGCAGTGAATCCTATCCTGAAACTACACAAATAAGCCAAGATCACATGGTGAACTGCTGGCTACAACATCCTAATGCACCTCAGCCAAAGGGGGAGGTAAGAGACTAATGGAGCAAACAACAACCATTTTAGAAGTACGCAATCTAAAAAAGTATTTTATTGCTGACACAGATTTCTTCGGTCGCCCTACAGCCTACCTTAAAGCAGTAGACGGCGTGAGTTTCTCTATCGAGAAAGGAAAAACCCTGGGTCTGGTAGGCGAGAGCGGCTGCGGAAAATCCACCACAGGACGAACTATCATTCAATTATATGAGCCTACTGCTGGAGAAATCTTTTTTAACGGCAAGACCCTTAGCAAGTTATCTGAAGAAAAAAAATTACGACGCCAGATGCAGATGATTTTCCAAGATCCCTATGCATCCCTAAATCCCCGTATGACGGTGAGCGATATTATCGGTGATCCCTTGGACATTCATAAGTTAACCTCCCTTGGTGAGCGTAAGGATCGCATAATAAACCTTCTACAAATGGTAGGGCTCAATTCTGAACATATGAGCCGATTTCCTCATGAATTCAGCGGCGGTCAACAACAACGGATTGGTATTGCTCGCGCCTTAGCAGTAGAACCCAGTTTTATTATTTGTGATGAGCCAATTTCTGCCTTAGATGTTTCGATTCAAGGACAAGTGATCAATTTATTGGAACGTCTACAAGAAGAATTAGGCCTGACCTATTTGTTCATTGCTCACGACCTAGCCATGGTAAAACATATTAGCGATATTGTGGCCGTCATGTATCTTGGCAAAATAGTGGAAATGACGAATAGTCTTGACTTATATAGTAAGCCTCAGCATCCCTATACCCAAGCATTGCTGTCTGCTATACCCATTCCAGATCCATTAGCACAAAAACAAAAACGAATTCACTTAACAGGCGATGTTCCAAGCCCCATCCATCCTCCTACTGGCTGCAACTTTTCCACCCGCTGCCCCCATGCGTTTTCCCGATGTTCCGAACAGGAACCAGCATTTGCCGATATCGGTGCTGGGCATATGGCTGCCTGCCATTTACTACATAGGTAAATCAATAAAATGGAGAAAATTATGAAATCATTACGTACAAAGATAGAAGCTATTTTAGCAGAATACACTGGTCGCTGGGGAATCGTAATCTTAAATCACTCCAATGGTCAGAAATTGCAATTGAATCCACAAATGCTCTTTCCCTCGGCAAGTATGATTAAAATTCCCATCATGTATGAGGTTATGCGCCAGGCTGCAGCCAAAATCATTTCCCTTGACCAGTCCCTAATTGTAAAAGATGAGTTTCGGGTAGGCGGTGCTGGTATTCTCAAAGAGTTACGGCCAGATATTTCAATGACGGTTCGGGAACTTGTTACCTTAATGATTGTCCTTAGTGATAACACCGCTACTAATATGTTGATTGATCTTGTTGGTATGGATGCCATAAATAAGACTATGATGGATATCGGATTAAAGGCAACTGTACTGCGGCGGCGCATGATGGATTTCGATGCCGCTTTAGCAGGTAAAGAGAATGATACCTCAGCAGCCGACTTAGCTTATTTATTTGCAGCCATATATGATAGCTTAGAATTGCCTACTGATTACAGCGCACTAATGCTCGATATTCTAACACGGCAACAGGTGCAAGATAAACTGCCCTTTTACTTGCCAGAAGGAACACAAATTGCTCATAAGACTGGAACCTTACCTGGAGTCGAACATGACGGAGGGATTCTTTTTTTACCCAACGGTCCCTATATCATTTGCATCTTAACAGCTGATCTTGCCGTTAATTTTCAAGGTCTTCAGTTGGTCGCCAGCATTGGCAAAGTTATTTATGAACATTTTCAACCTTCGGAAACATGTTAACAAAATTTTGTATAGGAGGACCAATCATGTCATACAAAAAATTCTTCTTAGTAATGATGACGATACTAATGACCCTTAGCCTCACAGTAGGATGTAGTAAATCTGACAGCAATGAACAAGTGCTTCGCTATGCTTTAGAGGCGGAACCTGCAACCCTAGATCCTGCAAAATCCACAGCTATCCCAGAATCCTTGGTTGAACTACAGCTTTTTGAAGGTCTGACCCGCTTAGATGCTAAAGACCAGCCTACAGCAGGCGTAGCGGAAAAATGGGAGGTTACTCCCGATGGATTAACGTATACATTTTATATACGCCAGAATGCAAAGTGGTCCAACGGCGACTCAGTCACGGCAGCTGATTTCGCATTTGCCTGGAAGCGGGCGTTAAGTCCTGAATTTGCTTCTGAAAATGCTTATATGTTATTTCCTATAAAAAATTCTCAGGCCTACAACGAAAAGAAATTAGCAGTCGAGACAGTAGGTATTAAAGTCCTCAATGATCATACCCTGGAAGTGACCTTGGAGAAACCTACTGCTTATTTTTTAAGCTTAGTAGCCTTCCATGCTTTTTATCCCGTTCATCAGAAAACCGTTACTGCTAATCCTGATACATGGGCAAACAATGTTACTACATTAATTGGCAATGGCCCTTTCAAAATCACTAATTGGGTCCACAGCGGTCAAATTCAATTTACCAAGAATGATCAATATTGGGATGGGGCGGCTGTAAAACTTGCAAAAATGGAATGGCCAATCAGCGATTCCCAATCAACTCGGTTATCACTCATAGAAAATAAACAAGTTGACATGATGGTGGAACCACCCGTTGTAGAGCATGATCGTCTTAATAAGGAAGGCTTGCTTAAAATTTCACCTTACTTAGGTACCTATTACTACGTATTTAATACGCAAAAGGCTCCCTTTGACAATCCTAAAGTACGTAAAGCACTTTCTTTAGGGATTAATCGTGATGTTCTTGCGAAAAATGTAATCAAAGGTGGCAAAAAACCAGCTTATGCTTGGGTGGCACCTGGCCTTGTAAATCCTGCTACCAATAAGGATTTTCGTGAAGAAGGCGGGAATTATGCCATCGAAGATATCACCTTAGCCAAAAAGTTACTGGCCGAAGCTGGCTATCCTGGGGGGCAAGGCTTACCACCAATCACCATTCTTTTCAATACTGGTGAAATGCATAAATCCATTGCTGAAGCCATACAAGAAATGTGGAAACAGAACTTAGGAGTGTCTGCGACCTTAACCAATCAGGAGTCAAAAGTATTCCTAGAATCACGGTCACAAGGTGAATTCCAAGTTGCCAGGGCTTCTTGGGTCGGGGACTATGCTGATCCCATGACCTTTATGGATGTATTTAAAGACCCCAGCAATGATGCTAAATACAGCAATCCCGCATACAATCATCTGATTGAACAGGCACAATCCACAATAGACCAAAAGCTTCGCATGCAGGCCATGCATGACGGGGAAAAAGTTCTCTTTGATGATGCCGTAATCCTGCCGATTTATTATACAACTCAACCCTTTGTCGCAAGACCTTATGTAAAAGGCTATTTTTGGTCAGTACTCGGTCTAGCCGATTTTAAGACCGCATACATAGAAAAGTAAGAAAATACTACCTATACCTTTCTTAACCGCAGAGATGCAGAGGACACAGAGAAAAAATAGATTGTTTCTAAAAATATCCCTCCGTGTACTCTGCGCCTCTGCGGTTAAATCATTGTTTCCCCGTTATGTTCCATAAAACATGTGTTTTTTATCTTATTAATATAGGAGGTGATCCTATTTCTGCCATTCCTCAAATTAAACCCAAGCGGCTCTCCCCTGGAGACACCATCGGTGTGGTTGCTCCCGCCAGTCCTGGTGATACGGAATTAGCCATAGCAGGTGTAAAATGGCTAGAAGCACAGGGATTTTGTGTACAGCTAGGCTCGACAGTTGACCAAACCTTGGGATATCTTGCAGGAGCAGATACTCTAAGGGCCATGGATATTAACAACATGTTTGCTTCTCCTGCCATTGATGGCATTATTTGCCTCCGTGGAGGGTATGGCACCATGCGGCTGTTAGAACTTTTAGATTATAACCTAATCCAATCCCATCCTAAAGTATTTGTCGGTTACAGTGACATCACAGCCCTACATACCAGTATTGGTCAGAGAACAGGTTTAGTCACCTTCCATGGCCCCATGGTGGGGTCTGATATGGCAAAAGGGTTGCCTTATTACACCTGGGATTATTTTTCTCGAGCGATTACGGCTCCCTCCCCCCTTGGTCCTATAATGAACCCTCCCCTAACTGCACCTCCCATATGTATCGCACCGGGAGAAGCGCAGGGATATTTGACAGGAGGAAACTTAAGTCTTATTGTCGCCACCCTTGGAACACCTTACGAAATTGATACTCGTGGTAAAATTCTTTGCCTTGAAGAAGTCGCTGAGGCCCCCTATCGCCTTGACCGCATGCTGACCCAATTACTCCTAGCTGGCAAACTACAGGATGCAGCAGGGATTGTTTTTGATGTATGCACCGACTGCGAGTTAGAAAATGATCCACCTAGCTTCACCGTCCAAGAAGTATTACAGGATCGTCTAGGTCATTTAGCTAAGCCTGTTCTTTCCCATTTGTATTTCGGGCATACTGCCGATAAAGCAACCCTTCCATTAGGCGTTATGGCAATATTAAATACCCATTCAAAGGGGCTTGAAATTATCGAAACAGCTACTTCGGACTGAATATTGATATAGGAGGGCGACAGATGAACAAACAAGTATGGAAAGAGCAAGTGATAGCTGCAGTAGATGCAATGGCACCAGAACTTAGAGACATTAGCTTGTTCTTGCACAAACATCCTGAGCTGGGTGGGCAAGAATACCAGGCAGCCCAGCGCCTCAAAACAATGGCAGAGCGTAAAGGATTTGTTGTCAAACAAAATATTAGCGGTTATGAAACAGCTTTTATTGCTACGAAAGGAAACACGGGGCCCAAAATTGCCTTTTTAGCTGAATATGATGCCTTACCAGGACTAGGTCATGCCTGCGGTCACAATCTCATTGCTGCTATGAGCTGGGGTGCCGCCGCTGCATTTGCAGAGGTTGCGAAAGGCCGGGCTATTTCCTATTGCATTGGTTGTCCAGCGGAAGAAACGAGTGGGGCTAAAGTTGCCATGGCAGCCGACGGTGTTTTTGATGAGTTAAGGGCAGCACTGATTATTCATCCTGCTGACAGCAACAACATCGGTGGTACGTCTTATGCCACTCATCCCTTAAAAGTCACCTTTCGGGGGCGCGCAGGGCATGTAGCCAACAAAACCAATAAAGGCGTTAATGCCTTAGATGCCCTTATCATGTTTTATCAGGGGATCAAACCCTTGCGTCAAACTTTTACGCAAGAGACTATTCTAGCTGGAATTATTACAAAGGGAGGAACGGCTCCCAACATTGTTCCTGATGAAGCAGAAGGAAAATTCACAATACGAGCCTTATCATCTCGCTATTTGGAGGAAACAGTCCTTCCAGCAGTACGACGACTAGCCGATGGTGTTGCACTTGCTACTGATACAACCGTTGAAACCTTGCATTATGAGCCTTTGTTTAAAGAGCTAGTCAATAATCCTGAACTAATGGAATTATTTAAAAATAACATGACCTTACTTAGCGAAGAAGTAACCATACTTGAACCAAAAGCTGCGGATGGATCTACCGATGTGGGCAATGTCAGTCATGCGGTACCTACCATCCATCCCGATATTTTCATCGGAAGCAATCTTGCAGCCCACACCCCAGAGTTTGCAGTCGCAACAGGATCTCCTTATGCCCAGGAGCGACTGCTGATAGGGGCAAAAGCCATGGCCATGACCGCAATTGATCTACTTGATTAGTACGGTTTCCGCAAAAAATCCTGCACCGTTTCCAATATGAAACAGTGCAGGATTTTTGTTAATTTATACTCTAATTCTCCCAATGACTTCCACACTTCCCGGAAGATCCATTTCCTGAAAGAAAACATCTTCCATTGCTGCAATAACCACAGTACTTGGTCCTGCAGATTTATGAATATCTATTCTTAGATTACGATCTAAAATGAATTGCATGTTATTATTTTGAGCTAATTGTTGCGCCTCAAACATTATTCCTTTAGAGCCAACAGGAACCAGTTCATATACTTTTTCAGATACAAGCAACTTCTTTAACAAGTTATAAGTTGCGATATCTCCCTTTTTGCTTTTTAGTAGCTCATTCCCAACTTTTGGCTGACCAATAGCAATTAGAAGGGCTTCCTCTCTAATTGTATTCACCTTCAGTTTTTTATTTTCGACAAGTCCCACAGCAGTAACACCAAAGCCTGTTGCAAAAGTGGCAAAATTTTCTTCCGTACTTCCCGTCAATACGATTTTACCAATGCCCGCTTCTTCTAATTCTTCCTCAATTCCTCGTATGATTTCCTTACCTGTAACTTCCATTTCATTACAAATCGTATTAGCCAAGCAAACGACATCTGCTCCTGAACACAAAATCTCTAAAATAGCAACTCTTGCAGTGTATTTTCCAGTTATAAAAGGAGAAACCTTAAGAACATCATACTCTTTCATGCCGACTCCCCCACAACTATCACAAGCAATTACTATTGTTTTTTCCTGGCCCAAATCAATTAATGTCAAATCTCTTACTTTTCTTATTTGCATACATTCTTCCTAGCCTTTTTTATAGTATCGGGTAATAACTTGTATACAATAGATGCCAACGCAATATTAATCATCGCGATACCTGAAACTATCGGCAAATAGGCAATAATTCCAGTTAACCCCATAACAGGTAACAACAAAGGAGCTAACATAAGCAACGATATTGGTCCATTTATGGCAACTCCCAATATTCCAGACACTATTATTCCTTTGAGGGAAAACTCATTATCATTTGCTACTTTACAATAAACAACTCTAAAAACTGCCATTGTTGCCGCCATATTAATCATAATGATAACGTGAACCGGAAATGATAATGGAAATCCAGATATTAATGCAGTTAATAAGTGTCCAATTGCACCAATGAAAGCGCCATAGGTTGGACCAAGCAATAATGCTCCCAAAAATCCTGGCATTGAATCAAAAGCAATGCTTCCCATAACCTTTATGTTTGCTCCAATAAAGCTTAGTGCGATAAATAAAGCCGTCAAAACAATTTCTCGTATTTTCAAGATTTGTTCTCCCACTTAATTATAGAATATAAAAAAATAGAGCCAAAATGTATGGAGTATTCTAATCTAATAATTAATCCTGCTAAAACACAGACATCTATTTTAGCAGGATCTTCTTTTCTAAATACTCTATACTTAAAATACCCCTTTATTCTTTCTAGTTATCCTATCTGAATTCACACAAGCTGGCAGAGGTTTATCTGCCAATCCTGCAAGAAGATTATCAACGGTAAGCTCCGCCATTGCAATACGTGTTTCTATCGTCGCACTACCAATATGAGGCGTAACAAGAATGTTAGAAAGCTTTAACAGGGGATGATCTTCTGGTAATGGCTCTGGATCGGTAACATCAAGAGCTGCATAGGCTATTTCTCCCGTTTGCAAAGCTTCTAGCAATGCATCTGTATCTACTACTGGGCCTCGTGATACATTGATAAAGTATGCTGTAGATTTCATCTTCTGGAACTGTTCCCGACCAAATGAACCTCTAGTCTCCTTAGACAAAGGGGTCAACACTATGATGGCATCGGCTACTTCTAGTAAAGTATTAAAAGGCTGATAGGATGCACCAATACTTTCATCATCATGTCGACGATTACGATTATAATAAATTACATTCATGCCAAAAGCTCTTGCTCTTTGAGCAACTGCGGCGCCAATCTGTCCCATTCCAACGATTCCTAATGTTTTTCCCGCGATATCAATGCCAAAAGGCATTTTATGATCTTGGCCCCAAGAACCATTCCTGACAAAATCCCATCCCTCATGAACTCGACGCGCTGAACATAAGAGCAAGGAAAAAGCTAAATCGGCAGTAGCCGCAACAAGCACTCCTGGAGTGTTACCAAAGGGTATACCATATTTAGTACAAGCTTCAATCTCTATATTGTCATAGCCAACTGCTGCTTGAGCAATCACTTTCAGTTTTGGCGCATGCTGCAAAAGTTCTTCATCAACAATAATCGTATTACTTGCAATAATACCTTCAGCCTCTGAAGCCCATTCCAGTAAAACATCTCGTGGAATGGGTTCTGTTTTTCCCCACTTTCTAACATCACAAACTTCCTGCAGTCGCTCTAAAGCAGGAGACATAAGTCCGCCAGTTATTACTACCTTATGTTTATTCATCTTTACATACACCCCAATTTCATTCTATTCTTCACTATCTATATGTACTCTATTTACCACAACAAAGTAAAGTCCTGCAAGTCATATTGCCGAATCTTGCTGTCCTTCACCCCTTTAACTTGCAATTAATCCAATATGGACTGCCGTACCACTTCTCAGAACTCTCCCCCATCCATACAGTCGATTAAACGAAATTGTGAATAGCTACCGCTGATAAACGATAGCTCAAATTATGGAAAAAAGGGATCTTCGAAACCATAATGGTTTGAAAATCCCCCTTTTTTCTATAGTCTGAGCGGCCAGCATGCATTGTGCTAGCCGCTCAGTTATTGATATACGTTTTTGCCAAATTACTGACGTTACCCCTTAATTAGCTTTTCTTGAAACTCCCACAGTCTGTACATTCAATAGTAACTGCCTTGTGACCGTGTTTTACTACCTGAATCTTGTCTAAAGTGCAATAATCATCATCTTTACAGTGAAATGAACATTCTGCTACTGAGCAACCTATGCTTGAATTATGGTTCATATTTATTACCTCCTTGAATATTAATAGAAACATGATTATTTTATGTCTATTAATATTAATTATGCATGGAGATTTATCCAAATAAACGTGCAAGACGGGACTACTGAAACGAATCTAATTACAGAAATGCTTCTCTTCGAGCAAGGAACCAAGTTCAAAAAATCTAAGTATGCCTCACCTATTGTGTGGCCGATGCACCTACGTTGTGTTAGCGGCTTTATCAACATATTAAGAGTAAGAGCTAACTTAGACAAAAAAAAAATCCGTAAGCATCATGCTTACGGATTTTCTACTTTTCAATTAGAACTCACCGCCACTGCGGGTTCCTTCTCTTGCGATTTAATGGAAGACGTTGTGTTCTTTTTGCCATCCTGAATAAAAAGCGCAGGAATAATGCCAATGGCACATAATATGGCTGTTACTAAAAATACATCTTCAAAGGCCGCGACGGCAGCTTTTTTCGATACCATCCCCTGTAACACATTTAGTGCTAGAGCCTTTGACTCCACAAGGGTAAATCCTTTGTGAACAAAACTATTTTGCAACACACTCAACGCATGAGATGCTACCTGGGAACTATTACCAATATAGTCTTTATATTTGTCAATATGCAGCAGTTGTCTACTATCAAGCAATGTACCCATGACTGCAACTCCAACACCGCCCCCAATATTCTTAAAAAGATTAAAGACACCAGAGCCAACCCCTAGTTTATCTTTGGGCAATGTGCCCATTACTCCATTGGAAAGAGGCGCCATCGTAAAGGCCAGTCCCACGCCCATTGCAACGAGTCCCACTGCTATAGAGGAATAGGGCGTACGATCGTCAAGTAATCGAAAAGAGAATAACGAGCAAGTCATAACCGTCATGCCTAGGGATGCGGGGATTTTCGAGCCATACTTGCTAGCTAGCTTACCACCTAATGGTGCTAATAGAATCAGGGATAAAGTAAGAGGCAGCATGGATATACCCGCCTTAATAGCAGTAAAGCCTTGAATGTTACGGAGATAAAAAGGCAAAAGAAACAATCCGCCATACATGGCCATAAAGGATAGGAACCCGACAATGTTAGAAACAGTAAAAGTAGTATTTTTAAATAGGGAAAGATCGACCATGGGCTGATCAATATGCCTTTCCACTACTATAAAAGCAACCATGCTTAATATGGCTGTTGTTAGTAAGCTGATGATATATAACGAAGTCCACCCTTCGTCTGCTCCTTGATTAAGCACTAACAGCAGGCATATTAGACTTCCTACCAAAAGCGTTCCGCCTACATAATCGATTTTGGCTCCACCACTATCTGCCTTCGATTCTTTCAGCATCTTGATTCCTAAAAACAGCGATGCCATGGAAACTGGCAAAATCGAATAGAATATGAGACGCCAATCTAAATATTCAACAATTAAGCCACCAACCGTCGGCCCCAGTGCACTTCCCCCTGCAGCTAGTGCCCCCCATAATCCTAATGCTTGCCCCCGCTCTTGAGCTGGGAAAGCATCAGATACTAATGCCATCGAATTGGGAAATAACAAACCAGCACCAATACCCTGCATAACACGAAAGATAATAAGTGCCGTACCATTCCACGCTATACCGACTAACAATGTGGCTATGGTGAAAATAGTCAGACCGATTAAATACATGCGCTTACGACCAAATTGATCGCCTAACTTTCCGGTGATAGGTAAGATTGAACCATATGGCAACATATAGGACAATGACACCCATACCACTGAATCCATGGTAAAACCAAAGACTTGCATTATGTTCGGTAACGCGATATTTACCGCACTACTCACATAAGCACTGAGCATTGTACCCAGGGTTACTATAAGGAGTACAGCATATTTATTGCTATTTAAGGATTTCTCCATCATTTTGCACCTCTTATTAAGAACGAGCATTAATGCGAATGATAGCGGACATGCCTGGCTTCAACTCATTATTACTCATTTCCAAGGCAGTTATTTTTACTGGTAGCTTTTGCGTCAATTTAGTATAGTTACCTGATGTGTTTTCATTGGGCAAGAGTGTAAACTGGGAACCAGTTGCTGCACCTACCTCACGTACTGTTCCTTTGAAGGTTTTACCTGGAAAGGCGTCAATTGTAAAAGTTGCACTTTGTCCAACATGAACTTTGCCAATATATGTTTCGTCAATATTCGCTGCAACCCACACATCTTTATCATCAACAATATTAAACATAGGCTGCCCCACAGTAATGCTTTCGCCTATATTAACCGATCGCAACGCTATAATCCCTGTAATTGGCGCTATTATGGTCGCATTATCAAGTTGTATTTGCGCATTCTTCAAACCAGCAGCTGCCTGCTCTACTTGTGCCGTTGCCGCTTGTATATCTTCCGGTCGGGAGCCTTCCGCTGCCAAACTAGCCGACTGATTTGCAGCCGCATACTGTGCTTGAGCAATCGATACAGCAGCTTGGGCCGCATCCATCTGCTGGGCTGATAGCGCACCTTGATGATAAAGTGCTTTAGTACGCTCATACACTTTTTGAGCATTAGAGAAATTTGCTTCAGCCGAGTCAGCTGAGGCTGCGGCTTCTGCAACTTGCTGTGGACGATTACCAGCTTTAATACCGGCCAATTTGGCCTGGCCTGCCGCCAGATTTGCCTTGGCTTGCGCGACTTGCGCCTCCAATTGCTTGCTGTCTAGCTTGGCAATAACTTGCCCAGCCCGCACTTGATCACCTTCGTTAACTAATAATTCATCTACACGTGCAGACACACGTGAGCTTACATTCACAATTGTACCTTTCACTCTGGCGTCATCTGTAGACACTGTACCTGCATAATGAATCCACCACCAGATACCACCGCCAATCAAGGCAAGCATAATTATCCCAACAATATACATTAATCTCTTATTTTTTTGCAATAGGCTTGCATCCATGTATATCCACCTCTTTATTTGACAATAAATCACTGCGCAATATTTGCAGCCGTACTTCGGCTTCTTCCAGCCTTTGTTGAAATTCAGCTCGCAAGCTTGGTATACGAGAAATTCCTTCCGCGGTTATATTATAGATACGCTTGCCTCGTGTATCAGGCTTCTCCCAGCTGCTAGTAATATAACCCCTCTCCTCCATTTTGCGTAGTAACGGATATAACGCATTGGAATTAGGCGAAATAGCTCCTCCAGTTCGACACTTGATTTCCCCAGCTATCTTATGGCCGTAAGCCGGTTCACGCTCTAAAATAATCAGCGAATATAATCCCGTGATAATATTGACCCATGTTTGGTAGTTTTCCATTTTTCTAGACAACGTAACGCCTCCTAGCCCTGCTATTAATCTTATTATTTTTAATAAGATTAATTATAACATAAGTATTAATAAATGCAATTCTAATTTGATTTACCGAGCCTATCATTTGAGTAAATGGGAGCAAGTAATGCTAGAGGATTCAATTATTGCATCGATCTCATAAGCATGCTTCCTAGCGTATAACACATTCACTTAAACTAAAATCTAGACAACTCTACAATACAAAAAAATCTATAATAAATAGTCGAACCTGTCAAAAACAGGTCCGACTACATTTTTTTTGCAAAAATACTGTTACCAACAACAAAAAACCAGAAGTCTTCGCTGCAAGCAGCTATAACTTCTGGTATTATTCACTTCATGGCGGAGAGGGTGGTGGGATTCGAACCCACGAGACAGTTTCCCGCCTACTCGATTTCGAGTCGAGCGCCTTCGACCAGCTCAGCCACCTCTCCGTGACCTGATCTACTTCAATACTAATGTCTCAGTCATCTATCTTATGATTGTTACTCTTTTTTCGCCTTTGTTTGAAAAAATCTTTCATTATTTGTGCACATTCATGAGCTCTTATCCCTGACGTCACCATCATAGAATGATTCAATGCATCATTTTGTGCTATATTAAAAATTGACTCAATTGCCCCCGCCTTAACATCAGCACTACCGTAAACCAAACGGTCAATACGGCTCATAACTAACGCACCAGCACACATAGGGCAAGGTTCTATCGTAACGTACAATGTAAGTCCAGTTAAACGCCATCGTCCTAGCTTTTGACAAGCTTCACGAATAGCAATTACTTCAGCATGTGCTGTAGCATCATGCCAATTTTCTCGCATATTATGTCCTGTAGCCACTACCTGGCCGTCCATAACAAGCACGGCTCCAATTGGTACTTCACCAATCTCATAAGCCTTTTGCGCTTCCTCTAATGCTAGTCCCATATAATAATTATCATCCAATATCCGGTTCACCACACAAATAACAATGGTGCGCCCGGGAGGACTCGAACCACCGGCACACGGTTTAGGAAACCGTTGCTCTATCCGCCTGAGCTACGGGCGCAAAATATAGTAAGCAACAAAAAAATGGTGACCCCGGCAGGATTCGAACCTGCGACCTCTTGATTCGTAGTCAAGCGCTCTATCCAGCTGGGCTACGGAGTCATTCTTCAATGGAACCCTTGTCCCGTCGACAAAAAATATCTTACCATAGTTATGTCTATAAAGTCAAGAAATTTTATTGAAATTGTTTTATAACAGAGATAAAGTGATGTGGATAACTTTATCCACATCACTTTATCCACACCTTTTCTCCTAATAAAGTCCTAAAAATCCTTTGTTTTTAAGCAAAAACCTTAGCATGTCCCCATAGTTATCCACATTTTTTATGCTTTTGTTAATAACTATGGGGATAACTATGGGTTTTGGGGGCAAATCCTTAGAATATTAGGGTTCTCACGAAAAAACACTACTTCGCACTAAAAATCTAACAGACCAGACCTTTCTTGCGCTTCTTGATATAATTTTTGCTGACTATTTACTACTTTACCTCGGCGATATACCCGCCGATAGGTTCCATCACTTTTCATAATATAGGCTTTACGATTATCTTTCAGCATAAGATGCAAGATGCTTTTTATACGAACCATGATTTCTTGATTTTCTACGGGAAATAATAATTCCACTCTTTCACTTAAATTGCGGTGCATCCAATCAGCGCTGGATAAATAGATTTTTTCCTTACCACCGTTTGCAAAATATAAAATACGATGATGTTCTAAAAACCGCCCCACAATGCTTCTTACCATAATATTCTGACTCACATGCTCAAGACCTGGAATCAAAGCGCAAATACCGCGAACGATCAGTTCAATTTTAACTCCTTTACTTGAAGCCTCATATAGTTTAAGGATAATGTCTTTATCCAATAAAGAATTCATTTTAGCAATAATATGCCCGCCTTTACCGGACTTAGCGAAAGCAATTTCTTGGTCGATCATGTCTTTCAGACTTTCTCTTAACCCAGTAGGTGCAACTATTAATTTGTTCCAAGCTAGCGGTTCAGAGTAGCCTAGTAGCATATTAAAGAAATCAGAAGCATCAGCACCAATCTTCTCATCGGCAGTGAATAAGCTCATATCCGAATATATCCGAGCCGTAATGCCATTATAGTTACCTGTTCCCATATGAACATATCTTTTAATACAAGTTTCTTCCTGTCTTATAACCAATGCCATTTTAGCGTGTATCTTGAAACCTAATAATCCATAAATAACATGACAACCAGCTTCTTCTAAGCGTTTGGCCCATAAAATATTATTTTCTTCATCAAATCGCGCTCTAACTTCTACTACAACCGTAACTTGTTTGCCATTTTCTGCGGCCTGCGCTAAGGCGCGGACAATGGAAGAATTTCCGCTCACTCTATATAAAGTTTGCTTAATGGCTAAGACCTTAGGATCAATCGCTGCCTGACGAATAAAGTTCACTACAGGCATAAAAGATTCATAAGGATGATGCAGCAAAACATCTTTCTCCCGAATAACATCGAACAAAGCTTCTGCATCTTTTAGTTCACGAGGAATTTGTGGCGTAATGGACTCATAACGCAAATCATCATAACCCGGTAAATCAATGATTTTCATAAAACAAGAAACATCAATAGGCCCTGCAATTTCATACAGGTCTTGCTCATCCATCTTAAATATATCCAATAAGAACTCTTTCAACAAAGGCTTATTGGTTTTGCTGATCTCTAAGCGAACTGCCTCACCCCGTTTACGCTGACGCAAAGATTTTTTTATTTCTGCCAGCAAGTCCTCGGCCCCTTCACCATCAATTAGCAAATCTGAATTTCGCGTAATTCGAAAGGCTACAATATCTTTGATGTTATAACCGCAAAATAAATGAGCACAGTGATTTTTTATAATATCTTCTAATAATACAAATTGTTTACCTACACCTTGGTCAGGTACTTCTATCATTCTAGGTAATACACTTGGCACGGGAAGAATAGCAGTCTGCACATCTTCTTTGCCTTTACTTAGCAAGACCGCTAGATTTAGACTGCGATTCGCCAACAAAGGAAATGGATGACTCGCATTAACAGCTAAAGGAGTTAATAACGGATCAATCGTATTATAAAAATAGTTTTCTACCCACTGTCGGCCGCTAACAGATAAACTGTTTACATCACTCAAATAAATAGCATGATTTTGTATGCCACCAAGAATTTTCTTTAAATAATAATACTGTAGTCGTACCATCTCTCGCACATCTGCATCAATTAGCCTCAGTTGTTCTGTTGCATTAAGTCCTGCAGCATCTGTCTTAGCAATACCACTCTCGACTTGCTGCTTTAGCCCTGCAACCCGAATCATGAAGAATTCGTCTAAGTTAGAACTTGTAATCGCAACAAATTTTAATCTTTCTAGCAAAGGCTTTCCGGGATCATTGGCTTCTTCCAATACCCGTTGGTTAAATTTCAGCCAGCTTAATTCTCTGTTTAAAAAATTTTCCTTCTTATCAAACATGGCTTCACCCTGCCTATATTAGAGTTTAAAACTTATCTAGTTTCAATTTCATTGTAAATCATTGTAAAAAAATACTTTCGACACAAATCTTTGTATTCCCTGCTGTTTCCCCTACTCTAAGAACAGTATTTGAGGGATTTTACAATAACTTAACAATTAGTTCTCTGAATTATCTGAATTCCAATATTATCTTTTCATAAGAATCTTTTATAAATTCCTGCATGGGCAGAGGATTTTTAATAAATAATGCTAATACATACTTTTATAAAGATTTACACGCTACGAAAAGGAGAACTGAACTCATGAATCAGCGTATTGCTATTATTGATTTAGGATCAAACTCCGCTCGCCTGATTATTGTAGAAATCTATTCCAACGGTTCCTACAATTTAATTTATCATCAAAAAGATGCAGTTCGTTTAGGGCAAGAAGCAGATAAAGATCGCCAATTACAACCAGAAGCTATGGCTCGTACTATGAGCTTACTCAAAAGTTTTGCCCATATGTGTCAAATACATCGTACAGATAAAATTGTAGGTGTAGGTACAGCAGCTTTGCGCAACGCTCTTAACGGTTCTGAGTTTGTAAAAAAGATTCAAAAAGAAACAGGAATTTTCATTAAAATTATTAGCGGAGAAACAGAAGCGAAGTTAGGCTATTTAGGCGCAATTAATACCCTTGATGTTGCAGATGCCGTTTTGTTCGATTTAGGGGGCGGCAGTACGGAATTAACCCTAATAAAAAATCGTAAAGCTGAAAAAGTGATTAGTTTACCTTTTGGAGCTGTGACACTAACAGAACGTTTTAAATTAGAAAATAAGGCCAGTGAAGCCCAATTGACGACCCTTGATGAGTTCATCTCCCAAGAACTTGCTAAAGTTCCTTGGCTGAAAAACCTCAAGCTCCCGCTCATTGGCATTGGTGGAACTGCTCGCAGTATTGGTAAAATGGAACAAAAACGCAACCACTATCCTTTACTCAAATTGCACAACTACCGTACCAGCTCTCTCTCGTTTCACTCTTTATGGGAGGACGTTATTAAAATGACCTGTGCCCAGCGTCGCAAAATCGCTGGACTAAGTAGTGAACGTGCCGATATTATTATCTCCGGATTAGCCATTGTCAAAAATTTATTTGAAAAGATCGAAAGTACACAATTAATCATTAGCAGTTGTGGAGTAAGGGAAGGTTTATTCATCCAGCACTATCTTTCAAAAACTGGGCAACCAGAACTGATTAGTGACCCTCTTGCCCATAGTACAGAGAATATGTTATTATTCTACAGCGAAAATACAACGCATGCTTATCATGTAACTAAACTAGCCAATGACCTTTTTGATGATTGGCATGAAATACTCGATTTACATCCTAATAACCGAAAACTATTAAAAGTAGCGGCTATATTACATGATATTGGTATTAAAGTGAATTATTATGATCATGCTCGCCATAGTGCTTACTTAATCGAAAATGCTCGTTTATTCGGCCTTTCTCACCGTGAACAAATTATGGCAGCAGTCATTGCCGGCTGGCATCATAGTCCTTCTGTAAAATACTCTTACAATAGAATCTATAACGAATTCTTAGATGCAGACAACTGGCGAATAGCTCGCAAGTTTGCCTTATTACTAGCACTAGCTGAAGGTTTGGATACCACGCAAATGAGTCGAGTAGAAAAAGTCACAACTTTAATCTCCAAAAAGCAAGGCCAATTAATTCTAACAACAAGACATGAACTGTTATTAGAATTGCAAGCAGTAAAAAAACATAGTAAATGGTTTAAACGAGAGACGGGTAGAGAGCTAATCGTTTTAACTGCCCCCATATAAAGAAGAGGCACAGCAAAAATGCTGTGCCTCTTCTTTATCCGATAGTCCCTGATACGCGCGGATAAGATCCAGGAGGAGTTAAAAAACTCCACCTGGATCTTATCTTCTTTATTTCACCAAATGGCAAGCTACAAAGCGAGACTGTACCTGACGAAATTCCGGTTCTTCTTGACTGCATATGGCAATCTGCTCTGGACATCGAGTATGGAACCGACAACCAGAAGGAGGATTTGCCGGACTTGGTACATCGCCTTGCAAAATAATGCGATTTTTCTTAGCACCAGGATGGGGTTGAGGAATCGCAGAAATAAGAGTCTTTGTATAAGGGTGCAGAGGATTTAGAATCAGCTCATCTCCCTCTCCAAGTTCTACCATTTTTCCTAAATACATTACGCCAATCTCATCTGAAATGTGTTTTACTGCGTTTAAGCCATGGGCGATAAATAAATATGCTAACCCTAGCTCCTGCTGTAAATCTACTAACAAATTAAGTATCTGGGACTGAATGGATACATCTAAAGCCGATACAGGCTCATCACACACGATTAATTTAGGCTGTACTGCCAAGGCCCTGGCAATACCAATTCTCTGCCGTTGTCCACCAGAAAACTCATGTGGATAACGTCTGGCATGATGAGGCCCGAGTCCTACCACCTTCAGCAAGTCTTCCACTTTCTTTGTGCGTTCTATACCACTGGCTATATCATGCAGCATCATGGGTTCTGCAATAATATCCCCTACTGACATACGTGGATTCAAAGAAGCATAAGGATCCTGAAAAATGATTTGCGCATGACGACGAAAATCTCTTAACTCCTGCTTCTTCATTTGTCCTACATCCTGTCCTTGAAATAACACTTGACCAGCAGTCATTTCCAGAAGGCGTAATACTAACATGCCAGTAGTAGACTTACCACATCCCGACTCACCTACAAGCCCTAAGGTTTGCCCATGTTTAATCGTAAAGGAGACACCGTCTACTGCTTGCACTGTACCAATCTGGCCGCCAAACAAACCACCACGAATGGGAAAATGTTTTTTTAGATTACGTACTGTAAGTAAATGTTCCTCTTTACTCATGATTCAATCCCTCCTAAGGGATAATGACAGGCCACCTGACGAGCGTTGGCTAGCACTCTTACTGCAGGAAATTCCTCACGGCATTTTTCCTTGGCGTATTCACAGCGATCTGCAAAAGTACACCCCATAGGCAATGCTGACAGATCGGGAACAACACCCTCAATGGTATGTAACCGTTGTTTTTTACCGCCATCTAGGCGAGGAATCGAGTCCATTAAACCAACGGTATAAGGATGATGAGGATTTGCGAAGACATCCGCTACCCTTCCTTGTTCTACAATGCGCCCAGCATACATAACTGCCATGTTTTGTGCAATCTCAGCTACTACTCCTAAGTCATGAGTAATCATAATCAGTGCCGTATTAAACTCTTTGGCTAATTTTATAATCAAATCTAAAATCTGTGCTTGAATAGTTACGTCGAGAGCTGTAGTTGGTTCATCTGCTAACAGCAGACGAGGGTTACAAACCAAGGAAATCGCAATCATCACCCTCTGCCTCATACCTCCACTCATTTGGTGAGGATATTCCTTCGCTCGCTGGACTGCTGCAGGAATGCCTACCAGTTCCAACATTTCTACAGCCTTATTCCACGCAGTTTTCTTATCCACATTACTATGTACCCTTACAGCTTCAGAGATCTGTTCACCAATGGTATAAGCAGGGTTCAAAGAAGTCATAGGCTCTTGAAAAATCATAGAAATATGTTTGCCGCGAATGTCTCTAATCTCTTCCATAGACATTTTTAACATGTCACGGCCTTCAAACAAGATTTCTCCCTGGGTTTTTGTAATTGCCTCGGGTAATAAACGCATAATCGACATCGCCGTAACGCTTTTTCCACTGCCAGATTCACCAACTAACGCCATGGTTTCTCCTGGATTTACGCTAATACTGATGCCATCTACCGCCTTAACTACCCTTTTACCTATATGAAAATGTGTTTGCAATTGATTAATCTGTAATAAAGGTATCTGCATATTAATACTGTTCCTCCTATTTCAACCTTGGATCCAGCACATCACGCAATCCGTCCCCCAATAAATTGAAAGCCATAACGGTAAGAGTGATAGCGAGCCCTGGAAAAGTTACAATATGGGGTGCATTGAAAATAGTCTGCCGCCCTGCACCTAGCATGGTTCCCCATTCAGCAGTAGGAGGCATAACACCAAGACCAAGAAACCCTAGAGCAGCGGCTTCCAGTATCGCTTCTGAAATACCAATGGTGGACCTAACAATAATCGGTGCTAATACATTGGGCAGTATATGCACAAAAATCAGCCGTCTATCATTGTTACCAATAGCTCTAGCAGCGGTAACATATACGTTTTCCTTTACCGATAAGACACTGCCTCGCACAATACGAGCATACTGAGGAATGGAAACAATTCCAATGGCAATGACCGCCTTGTCAATACCCCGCCCTAACACCGTCATAAAGGCCAGGGCTAATAAAATACTAGGAAAAGACAACATGACGTCCATAACACCCATAATTGCTGTATCCACTTTACCACCGTAAAATCCTGCCAAGGCTCCTAGTAAAATCCCAAAAAACAAAGCTAGGGTCACAGCCTCAACACCTACTACTAAAGATACTTGTGCTCCATATAAAATACGGGAAAAAATATCCCGTCCCAATTCATCAACACCTAAAATATGTTCTGCACTAGGTGCCTGCAGAGCAATGGGTAAGTTACT
Organism: Pelosinus sp.; assembly: GCA_029239675.1. GTDB lineage: Bacteria > Bacillota > Negativicutes > DSM-13327 > DSM-13327 > Pelosinus. The sequence goes on along the minus strand of JARBUM010000035.1, from coordinate 4,258 downwards.
TTCATAAGGATTATAAGGCGCCAATATGGGAGCAAAGACTGCACAGCAAATTAATACAATTAATATACCTAGTCCTATTACGGCAGATCGCGATTTCATAAAACGTTCTACAAATTCGGCAAAAGGCCCCTTTACCTTATCTACATGTACATGTCCATTGGCTTTAATTTGTTTTTTTACTTCTATATTTGCTTCCATTGTTTTTACATCACCACCTACATATGTTGAATACGAGGATCAAGATAACTATAGAGCACATCGACCAGCAAATTAACCAGTACAAAAATAGTTCCTACTAGCAAAACAGCTCCTTGCACCCGAGGGTAATCCGAGACCATTATACCCTCTACTAGATAAGAACCAATTCCAGGCCAGGAAAATACGGTTTCCGTTAATACTGCCCCACCTAATAAGGCTCCCATTTGCAGTCCAATAACCGTTACTACTGGAATGAGAGCATTCCGCAAGGCATGTTTAAAAATAACTATCTTTTCCGTCAGACCTTTGGCCCTGGCAGTGCGAATATAATCTTGGCGAATAGTCTCTAGCATAGTAGCCCTCGTCATTCTAGCAATAATCGCTGTAGAATAGGACCCTAAAGCCACGGCTGGCATTATTAAATGCTCAAAGGCATTCACAAAAGCTCCCATATCACCTGTTAATAAGGCATCTACCAGATATAAGCCAGTAATCGTTTCTGGCTGCATACCAATTGCAATACGTCCAGAAGCTGGCAGCCACCCTAGAATAACAGAAAATAGAATAATCATCATCAAACCTAACCAAAAGATAGGCATACTTACTCCCAGTAAAGCTGTCACCATGGTTCCATAGTCATAAATAGAATTTTGCTTCACAGCTGAAATGACCCCAAATAAAATACCCATGATCGTAGCAATAAAAATAGCCGTTAGGGCCAACTCTACCGTTGCTGGAAAGCGTCGCATTAATTCATCAGTAATCGAAGTTTTCGTAATTACAGATTTTCCTAAATCCCCTTGCAAGGCATTGGAAAGATAATCACCAAATTGTACATAAATGGGTTTATTAAGCCCTAATTCTTCTCGCAAAGCTTCTACTCGCTGAGTAGTAGCATGCTGACCCAAAATAATTTCTGTAGGATCTGTTGTAAATAAATGCATGACCATAAAGGTAGCTAAGGTTACACCAAATAATACGGGAATTAATAATAACAATTTACGGATAATGTATTTAAGCACTCTATAACACCTCCTAGGATAAAAACAGTTGAACCGCTAATACACAAAGAACACAAAGATTTTTCATAAACGAGTTCCCGCAAATTCCTTTGTGTACCGCAGTAGCGGTATTGTGTCTTAGCGGTTCATTGTTATTCAATTTATCCAAAAAGGTGATTCCACCAGGAAACCACCCTTTTGCCTGCTTGCTCTTATTTACTTACAATATCTAACCAATGTACACCAGTTGGATGTAGAGCGAATCCTTTCACATTGGGACGGTGAGCCGCCATATCAATGCTGTGGCTGATTAGCACCCAAGGAGCATCTTCTGCCGCAATCTTTTGCGCTTCTGTATAAATGGCTACCCGTTTGGCTGGGTCAAGAGTTGTGCGCCCTTGGGCCAACAATTCATCCATTTTAGGATTGGAGTATTTGGATGAATTTAAACTACCTTTAATATTAGCTGTTTCCAGTAACATCAAGAAGTTATCTGGGTCACCATTGTCACCAATCCAACCATAGAAGTAGGCATCCCCTTCGCCATCATTAAGAACTTGTTTGTATTCCTTCCATGGATACGATTTTATATTCATTTTCACACCAATCTTAGCCAAATCTGCTTGTATGGCAGCAGCCAGCTTTTCACCATTTACTGGATTGTATGGACGAGGATTGGAGTAAGTAATCGCCGTAAACTCAAATCCATTGGCGTAACCAGCTTCCGCTAAAAGCTTCTTAGCTTCTTCAATATTGTAATCATAAGGTTTTACTTCTTTCGCGTATCCAGGAATAAAGCTTGGTAGCATAGTATTAGGCAACTGAGCATTACCTTGATACAGATAGTCAACTAAGTTTTGGCGGTTAATTGCCATACTGACTGCTTTTCTGAGTTTTAGATTATCAAAAGGCTTTTTATAAGTATAAAAACCCATGTAATTTATGTTCATACCAGGAGTTTTAATCACAGTCATTCCTTTGGCTTCTAGTGCTTTAATATCATTGATATCTACACCATCCATGATATCTGTAGAACCTGTCATAAGATCCGCCGCACGAACAGAGTTTTCCTTAGTAAATTTATAAACTACTTTCGCCATTTTAGGTTTCGTTCCCCAATAGCCGTCAAATTGTACTAATTCAACTTGTTGTCCCTTATCCCATTTTACAAATTTATACGGGCCTGTTCCTACTGGATTTTCAATAAATTTATCTCCATGCTTTTTCACAGCCTCTGGACTGACAATCGGTGCAGCCAAAGCCATTGCCAAGTTAGCTAAAAGCGTAGCTGAAGGCTTTTCCAGTATAATTTTTACTGTAAGGTCATCAATCACTTCTACTTTAGTAATTCCATCAAAAGTGAATTCCGCATAGGGCATATCATCTTTGCGATTCGGGGGAAGCTGACGTTCAATGCTAAACTTTACAGCCTGAGCATTAAAGGCAGTACCATCATGAAACTTTACATCTTTACGCAGTTTAAAAGTCCATTCCTTGCCATCAGCACTCGTGGTCCATTCTGTTGCCAATAAAGGTTGAACTTCTGTACTACCCGGCTTATAACGTACTAATCCTTCAAAAATCTGCATCATGATTTTTGCCGATTCGCCATCATCTACATAAGCAGGATCAAGACCCCGAGGATCTGACCCCTGAGCAAATACTAGAACACTATTCGCACCACTCGTACTTTTAGACCCGCCACATCCGACAAGGGCTATACTGGTTGCAAATACCAACATCAACAATAATGCCAAACTTCTCTTACCCAATATGAACTGCCTCCTTAAAAAATATTGTATCTTTCCCTGCTTATATTATCCATGGAGGACATTATTCCTGCCAGGTTATTCATGTATACATTTTGGAGACAATTTTTATGTTATGATGTTACTATATATGTAAAAAACCAATCTTGAATTGTATTGAATTGACTTTTAACTCTTATAATATGTAACAGAGGAATTATCTTCTAACCGTTTACTCCCAAATCCAAGCTATGATAAGAAAAGACTTGGCTTGTGGCAAGTCCTCAGACGTAGGCAGAGGCCTTAGTCGTTCTTACTGGGAATCGCAAAAGCGCTATACTTTCTGAAACCGTAAAATAACTTATATTCTCAAACAGGAGGCCAACAATGAATTCTTTTTTTAATGTTCTAGGGGGACTCCCATTAATTATCACTTTTGTAAAAAAAGTATTTCCTTTAATCGACCTAGAACTGCATCACTGGTCAACCCATGGCGTAACTCATGCCTGCCCAGAACTCAAAGAGCAGGCCCTTTCCAGCATTAAAGATAAAAAATTTCATTGTCAGGGAGGAAGCATTTACAGTCTCTACCCCGGAGTACACAGGAATGACTTCACCTCTCTCATCGTAGCTCTGCAAACCATTAGTGATTATTTAGATAATCTTTGCGATAATGCTGGGGTCATTGATGAAAAAGCCTTTCGGCAATTGCACCAAGCAATGACCGATGCTCTTGATCCTAACGTTCTTCCTCAGGACTATTATGCTTTTTACCCTTATAAACAAGATGGCGACTATCTTAGAAAGCTTGTTATCACTTGCCAACAGCAAGTAAAAAAGCTGCCGTCTTATGAACTTGTAAAACCAGAAATTCAAAAATTAGCCTGCCTTTATAGTGACTTACAGACTTATAAACACCTAGATCCTAACGTTCGAGAAGAAAAAATGTTAACTTGGATTGATCAGCATTTAGAAAACTATCCCCTTATTACTCATTGGGAATTTGCTGCTGCCACAGGATCTACCTTGGGTATGTTTATGCTCTGCGCTGCTGCCAGCGATAAAAGACTTACACCTCAAATAGCAGCAAGCATTTCTTCAGCCTATTTTCCCTGGATTAGTGGCTTACATATATTATTAGATTACTTCATCGACGCTTCTGAGGATCAAGAAAGGGGTGATCTCAATTTTGTTGCCTATTATGAGGATTCAGCCCAACTATTATCTCGCCTAAGCTTGTTTACAAAACAAGCTTTCTTACAAGCCAGCACCCTGCCTCATCCTGCCTTTCATAAAATAGTCGTCCAAGGG
>JARBUM010000139.1 GCA_029239675.1 Pelosinus sp. | reverse complement strand
CCACAACCACACATTACTTTTGATTCACCATAATTTGGATGAATTTTATCTTTCATTTATTGCACCTCACTTTAAAGCACCTTGTAGCTTTTACCACATCATTATAGCACAACCACTTATCCTAAGCAATATTGTTTTTCTACTAAATTACTTTAAATATTTGGAAACCAGCCATGTTCTTTCGTAATCCTCTTTATCTATGACCAAGTCGCTCTTAACTCAACTTCTAGAAGATGAGATTCTTAGAGCGACTAAGATTCAGATGAGTTAAAAATCCACCTGAATCTTAGTTTTCTTTATGATTTACATTTCTACTCAATGCTTTTATAATAAAATAAGATTACTGATTAATGGGAAAATACAGACTTTTTTGAGGTGCTGATATGTTTGCTGAAGAAAGACACAACAAAATTCTACGAATGATCAAATCAAGACAACCCGTTAAAGTAAATGAACTTAGTTCTTTGTTTGCCGTATCCGAGGCTACTATACGCCGTGACTTGCAAGAGCTGGAAAACTTAGGGCTCATTCAGCGAACACACGGAGGCGCCGTTTCCGTCCAATTAGAAACAGAACTTAGCTTTCATGATCGTGAGATATTTCTTTTAGATGAAAAACGAGAGATTGCCGCACTTGCTGCCAGTATGGTCAATGATGGTGAAACCATATTATTAGATGCTGGTACAACTACCCGAGAAATTGCCCGGGCATTATGCGGAAAAAAAATAACCGTTGCTACAAACTGTATGGATGTGGCTTTGGTATTTGCCGAAGAACCTGATATTGAAGTTTTATTACTAGGTGGCGAATGGAAAAAGTCCCTTCATTCTCTCACTGGGCCGCTCACTAATTCTATGCTCAAACTCTTCTCCTTTGACAAGGTATTCCTAGCAGCCAATGGGATTGACTATACCTTAGGAGTCACCACGCAACATATAGCAGAAGCAGAAACAAAACGAGCTATGTTAGCTGCTAGCAGAACCAAAATATTGGTAGCTGACCATTCTAAGTTTGAGAAAAAAGCCTTTTCTAAGATTTGCAATTTAGACGAACTATCCATGATTATTACAGATAGCAATATTAATAAAGATATCTTGGAATGTCTACGTGGCCATACCCACGTTTTTATTTCTGAAACTACCTAAAGGAGGGATGGTATTGAATCGGATTGTGCCTATAGTAACTGTCACCTTAAATCCAGCCCTCGATCGAACATTGTATCTACCTAATTTTACTCTTGGAAAGGTCAATCGCGTGGAAAATGAACGCACTGACCCTGGCGGTAAAGGGATTAACGTGGCCAAAGTTATAAGTGCCCTTAACCACCCAGTCCTTGTAACAGGATTTTTAGGCAAAAAAAATGCTGAACCTTTTCAAGAGTATTTTAGGCACGAAAGTATTCTTGACCATTTTGTGGATACATTAGGCGAAAACCGTGTAAACATCAAAATTGCAGATAGCGAAACGGATGTAGTGAGTGAACTAAACTTCCCTGGAATTACACCAACTAAAAAAGACTTAGAAAATCTCCAAATTACATTACAAAAATTAGCCGTTAAACACAAATGGTTTGTATTTTCTGGCAGCCTACCGCCAGCAATTCCCACGGACACCTATGCGACATTCATTCAAATGTTGCATTCCTATGATTGCAACGTCATTTTAGACACTAGTGGTCCGGCACTGGCTGCCGGCATTGCCGCCCGTCCCTTCGCCGTCAAGCCCAATTTACCAGAGCTAAGTCAGCTCATGCATGCACCTATGGAATCTGATAAAGACATCTTAGGTGCCGTAAAAGAATTACTCAACCAGGGAATTTCTCAAGTCGCTATTTCTCTAGGTGAGAAGGGTGCTTTGGTTGGCAATTGCCAGCAAATCTTAAGAGCCAAGGCCCCCAGCGTACCCGTCAGCAGCACCGTAGGAGCAGGAGATGCTTTTGTTGCAGGCTTTAGTATCGGACAAGCACGTAGCTTATCCCTTACTGACAGCGTCTGTTTGGCCACTGCGTCTGCCGGCGCATCTGTTATGTTACCTGGTACCCAAGCTGCTTCCCTGACAGCAGTCAATCAACTTATCAATAAAATTCAAATTAAAGAGTGGAAATAATTCCCCATGGAAAAAGGACTTCTTCTACCAATGAAGAAATCCTATGTATTACTATAAGGGAGGTCTTGGTATGTCTATTAAAAACATAGTCTTAGCCTTTGACGGATCCGATGGTAGTAACAAAGCATTGCAATGGACTATTGACTTTGCCAAAGAAAATGGAGCACAAACACACATTACTACTATTTTTGAATCTATGGCGCTACTAGCAATTGAAACAGCTTCTAATGTTGTAGAATTGGAAAGATCTCGTCGTGCTCACATGGACGAACTGACAGAATTGGCTCAATCTCTTTATGCAGAGCACAATTTATCAGCTAAAGTAGTCATCTTAGAAGGAAACCCTGCTGACGCCATTATGAAGTATGCTAAGAAAGTTGATGCTGATATCATTATTTGCGGCACCCGGGGTTACGGCGGCTTCGGCGCTTTATTATTAGGCAGCGTCGCCCACAAACTCGTAACCTACTCAAAAATACCTGTATTGGTTATAAAATAGGGAAAATGTTAATACATTCTTTTTAACCACAGAGGCGCAGAGAACACAGAGACGGGATGGATAAGGTTAAAATCCCCCTCTGCACACTCTGCGCCTCTACGGTTAGATCTTCCGACATAATGAAGGCAGTTTGAAACGCGAAAATGTGAAGATGCCTACGCAGACACGAAGAACACAAAGAAGGGTTATGATAAACTCTTCCTTGTGTTCTTCGTGTTTCAGTATTTTTTAACCACAAAGGCACAAAGGACACAAAGGGTGCTATTTATAATCCTTTTGCGCTCTCCTTTGTGTGCCACATTAGCGGCATTGTGTCTTTGTGGTTCATAAAATTTTATAAATCATACTAAGCTTGTTTCTTCTTGTTCTTTTATCACTTATTATGCAAATTCATAGCCTTATTCATACCTTGATCAATAATGCTTTCCGTTGCCTCAGCAGCCTTATCAATAGCCTCTCTTAGTAAAGGTTGTTCCTCAGCAGTAAAAGAGCTTAGGACATAATCCACTACCTGCCAGCCTGTAGGAGGGCGACCAATACCTACACGAACCCTGGGAAAGGAGTCTTTCTCCAAATGAGTTAATAAAGATTCAATACCTCGATGCCCTCCCGATCCACCCTTCATTCGCAAACGCAAACGACCTGTAGGCAAATCCATATCATCAAAAATAATAATGATATCTTCTACTGCCACTTTATACCAGCGTGCTAATTCCCCTACCGCTACGCCACTTAAATTCATATAAGTCTGAGGCTTAACAAGTAAAACCGTCTCTTTTCCACGATGTTCAGCAATCAATGCCTCTTTACGACTTTTCCATCCATTAATACCCCAGCGGCGAGCTAGTTCGTCTACCGCCATAAACCCTATATTATGACGAGTAGTACTGTATTGCTGTCCTGGATTACCAAGACCTACTACTATTTTCACCCTTTAACGTCCTCCGTTTTATCTAGAATTTCATCTACCGTCACAAAACGATACCCTTGAGCCGATAGAATCTGAATGATACGCCTTGTCGCTTCCACACTTTGCATACGAGAAGCCTGAGACGTTATACCATCACCATCATGGAGAAGAACAATGGAGCCATTTTTTACTTTATTTACGGTACGCTCCACAATCACATCCACTCCCGGATTGGTCCAATCACGACTCATAACAGACCACTCCACAACCTTCAGGTTGCGCTCTGCCATCATCTCCATAACTGCAGGATCACGAAAGCCATGGGGCGGTCTCATAAGATGGGGACTGATGCCCGTCGCTGCCACAATCGCTTTATTAGTGTTATCTATTTCCTCAGCAATGACTTTCCGATCAACCTTTAGTAAATCAACGTGATGATAGGTATGATTTCCTAATTGGTGCCCCTCAACCGAAATACGCTTTACCAGTTCAGGATATTTCTCAACATTTTGCCCTACAACAAAAAAGGTCGCAGGCACATGATACTCTTTCAGCACATCTAATACTTGCCCTGTATAAGGCGGATAGGGACCATCATCAAAGGTAAGAGCTACCACCTTCTGCGTGGTCTCTTTATTAGAGAAAACCCTGCCGAAAACATGATTTTCTGGTAGAACAGCACTAAGTGTCAAAAAGATACCAGCAGTAATTCCAAGCATAGCCAAGCCCATGCCTATACGCATTGGCCGTTTTATAATATTACGATAATCTAATACTAAACCAATTAATACGATGATGGTTAATAGCCCTAGCATATTAATCAAACGTATTTTTATATCAAACATCATGACGCTCCATTTCCTTATACATAATTAACCACTTGCCTTGAGAGTCCTGGGTATAACCTGTCAGGACAAAATTCCATTTCTTATATAACGCAATGGCAACAGCATTATTAGGCCGCACTTCCAAACGCACCAGTTTAGCTTTCCTAAAAGAAAAGTACTCTATTGCTTTACCTAAAAGCCGTCCCGCTACTCCTTGTCCTCGAGACTCAGCTGCAACAGCAATAGATAGGATCCGAGCATTAGCCTTTTGCGTGGGAGTAACCGCAGAAGAGAGGAAGGCTATTTTATTCATGACAATCACCTTTACAGGATGCAAGCCAAAACCATATTTCCCGGTAAGCCAGCGCCAAGCCCATTTTATCAACTGACCACTCCATATTGCTCGAAACCATAAGTTTGTTAATTGAGTGGGGGCAAAGCAATAACCAACTATCTTCCCTGATAGAGTACGAGCCACCAGTGCTGCCTGAGGTTCTGCTTGGTATACTAAAGTAAATACATCCTGCATGGCCTGAGGTCTCGGTAAAATGCCACCACAATGATGCCGTACGCTCTCATCAAAACTTTCTGTAAACAAGGCTGCGATTCCCGGAATATCAGATAGTCTAGCCTGCTCTATATTTATTTCTAATTCTTTATTTATTTTTTCCTGTACCATTAGCATCACCAGCCTTAATGGAATTATATCATATGATAAGCAGAGAACAAACATAGGAAAAACGATTTGAAACACGAAGATGCGAGGATGCTTACGCGTGAACGAAGAACTCAACGTTAAGTTTATCATAACCCCTTCGTGTCCTTCATACAACTTCGTACCTTCGCGGTTAACATTTTTTCATTTTTCTACCATACTATTAAAAAACAGGACGCATAGTGCGTCCTGTTTTACTCTGTTATATAACTTATTCGTCGAACATTCTACTAACTGGAAGTTCACCAAAAATCCTAAGAATAGCTTCACCTAAAAGAGGTGCAATGGATAATACCTTGATTTTAGGGTTCTCCTTTTCTGGTGGTAAAGGAATGGTATTGGTAATTACTAATTCTTTAATCGCTGATGCCTCAAGACGAGTTATCGCTGGCTCACTAAGAACAGCATGAGTACAGCAAGCATATACCTCTTTTGCACCAAATTTCATTAAAGCATTGGCACCCTCTGTCAAAGATCCAGCCGTATCCACAATGTCATCAACCATAACAGCAGTTCTACCCTCAACATTACCGATCAGATTCATTACCTCTGCCACACCGGGCATAGGACGACGCTTTTCAATAATGGCAATGGGTGCGTGCAGCCTATCCGCCAACTGTCTAGCACGAGTAACGCCACCTAAATCTGGAGAGACAACAATCAAATCGTCCAAGTTTTTAGAACGAACATAATCAGCTAACAATGGCACACCAGGCAGATGGTCCACAGGAATATCAAAGAACCCCTGAATTTGGCCAGCATGCAAGTCCACTGTAACAACACGATTAACTCCAGCTGTCGTCAGCAAGTTGGCAATGAGCTTAGCAGAAATAGGCTCACGTCCTCGAGTTTTGCGATCTTGTCTCGCATAAGCATAATAAGGAATTACCGCTGTAACTGTGCGCGCCGAAGCCCGTTTCGCAGCATCTACCATAATTAAAAGTTCCATCATGCTGTCATTCACAGGATTAGAAGTAGGCTGCACAATAAATACATCTTTACCGCGCACACTCTCATCAATGATGACTTGCGTCTCTCCGTTGTTAAAATGCCCCACAAAAGCATTCCCCATAGTAAGA
>JARBUM010000138.1 GCA_029239675.1 Pelosinus sp. | reverse complement strand
AGAGTCGTATTTTATTGCAAGTACACGATGAGTTGGTATTGGAAGTGCCTGCTCATGAAGTGGAGCAAGTCGCTAAAATTGTCAAGGAAGCAATGGAACAAAGTGTTTCCTTGAAAGTGCCATTAGAGGTAGATGTAAATGTAGGAAAAAATTGGGCAGATGCGAAATAGTAGGATAACGTGAACCAGGAGGTCTCGTATGCCAGAAATGCCAGAAGTAGAAATCATTAGGCGCAGTCTTGTCGATAAACTATCAGGACGCAAAATTATAGAAGTTGAATTTTTGTTAGCGCGATTGGTGAAATGGCCCTCGGCTGCTGAATTCCAAGCTGTATTGACAAACCGAACAATTGTAACTGTAGCCAGAAAAGGTAAATATCTATTGTTTCATTTAGATGATAATCAAGTGTTGGTCATACATCTTCGCATGACGGGGCGGTTGCAGTATGTCACACGTGGCATAGAAAAAGATAAATTTACTCGTATTATATTTAAATTAGATAATGAGGATTTATTGGTATATGCGGATACCCGTACATTAGGAACCTTGTACCTGATGCCTCTTGATGAATTGTGGCGTATTACTGGACTTGCTGCCATGGGACCAGAACCGCTGACTCTTGAATTTTCATTGTTGTATTTAAATGAGATGTTAAAAAAGCACCATGGTAAAATTAAGGCTGTATTGCTAAATCAAAAATATATTGGTGGGTTAGGTAATATTTATGTGGATGAAAGCATGGCTATTGCAGGTATTCATCCAGAACGTATTGCCAGCAGTTTGAGTGAAAGTGAAAATGAAAAATTATTTCATGCCATTAATAAGGTAATAGCAGATGGGATAGAGCATGGTGGTACCACTTTTCGTGATTATCGTGATGGGGAGGGTAAAAGTGGCAGTCATCAGCATCATTTAAAAGTGTATGGCCGTAAGGCTGAGCCTTGCTATTCTTGTGGCACACCTATCGTATGGAAAGAAGTATCCGGGCGTGGAACTCATTTTTGTCCAACTTGCCAAAGATAAGTAGAGATTGTGGGAGGAGCGCTTATGTATATTATCGGCTTAACAGGTGGTATTGCAAGTGGTAAAAGTACAGTAAGTGCTATGTTGACTGAATTGGGAGCTTACATAATTGATACAGATAAAATAGCCCACGCTGTTGTTATGCCAGGGCAACCTGCCTTGCTTGCCATTGCGGCTCATTTTGGCAATGAGATCATGCTGCCGGATGGAAATGTGAATCGAAAAAACTTAGGAGATATCATATTTCAAAATCAGGAAGAGCGATCCTGTTTAGAGAAGATAATTCATCCCTATATTGAAATGCAAGTAGATAATAGTATTGAAAAAGCGGAACAACTTGGTTATCAGATTGTTGTTATTGATGTACCATTATTATTCGAAGCAGGTTGGCAGCATAGGGTTGATGAAATATGGGTGGTATATGTTGAACCAGAAGTGCAGATTTCTAGGCTGATCTCACGGAATCAATTCACTACTAGAGAGGCCATGGATCGAATAAATTCCCAACTCAATCTAACTGAAAAGGCGGAAAGGTCTCATGTAGTAATTGATAATACCTTGGATTTAGCAAATACGAAACAGCAAGTAAAAAGCGCATGGCACAACGTATGTGCAAAAATGAATATTTTAGAGTAGAGGAAGTTTAGTTGTTCTACTTTCTTCGCATTTTGAGTAGAATTTTGTAGGATGATACCTACTAATATAACAACGGAGTGATTTGTTTTGCGGAATTTAACCTGGATGAAAGTCCTGGTGTTAAGTATATTAATACTGGCAACAATTGGATATGGGGTATACAATACAGATTGGTTTCAAAAAAAATATGTATATCCTTTTCCTTATCAGGATATTGTGTATCGCTATGCCTTGGAAAGAGAACTAGATCCCTTCCTTGTTGCTGGTGTGATACGAACGGAAAGTAAATTTAATACCCAAGCCATGTCACCTAAAGGTGCTTCAGGATTAATGCAGATGATGCCTGAAACTGCTAAATGGGTAGCTGAGCAGATGGAAAAACCCAATTTTACGATAAAACAGTTAGAAAATCCTGAAACAAACATTAGTATGGGAACATGGTATTTAGCATCCTTAAAAAAAGAGTTTAAAGGCAATGAAGTACTGATGTTAGCTGCTTATAATGGTGGTAGAGGTAATGTTAAGCAATGGATGGAGCAGTATGGGTGGACGATGTCATTTAATAACGCTGAGAAAATTCCCTTTGGTGAAACTAAAAAATATGTAGATCGAGTTTTATACAGTAAGAAACGCTATCAAGAGTTATATAGCAGATAGAGGAGCGGTAGCTTTGCGATATGAGAAACCAATGTCAGTAAAACATGAGGTAAGTAACGTATTCCGTGAGAAAAGAGCGGTAAGGATGTTTGGCCGTGGATATAGTACTATAGTATTTCTGATGATGATTATCATGTTAGTAAGTGGTTGCAGTTCAAAATCCTTGCCAAATTCTCAAAAAAATGAAATCAAGCCAGGTGGGCAACTGGTGTATGGTGGTCTGCAAGAACCTAATACATTAAATCCATTATTATCAGACCTATTAGCAACTGCTGAAGTAAGTAGTTTAATTTTCAGTGGCTTGATAGTAAACGATGATAAAGGGGAATGGCTGCCAGATTTAGCACTTGAAGTTCCTACTTTGCAAAATGGCGGAGTGAGCCAGGATGGTCTAACTGTAAAATATAAACTGCGTCCTGGTGTAACTTGGCATGATGGTAAAGCTTTCACTGCGGAGGATGTTAAGTTTACTTGGCAAACAATTATGAATTCAAAAGTGAGTGTAATATCTAGAACTGGTTATGATAAAATTGCAGCAATCGATACTCCTGATAGCTATACCGTGATTGTACGCTTTAAAGAGTATTATGCACCCCATTTAACCTTATTTACCAGTATCCTGCCAAAACATATCTTGGAATTCGAGGATATTAATAAGTCCTCTTTTAACCGAGCGCCAATTGGTACAGGACCTTTTAAAATGAAAGAGTGGCGCCTGGCCGAAGCTATTGTACTAGAGGCCAATGCGGCTTATTATCGTGGCAAGCCCAATCTTAATTCCATCCTCTATAAGGTGATTCCTGATAATAATATTATGTTGACTCAACTAAAGGTTGGCGCATTAGATGTCATCACCAATATACCTTTTTCTCAAAGCGAGCAAGTAAAAGGTATTGGGGGTATAAAGGTTATTAATACTCCTAATATGATTTGGGAACATTTTGATTTTAATTTGGATAATATCTTATTTCAAGATATAAAGGTACGGCAAGCCATTTCTTTAGGAATAGACAAGCAGGCTATAATCGCCAATGTATTGAAGAATTCAGCTAGTCCAGCCGCAGGTGATCAGTCGCCTCTGTCTTGGGGATATAATCCAACAGCTAAACAGGTTGTTCGCGATGTTGGGGCGGCTCGTGATCTATTAGTTCAAGCCGGATGGAAGGAAGGGACTGATGGAATCTTTGCTAAAGATGGACGTAAGCTGGCTTTTTCACTCAGCGTACCCACTGGGACTAAAACACGGGAGCTGGTAGCACAAGCCATATCCAGCCAGTTGAAAGAAGTGGGTATTCAAGTAGATGTGAAAATGGTGGATAGGAAGATGTTCTTTGATGACATTCTAAAAAATCGTCGATTTGAAACAGCCATGTATGCTTGGGTTGCTGGCATCGATCCAAATAATTTTAATTTGTGGAACTCTAAGGCGATCCCTAATGCAAATAATCAATATGAAGGTCAAAATTACCCTGGCTGGCGAAATGCAGAAGTTGATTCCTTGACAGATCAAGGAATTCGCACGGCGGATATAGAAAAACGCAAACAAATATATTTTAGGATTCAGGATTTAATTTTACAGGAATGCCCGATTGTACCACTCTATTTTAGGAATAATATTGATGTGGTAAAAGATACGGTTGTTAATTATCATGCAAATCCAACTCCGTCAGGCAATTTATGGAATGCCTGGCAGTGGGGGTTCATAGGAAAGTAGAAGATACAAAGAATATAATTTATAAAAAACTGTTGTTTCATAATTGAAATAGAGAAAAGTTTGATTATCTTGTTGACATTTTATTATGAGAAGGTATAATAGTATTTGTCGGCAAGTTAAACCCATATAAAGTTAGTTTGAAGTGTCTTGCTATGCGGTCGTGGCGGAATGGCAGACGCGCTAGATTCAGGTTCTAGTGAGGGAAACTTCATGGAGGTTCAAGTCCTCTCGACCGCACCAACTTTAGAATGATTTATCTTGTTAAACAAAATATGCCTGGCATATTTCATTTGCGGTAGTGGCGGAACGGCAGACGCACCAGCTTGAGGGGCTGGCGGGGGCAACCTCGTGATGGTTCAAATCCATTCTACCGCACCAAACCTATAAAGACAGGTCTCTAGGAATTTTTCTAGAGGCTTTTTTTATTATGCACAAAATACTATCTTGCTTTAGTACTGTTAGAATGCAGGAATATTTCATATAATAATGAATTATGGCTAGAGCAATCGAAAGTCAGTGTAGTTAAGGTATTACGCTTCAAATGTATTATTAACTTTTTAAGTATGATATAATTAATCGTGGTGATAAAAGATGATAATGTTTAAAAATGACTGGCAGGATTTGCTTAAAGAAGAATTTGAAAAAGATTATTATTTAAATTTGAGACAATTTTTAATTCAAGAATATCAGACAAAGATGGTTTATCCCGATAAATATGATATTTTTAATGCTCTTCATTACACGGCTTATCAAGATGTGAAAGTGGTGATATTAGGCCAAGATCCATATCATGGACCTGATCAAGCTCATGGACTTAGCTTTTCGGTAAAACCCGGGATTAAGCCGCCGCCGTCTTTGATGAATATTTATAAAGAGTTGAAAGATGATGTAAATTGCTATATACCGAATAATGGCTATCTCAAAAAATGGGCAGATCAGGGAGTATTGCTACTCAATACCGTTCTTACTGTTATAGAGGGACAAGCGAATTCTCATCGCAATATGGGATGGGAGCAGGTTACAGATAAAATAATCAGTTTATTGAATCGAAGAGAGGAACCCATTGTTTTTATCCTATGGGGGAGCAATGCCCAATCTAAGACGAGTTTAATTACGAGTTCAAAGCACTATATTATTAAATCGGTTCATCCTAGTCCATTATCTGCAAGCAGAGGCTTCTTTAAAAGTAAACCTTTTTCTACAACCAATACTATTTTAGTTTCCAAGGGAAAGAAACCTATTCAATGGCAAATTGATAACATATAACTATATGTAACTTAAAATATATACAATAGGATAATAAATAGAGGTCGTCTAAAAAGCTAAAATCGCTTTTAAGACGGCCTCTATTTCAGTACGCCGGAAGTTGGGAAATTTTTGAATCCCGTCTGCGTTGGGTTTCAGAGCTTTTCTTTATGTTCTATCATCTCAAGTTTCCTTGATCAAGCATCCTGTTAGAGCGGCATAAAGGACGACATTGTTTAGTGTTATTTCGCTTCCGCCATCGATAATTGATTTTTAATATTTATATTTATACTCAGCTTCAAATTATTCAAAGGATAAATATTGACAAACATAAGCTGCTTTGATATGATAAATCCAATAGAATACTGCCTTTAAAGTGGTCCTGTGAGGCTGCAAAGGAGACATTGAATAAAGTAGTGTATATTTATGCCTTCTTGCGTCATCACGTGAGAAGGCTTTTTTATGTTTGTTTAAAAGGATTGACAACTATTTCATTTATTTGGTAGTATATATATAAATAAAACATGCATAAATATAAATTATTCATTGCAGTTAATAATAGTAGGGCGTATTCTATTGGGAAAATACAAATACTATCCTTTAAGCTAATCCAGAGAGTTTGGCAAGGATGTTTGTTCGGTCACAAGTCTATCTTGTCGCCTTGAAACTCCTTGCTCACATGGTAAGGAGTTTTTATATATAAGGAGGAGTGGCTATGAGTAAACGCCAAATATCATTACGTGGAAAAGATATCTTAGGTCTTGAAACCATGACAGTTTCTGAGATGGAATTAATTTTAGAAACAGCAAGCCAAATGAAAGGAATTATTGATCGGGATATAAAAAAAGTACCCACATTAAGAGGGAAATCCATTGTAAATCT
>JARBUM010000137.1 GCA_029239675.1 Pelosinus sp. | reverse complement strand
CAGTAACCCTATACAGGCAACGGCATATACGATACCGGTAAATTTTACATTCACCAACAAACCAATGCTCATGATAAAACCAGCTAAAACAAATATATCATACTGCCTGATCATTTGGTAAGACAAAGCCAGTAAACATAATAATAAAGATGCCAGTTGTCCATCGATGTAAAAGCTTAGGGATTGATAAATGCTTACCGGATTAAAAGCCAATAGCAAGCTAAAAAATATGGCTTGGTTTACACTATATCTCTGACTATTCTGTAACGCAGAAAACGTTAATAGAAAAGATGCTGTGATCAATAGAAAATTGAAGGCTTTGCTCTGTTCGATTTGTCCTGTTACCGTATATAAGGCCGCTTCATAGATCCATGGCCCTTTTGCATAGTGATTTAGCAGCACAGCAGATTGGGACTGTTCTTTTGTCAAATACTGCTGAAAAGGATTCCAGTGATTAACCAGTTGTATGACTGCTTCTTGATGATACACTTGCCCATCATAGGAAATATCATAAAACAAACCACTTACCAACATAAAAAAGTACATTAACAATACGGACAGACTCCCTATACTAAAAAGCCATTTCCAGTTATTTTCTTTTTTATAAAAAATTCCACTAATAAAAACAAAGATAAGACTACCAGCGGCTGACAGCCATAAATGAATGGTCAGCAAGGGTATGCCCATTCCAAATCCAATAGCTGATAGCGCTAAAATAAAAAACATAAAGGACAATAAGGTTAGCCCTAATATAAAAGAAAAGCTTCCTATCATATATTTCCTCCCAACTGAATCTGTTACATACGATAAAAAACAAAAGCCAATAAGAATCCTACTATAAGCCCCCCCAATACTTCAACGGGAGTATGCCCCTGCCGCTCTCTTAATGGTTTTGTAATTTGATGAGGTCCTATATGCTGATTGATCATCGCAGCCTGTTTTCCTAATGCCCGCCTGATCCCCATTGCATCAAACATGGTAATCATAAGCACTGCTACGCCCAAGCTAAATATTGGCTGATTGATTCCTTCTGATAAACCAATAAAAAAGACTGTACTGCTAATGACAGTAGTATGAGTGCTTGGAAATCCCCCATTACCAATTAAAGTAACAGCCTCTCTGCGAAAACGAATATAATTTACGATAAATTTAACTGTACCAGCTACGAACCAAGCAATAACAGGTATTACGGCATATTTATAATCCAATGTAACAACCTCCTAGGATCTGGCTACTAAGGTAATACCTGCTATAATAAAGAGCATTCCACCCATCCTTAGCCAGTTTATGGGTTCATGAAAAATAAAATAGGAGGCAATAAACACTAGAATATAGCCTAAACTTACCATAGGATAGGCATAACTAAGTTCTACTTTTTTCAAAGCCATAATCCATAGAATTGTGCTAATACCATACAAAAATAGTCCTAGCACAATCGGCCATTTTATTTTTTCTATTATTGTAACGGCCATTTTATTTTTTCTATTATTGTAACACCAGGATTTTGAACCATTTGCATGGCACCTAATTTAAAGGCAATTTGACCTACTGCACCAATGGTTACGGAGATGAGAATTAATAGTAAATCTTTCATTTATATATTACCTCACTACTAAATTTCATTGGGATTTTTACTCAAAGTAATATAAAATAGTCACAACCATAACAGCGAACAATAAAACAGTGCCTAAAATATGACTATCTTCTACCAATACTTTTTCGGGTCTTCCCCCTTGTCCTTCTATATGAATTAAATACAAATAGCGAAAAATTCCATACATGACGAGAGGAATGGTCCACATTAGATGAATAGTATGGCCTGATGTAAAGGTAAATAAAGAATAGCTCATAATCGCCGCTGTAGTAACAATACTATTTAATTGATCCAATAATGCAGGAGAATATTGTTCTAATACCTTGCGGTGTTCACCTTTATGATGACTAAGCAAATATAGCTCATGTCTGCGCTTGCTGATGGCTAAAAATAAAGCCAATAGCATGGTGCAAATTAAAAACCAGGGAGTAAAAGAAACATTAATAGCTAATCCTCCCCCTATGGCCCGCAAAACAAACCCAAAAGCAATGACCATAATGTCAATGATCACAATCTGTTTTAACTTCACAGAATATGCTACATTCACCACAAAATATCCGAAAAGTAACAGGCTAAGCCAAGGCTCTGCTATAAATGCAGCTATAAGTGAACCGCATAATAAAACACTAGCAAATACTAATGCACCCAACGGATGTAATCTGCCAGAAGCAATGGGACGATTGCATTTCTCCGGATGTTTGCCATCGGCTTCTCGGTCAATATAATCATTTATAATGTAAACACAGCCTGATGTCGTACAAAACAAAATGAAAGCAACAGCCGATTGTACCAACATATCCACAGATACGGTTTTAATGGAAAAAATCAACGCAGCAAACACTAACAAATTTTTTGTCCACTGTTTCGGACGCAATACCATTAGATAGGGCAAAACCTTGTCCCCAGCTTTATCTTTCTTTATTATTGTCTGCTCTAAAAGGTTCATTTATAAAACGCTCCATCATATATCTTCTCTATAATACCCGGAATCTCCCCTGCCGGATCATTGGACAAGTTACCTGTTACTTTACTTGCCAAATAACTCACATCCGCTTTTGTTAAAGAAAAATCCGTCAAACTAGGATTTATATTTATACTTTGCCTAAATTGGCGATAAACATTCATAAATTCCTTCTTATTAGAGCATCTGGTGCCATGTAATGCTTCTGCAATATGATTGAATTTCTCTTTGGAAATCTCATAGGTCAAATCCAGCCAGCTTTCAAAGAGAGCCATTAATCCGCTGCCATGACTGCTATTGGTTTTTACACCGATCGGATACTGTAAACGATGAGGCAGACAAGTGCTGGAGTTAGCTAAATTGAACCCCATCAGCATACTGGCATACATCATATAGGTACGTGCAGTACTATTTTGACCATCTGTTAAGACCTGAGGCAAATATTGTCCTACCAATTGTATCGCTTGTAGCGAATTGCTGCCAACCAAAGGACTTAGCCCACTTTTTGATATATAGGTCTCTACCCCATGAGCAAATACATCAAAACCTGTCTCTACTGTAGTTTCAGGTGATAATGACATTGTCAATTGTGGGTCAACGATAGCAATGGCAGGAAAGAAGCCTTTATGACGGAAGCTAGTCTTCGTACCAGTGCTCTCGTCGGTTAAAATAGCCGCCCAATTGGTTTCAGATCCTGTACCTGCCGTAGTCGGAATCGCTACAAGAGGAATGTCAACATGAGTAATCGGTAACTGGCCTAATAAATAAGGCTCCATTTTTTCTCCTGTGGATAAACCAAGAAGAATACCTTTCCCAGCATCAATGGCGCTGCCGCCGCCCAGGGCTACTACAACCTCAGGCTGCCAGCCGGCAAATTTTTCAACACAAGCATTGACTTCGCTAGCCAGAGGGTTGGCACTAATTCCTTCATATACCATAGATTCAATGCCCAAAGCAGCAAGACCATCTACTAACCTCTTGGTGAAACCATATTTATTCATCGCATACTTCCCTGTAACAATCAGAACCTTTTTGCCAAGGGTTTTAATATAATCGGGAGCTTTTTCAAACTCACCACAGCCAAAGAATATTTTAGTTGGCATATAATAAGTAAAATGCACAGCATTCAACTCCTATTTATTTATTAACTCATTCATTACTATACTAAAAATATCGTATAGTGAAAAGCAAAAGTTTCAATTGCATATAAGAAAAAGGCTGACTCGTCCTTAAAACGAATCGAACCACAAAGACGCAAAGGACACAAAGGGTTTATTTATAACTTATATTTTGTGCTCTCCTTTGTGTGCCGCTAGCGGCGGCATTGTGCCTTTGTGGTTCATTATTTTTTACAAAAAACTCTGGTAGAATAGCATACACTATTTTACCAGAGTTTTAGGTGTATTATATATTGGCAAGCAGCTGCTGCAACACTTTGTATTTGGCACCATTATAGATTTGATCGAAATCTACAATATACCACTCACCATTTATTTTTTCCAGGCCCACTGGCTTAACACTCATTTTGACAGTGTTTTGCTCCTGAATTGTTACAACAACAGCTGCGTAATTACTTTCCTGTGCAACTTGCTTAATGGATACAATATTTGTATTCTTAATTTCTTGAATTCCGGATTGTCCCTTCATAAACTTTAACACGGTTTTAGGATCATTCTTAGAAGCATTTGATACATATAAACCAGCTTCTGACATACGGTTATTCTTAGCTGCGTCAAAAAAAGTGGTTACCGTTTCTGTCGTACTCAATCCAGCTACCCGTTTAACTCCTGATGAACCGCCACAACCTGCCACTAGTATCACAAGGATTAACATACTAACAGTCAATAGTACTCTTACATTTTTCTTAAGCATTCCTTATTCTCCTTCTGCATAAACTAACATAAACTAGTTATGTATACTTGCATCTTATCATAAAAATAGATTTTCGTCAGCCATATTACAGCTTCCTTTTTATGGTTTTTTCAAAATGCTATGAAAATCATCTACTGGCAAGAACAAGGATATCTGTGAAAAGTACCAGACTTTGGGCTTATCTGTACCTATGCTCCCTGATGTTACGCAATTCTCTTTCATGACGTTGATTTTCATGTTTCTGCCGTTCACGCCATTGCTTTCTCGTCTCATGGGGTCGA
This sequence comes from Pelosinus sp., assembly GCA_029239675.1. GTDB lineage: Bacteria > Bacillota > Negativicutes > DSM-13327 > DSM-13327 > Pelosinus. Next base: position 2,929 of record JARBUM010000137.1, on the reverse strand, counting down.
CGCTTCATTTCTCGTTCGTGCCGTTCATTCTCAAGACGTTCTTGCCTCTGTCTTTCTCTGTCCCAGCGTTCACGATCATGTCTATCACGCCCTTGATCATGCCTGTCATATCCTAGTTGCATAGGAGTAGGATTATTTTGTAATGGCGAAGCTTCTATTATCGATGCACCAAAACCAACTTGCATGATACCAACCATAGAGTATATGGCTATTTTTTTTACAATTCCTTTCATGAACTCTCCTCCTCGTATGTATCTCTTAATTATTTGTTAGGATATAAAGCAATGCAATTCCTCCGAGTGTCCTCATGACTTCTTCATGATGATCTTTTTCCCTTTCCTGGCGTTCCTTCCATTGCCACTCTTCTTCATGATCACGCCGTTCCATTTCTCTTTCATGGCGCTTTCTTTCTTCCTCTATTTTACGATCCCGCTGATCTCGGTCATTCCAATGCTGCTTATGGCTTCGCTGCTCATGTTTAGGTGATGCTTCAATTACTGACGCCCCTATACCAAGTTGCATAATCCCGATTAGTGAGTAAATGATTCCTTTTTTAACAAAGCTTTTCATGAAAACCCCTCCTTAATTTGATAATCTTATTATAATTTGGAAATGTGACAAAATTATGACTGGTTAGTCATAATTTACATTTTATTTTTTTGCAACAGTATGGATCATAACTTTTTTTCTATTTTGCCTTATTACTGATATTCTCCATTGCTTTCAATCTGACACCTCCTATGTGTAGTTAGCATATAATGTAATAATCAACAACATGATCATAATGGGAGGAATCGTCATGGGCTTTGGATTCAATGGAAATAATAATGGCTGGGGCGGCAGCTGGTTTATCATCATCATCATCATCCTTTTGTTATTTTGGTGCTCATTTGATAATTGGTAATCCTTATTAAATCAATTCCCGAATTACGTCTCTTGCAGCCACGTTTCACCAAGACGTGGTTTATTTTTCGCATAAAAAAAGCACCCTAAGGATGCTTTTTTTATTATAGAATCATTTAGCTGAGTCTAATTTGCATTTCAGAATAATCGTCAAATTGATCGACAAGACCCTCAAGGGCTTTTTCAACATTTGCAAGATTTATGGTTGACGGGTTCTTTGGATTTCCCAGATGAATATCGAATCCAAATACCTGCTTATTATCAGCATGATAGACTTTATTATTATTGATATTAATATTAGATATTACTTTATTTTGAAACAATCTGTGAGCTATTTCTTTAAATAATTCCATATTGGTATTATCAGGATCTTTCGTGACAAGTTCAATCGTGAATATTTTGTATGTTTCATCACATGCAGTACACATTTATTAACACATCCTTACATTCTTTCTTGTATACTTCGCTAAAATAATACATGAATCCTTTAAGATTTCCTATCCATTTCAACAATATGAAAAATGCTGTTGGGTTTTTAAAAAATAAAACCTTTTGAACCGCGAAGACGCGAAGAGTATGAAGAGCACGAGGGCCAATATATCCGTCATCTAAATAAATCACTCTTATGTCTCAGGAATCATATTATGTATAAGATACATTTCCATGCTACTCATGTAAGGCAGGAGGCGATACTTATGGATTATCGGGATTGGAAAGACCCTGAAATTGAGGATTGGGAAGAAGACCCTGAATCTCGGGCAAAAACGTATCATTCAACTATTGGAGCTGGGTTTGGCATAGGCTGCAATCCTCGTCATACTTGTTCTCCCAGACTTTGCTGGCCTGGACAAAGCTGCTGGCCACGGCAAGGCTGTTGGCCAGGACAAGGCTGCTGGCCACGGCAAGGCTGCTGGCCACGACAAGGCTGCTGGCCACGACAAGGCTGCTGGCCACGGGAAAGCTGCTGGCCACGAGAAAGCTGCTGGCCGCGAGAAGACTGCTGGCCACGACAAGGCTGCTGGCCGCGACAAGGCTGCTGGCCACGAGAAGGCTGTTAGCAGCATTAATGATGACACACTAACAAGAGCTAGGAAATTCGTAACCTTACGAACTCCTGGCTCTTGTTTTGTCATGATCAAACTTTATAATACTAGCTTAGCTGAACCCGTGTCCTTATGTTTTGCCACTGTCAGTATGCTATACCAATTGCACTTTGTATTCTCTCAGCCAAGTGTCCACTTGAATCAGATAAGCAAATAACTGAACGTTGGTCATAAGCTGCCCAAACCAAGGTATATTTGATATTTCCGCATTAGGCTGAGCCATTGCACGAACTTTATCCACATCCACAATCCTTCGCAATGGCGAAGAAGTATCATCTAAAATCTGTAGGACCCATTGGCGTACAGCATTCAAATAAGAAGGATTATGTGTTTTTGGATAAGGGCTCTTGCGTCTCCATAAAACATCTTCAGGTAAAATACCTACCAGTGCCTGCCTTAAAAGACCTTTTTCTCTGTCATGGAAATTTTTCATATGCCATGGAACGTTCCATACATATTCAACGAGTCTGTGATCGCAATATGGAACCCGGACTTCCAAGCCGGAGGCCATGCTCATACGATCTTTACGGTCAAGTAATGTAGGCATCCAACGTGTTAGACTTAGGTAAAATATTTCTCGCATACGCGCATCTTTTGCATCCTCACCAGGCAATCGGGGCACTTCAGCTAATGCTTCATGATAGCGTTCCTGTAAATAATCATGAGCCCTTGTTACTGATTGCATTTCAGGAGACAGCCACTGCATACGCACATCTAAATTAGGCGACCATGGAAAGCAGGAGGCATTAATCATATCTTCCCGATAAAACCAAGGATAGCCACCAAATACTTCATCGGCACATTCGCCAGATAAGGCAACCGTAGCACCTTTTTTTATTTCACGGCAAAATAGATATAAAGAGGTATCTACATCAGCCATACCCGGTAAATCCCTTGAAATCGTAGCCTGGAGCAGACTCCCT
>JARBUM010000136.1 GCA_029239675.1 Pelosinus sp. | reverse complement strand
CGAATGGGGAGAGGTTTTATGACTATTGAAGGAATATTAGATGAATTAGAAAGTTTATTAATTGATGCTGCACGTGTACCTTTTACAAATAAAAGAGTCCTAGAAGAAGACGATGTTGCTAGATTACTTGATGAATTACGAGAAGCACTACCAAGTACTATTGCTGAGGCTAACAAAATTATAGCAGAGAGACAACGTATTCTAGAAGATGCTCAAAAAGAAGCTAAGAGTATTGTTGAAAAAGCTAAGAATTATACGATTAAGCTAACTGACGAAAATATGATTACAAAACAAGCACAAGAACAGAGTACTGAGATACTTACTCAAGCACATCAACAGGCATCTGATCTGCAAAAGGATGCGATAGCATATGCTGATCAAGTATTTAAACATCTCTCAGGAAATTTAGAAAAAGCATTAGAAGTAGTTCGTCAAGGACATAATGAACTTCACCAACCTCAGAAAAAATAAGGTTCTGTTAAAGATGATTTTACAATACCGTAGTCATAAAAAATATGGAGCAAATACTCCATATTTTTTATGACTACGGTATTGTTGATTAGAACAATGTAATCTTATGAAATAGTTTCCATTAATGACTGCCTTTTCTTATATATATATATAATTCCTTGATAATATGTATAGCAATTGATAAAGCAATCATAATAATTAATAATACTAAAATTTGATAACTCACTTGTTCGATTCTTGTAAGAAATGTACTAACAGGAGTCGAATTAGGAGTAAGCATAACAGGAAGAGTAAAAAATTGGGTTATACTGTTATACGAAGACCCCATTAATATTATAGTAATTATCGCAGCTAATATAGCATGTAAAACTCTTCCTACCATATAGGGTACCATTCGTATGCCTGACTCAATAACGATACTAGCTACTTGACCATGGACTGAAAGACCACTCCAGGCAATAATCATACTTGCTACTACCGTTTTTTCAAGTAATGATCCATCAGCTTGGCTCGCAGCTAATGTACCTAAATCGATTTCAAATAGACCACTTACCAAAGCAGGAGCAAGATTGGTAGTAAAACCGATTAGCCCTAATAATGCAGCAAAAGCAGCTGTTAGGAGATCAGTGATACCAATTATTGATAAAATCCGTAAAAATACAGAGAATAGTATAATGAATCCACCTATTAGTAAAATTGTATTCATAGAGCTTTTTACAGAATCCCCTAATAATTGTCCTATGGAACGTTTATCCTCCTGCTTAGCAGAGTATAATGCCCGGAAGGCTCTCAATAAGATATTACCGCTTGCAATTTTGGTTTCGTGAGTGTAATTATCTCGCTCTCGACCGTGGAAACGAAAAATGATTCCTACTAGAAAGCTAGATAGATAATGAGCGAGTGCAATAATTGCACCTAATTCTGGCATGCCGAACATACCAACAGCAACAGCGCCAAACATAAATAGAGGATCGGCTGTATTGGTAAAGGACAATAGCCTTTCGGCTTCAACAGCAGTACATAGTTGATTTTTACGAAACTTGCATGTTATTACCGCGTCCATGGGATATCCTGAAGCTAGACCCATACTTAAGGCAAATGCTCCTACCCCAGGCACATTAAAAATGGGTCTCATTAATGGTTCAAGCAAAACTCCTATAAAATGAACAACGCCTAATCCCATGAGAAGTTCTGACAAAATAAAAAAAGGTAACAATGAAGGGAAAACAACACTCCACCATAAATTTAGGCCCATGATGGCTGAATCAAATGCTTCTTTAGGATAATTCACCATAGAAATAGTAATAAAGACTACACCAAACGCCATAAAATATGCTAATAGGCGCGAATGATACCGTTTGCCTCTGCCGAAAATTCTCATATAATTATCTCCTCTCCCATCAGGCGGTCTTTAATATATATTGAAAGATAAGAAATAATATAACTATATGAGATAGGGAATTAATAAAATAGCAGGCTACATAAGTTTTGCTATTTTTTGAAGGAGTGATTTGATGCGGCCAAAAATTGGTGTGGCTCTTGGATCTGGTGGATTGAGAGGACTAGCGCATATCGGTGTACTTAAAGTATTAGAAAGAGAAAATATTCCCATCGATTATATTGCTGGTTGTAGCATTGGCAGTTTGATTGGTGCTTTATATTGCTCAGGACAAACGCCAGAGACAATTCTAAGACTAGCTAAACATTTAAAACCTCGACATTGGATGGATTTTATGATCTCTAAGATGGGAATTGTTTCCGGAGAAAAAATATTAGAGATTATCCACTTATTAACAAAGGGGAAAAACTTCTCTGATTTAAATATCCCCTTAGCAGTAGTTGCTACGGATATAAAGCAGGGAAAAGAAATAATCTTTACAGAAGGTAATGTAGCTATTGCAGTAAGAGCAAGTACATCTGTTCCAGGATTTTTTGTACCCTTTAGCCATGAAAATATGTTATTAGTTGATGGAGCGGTACTAAACCCAACGCCCATCGATGTAGTGAGAAATATGGGCGCTGATATTGTAATTGCCGTAGATTTGGCCCATGCAGAAATGGTTTGCAATATTACTAATGTATTTGATGTGATTATACAATCAATAGATATTATGGAACGTGAGTTATTCAAATACCGACAACATAATTGGGATATACTTATTCGACCTGATATTGCCCATATACAACCCAGTTCTTTTGAATACATGGATGAAAGTGTATTGTTAGGGGAGCAAGCAGCAGAAAAAATGCTCGTGGATATTAGGCGTTTATTGGATCATTCTATTGCGGAATATAAAGAGCTGGGTAACGAAAATCCCATGCCCCCATATTTAAATTAAGAGAAGGTATGCCTAAACTATAAATATCACTCGCCAAAGTATCAATCGATAACATTTGTTGTAATGAAGTAAGATTATCAGTGCCTCGTTGCCTACTTGTGAGGTAATGTGTAGTTTTAGTAATGAGAGGAATCGCACTATTTTTGTTAATTTCTTTTAAGAGTAAACGTCCATTTTGATTAAAAGCTAGAATGCGAGCATATAGTGGACCTTGTTCATCATAAATCTCTAATTGTTTTTGCGTAGTCCCTAATAAAGCATGAATCATTATGCGCTGCAAACGTGTATAGGTATAACGTTTGCTTTTAAGTAACGATAATAAATGCTGTATATTTGTTGCTAATAAGGACGAATCTCGAATTTTGTTATGTAGACCTTCTGAGACATTTGGTAATTGTTCCAATTTTATTGAACTGCTTGTTCTTAGTTGAGCTAATATAATAGAAGATAGGTTAGACAAAGTAACTGGTCCACGTTTCTCTGACAAAATACAATCAAGTATTTGCAATGTTGTCTCAGGTAGAGATAATTTTAATTCGTCGGTTATAGCCATATTGTTTATTATTGACTGCCTTATGGCAGTTGCGCTGGCAAAAGGAGATGAGATCGTTATTTCATTATATTTAGATTGCTGTCTGGAAACTGCAATAGGTCGTAGTTTGGGCGCAACTCTTTTTATAGCACGCAAATATTCAATAGCTAAAATATTATTGGAGGATTTTATAATATCAAGAGAAATACTATAGTGTTTTTCTAAAGCTTGTCCTAAAGCAGCTGCATAAGTATTACCTGCATTTAAGTTCACATGCATTTGATTAATAATATTCAAATCATCAGTAGCCATGGAAATTTTGTTTAATATTGCTAAATCTGCATGCTCTGCTCCAAAGCAAACATGACTGACAACACCTAAAGATTGTAAGAGCCGAATACCGCCAGTAGCAAAATACTGGGCACTACGCACGGCGAAAACAGTTGGAAGTTCAATAATAAGATCGACTCCACCATGGATAGCCATTTCCGCCCTTTTCCATTTATCAAAAATTGCAGGTTCGCCTCTTTGTACAAAATTCCCACTCATAACACCTATGACGAAAGGACAACCAGATCTCTTTCTAGCAGTATCAATATGCCATTTATGGCCATTATGAAAGGGATTGTATTCGACAATAACTCCAACTGCTTGCATAATATATACGGTCACTCCAATTTAATTAAATTATTATAGTTATCTTTAAACTATAATACCCATTATACTGATAAAATTCTATAAAAATAGAATTATTTACTACTTCTCATTACTTGTTTTCGAATTTTTTTTAAAAATTTTACTTATACTATAGAATATTAGTTTTTTTATTCTAATTTAAAAGGAAAAACTAATATTGTGTCGAAATTTTAATATTTGTATGATCGTATAGAGAATATAAGAAGAGAAGAATACGAGGAGGAATTGAATATGAAAGTATTAGTAGTGAATTGCGGAAGCTCTTCTATCAAATATCAATTATTTGATATGAATGATGAATCAGTCCTAGCTAAGGGGTTAGTAGAACGTATTGGTTTAGAAGGAGCGGTGTTAACGCATCAGCCTACTGGAAAAGAAAAAGTCATTATCAATGCTGATATTACCAATCATATTATTGGTATCGGCTTAGTCTTAGAAGCATTAACCGATGCAAACCATGGTGTTATTGCTAGCATGAAAGAAATTGATGCCATTGGACATCGTGGAATTCATGGCGGTGAGAAATTCTCTGATTCCGTACTTGTAACACCAAGTGTAATAAAAGCAATTGAAGATTGTATTGAAATGGCACCACTTCATAATCCACCAAGTATTGCAGGAATTAATGCCTGCACTGAGCTAATGCCAGAAATACCACAAGTAGTAGTATTTGATACTGCTTTTCATCAAACGATGCCAAAACATGCGTTCATGTATGGACTACCTTATGAAGCTTATGAGAAATATGGTATTAGACGTTATGGTTTCCATGGCACTTCTCACAAATACGTATCACAAAGAGTTGCCGACATAATGGGAAAAAATTATAATGATTTAAAAATTATTACTTGTCATTTGGGTAACGGTTCCAGCGTAGCTGCAATAAAAGATGGCAAATGTATTGATACTAGCATGGGCTTCACACCATTAGAAGGATTATTAATGGGCACTCGCTGTGGCAATATAGATCCAGCAATTATCCCTTTTTTAATGAAAAAAGAAAATATGACTATGGAAGAAATTGATACTTACATAAATAAAAAATCAGGTGTTTTAGGTGTTTCTGGAGTATCAAGCGATTTTAGAGATATTGAAAAAGCTGCTCAAGATGGCAATGAACGTGCCCAATTAGCATTAGATATGTTTACATATGAAGTTGTAAAATATGTTGGTAGCTATGCAGCAGCTATGAATGGTGTAGATGCGATCATCTTTACAGCAGGTGTTGGCGAAAATTCTATTGAAATGCGTGAAAACATTTCAAATGGTTTAGAATATTTGGGTACTAAAATTGATACCGAGAAAAATAACGTTCGTGGTAAAGAAAGAGAAATTAGTGTCGATGGCTCTAAAGTAAAGTTATATGTAATCCCGACCAATGAAGAATTAATGATTGCTCGAGACACGAAAACGATTTGCACGAAGTAGTTTATTGTTAACAAGAAAAGACTTGGTGTAAGCCAAGCCTTTTCTTGTTGACAAAATATAGAGGGATAGCTATAATTAATGAAGGTCGAGGTGGAAAATGATGATAATTAATGTCTTACAGGCTAGAAAAGCTATTGGTAATGAGCAAACATTTGAATTTATCACTTCTGCTGGACAACTAGCTATCGAGGGTGAGACCCCCTGGAAAAGCAGTGTGATAATAGTTGAAGGAAAGTTGATAAATAATGGGCGTGTAATAGCTGTTAATGGTATTATTTCTGCTACCGCCAAATATCAATGTAGTTGTTGTTTAGAGGATTTTACGGCTAATATGGAAATTCCTTTTAGTGATAACTATCAGCAAACTAACGATGAACCCATTGAAAGTGAAGCTGATTTAACCTATTATACTGGTGATGAAATTGATATTGCCGATTTGATGCGTGAAAGCTTAATATTGGCTGAGCCCTTGAAGAGTGTATGTAGTGAAAATTGTCGCGGTTTGTGTCCTCATTGCGGTATTAATCTTAATACTGCTCAATGCAGTTGTCAGGATAAACTAGTTGATCCAAGGCTTGCGGTATTACAGAAACTTTTAAAATAAAATTTGAAAAGTTATACTAACAATCACTGAATCTTGTTTATTCTACAGCCATCGTTGAAACCCTGTTAAGGAGGTGTGTAGTAAATGGCAGTACCTAAGCGTAAAATGTCCAAAGCTC
>JARBUM010000135.1 GCA_029239675.1 Pelosinus sp. | reverse complement strand
AGATCGGTTGCAGAACATGCTGTTGGTATGGCGTATGCGATAACAAAGAATATTGTAGAAAGCCATCAAGAAACAGCTCATGGAAACTTTGGCATACGAAACAAGTATATGGCCATTGAGCTTGCACAGCATCACGTAGGGATTATAGGTTTTGGCAATATTGGTAAAGAGACTGCCAAAATATTTGCCAATAACGAAATGCAGGTACATGTTTATGATCCCTTCGTCGAGCAAGAAACAATAGAGAAAAATTATCAGTATATATATCATGCTGAACTAGCAGATTTACTCAATGTTTGTGATGTAGTATCGCTGCATATGCCTTCTTTGCCCTCAACGCGTGGAATGTTTAATGCCGAACGGTTTGCGCAGATGAAAAATGGAATATTTATAGTAAACTGTTCGCGTGGCGACATCATTGACGAGGTTGCATTTTATGAGGCATTAAAAAGCGGCAAAGTAGCCGGTGCAGCTGTTGATGTCCTGTGTTCGGAACCAATGGATATGACGAGTAAGCTTTTTACGTTGCCTAATTTTATTGCTACACCGCATATGGCGGCACTTACGCAGGAAAGTGCTGATCGCACAGCTTGTTTGACAGTGGAAGGTACTCTGGCTGTACTTCGCGGTGAAAAGTGGGATAAGGTAGCAAATAAAGAAGTTTACCAGCATAAGCGCTGGCAACAATCTTAAAAAGATATATAAGAAATTCTCCTATTATGTTATGGTACTGGTTATGGCACCGGTATCATAACAATAGGAGAAGAATTGGTTTTATCATAGAATGTAATAAAATGTTTGTATGGAAGGCGGTTTCTTATCAAATTACAATTTAATAGTTCTAGAAAATTCAGAAAAATCGAACTTGACATAATATACAAAATTTTTAATTTTATAGTAGAAAAGAGGAGATAAAATAATGGAGAATTCAGTAAAAATCCCCAATAAAAGATGGACCCATATTATACCGGCGACTATTATATTATATATTATGACTTTTATGGATCGAATGAATATTAGTTTTGCGATTGCCGGGGGAATGCGGGAAGATTTGGGCTTAAGCATGACAATTGCCGGACTGGCAGCAGGAATTTTCTTTATTGGTTATATATTTTTGCAAGTTCCGGGGGGATATATAGCAGAGAAGAAAAGTGCTAAAAAGTTTATAACCTTTACCATTTTTGGATGGGGATTATTGACTGTTGTCAATGGATTTGTAACTAAAGAGTGGGAATTACTTTTGATCCGTTTCTTGTTGGGCTTTGTTGAAGGCGGTGTTTATCCTGCAATTCTTGTTATCTTAGGTAATTGGTTTCCTGCCAATGAAATTGGCAGGGCCAATGCAATGTTTATGACAAGTACCTCGCTTGCTGCCATCATCACAAATCCTATTTCTGGGTGGATTGTGGAACATTATCATTGGCAATGGTTGTTTATTAGCGAAGGTATTTTATCTTTAGTTTTGATTTTTATCTGGTTACCATTAGTTGAAGATACACCAGAAAAAGCAAAATGGTTATCTAATGAAGAAAGAGAATATTTAGTTTCCAGCTTGCAAAGAGAAAAAGAGTTAGCAGTAGAAGAAATGAAGAAAAATCATATTAAAGTGTCTTACAAAGACCTTCTTTGCGATAAAAATATGTGGTTGCTGATTTTAATCTTTAATTGCGGCATGATAGGTGCTTATGGATTCAATCTTTGGTTACCGACAATTATAAAAAATCTTACCAAAACAGGAATGACACAGGTCGGCTTTTTGAGTACCGCACCTTATATTGCGTCCATCCTCGGATTAGTTGTTATTGGCTATCTTTCTGATAAAACGCAAAATCGCAGATTCTTTACGGCGTTTCCTCTAGTATTTTTTGGTGTAGGCTTATGGTTATCTACGGTATTCTCTGATAATACATGGCTGTCCTTTACTATTATGGTTGTTACCGGATTATCTATTAAATCGATGCCATCTTCGTTTTGGACGATGGTTCCTATGTTGTTCCCGCCAGGGTCTATTGGTGCTATTAGGGGCTTTATTAACGCGCTTGGTAATATAGGAAGCTTTGTTGGTCCTTATATGGTTGGTTCGGTAACAAGCACATATGGCATAAAATATGGTCTATACAGCCTCGTCGGGGCTTTGCTTTTAGGTGCCATTTTAACGATGTTTTTGCCAGCAAAAACTGCAGGAAAATAACGGGAATTGGAATTTGATGTCGTGTGGAAGAGATGTCAAATGACCAAAGGTATGACCAAGGCGAAGCAGTTAAATAATCGTTAAAATCTATTAGAAAGTGGGCGGCGTTATGTTGATCAATTTAAAAAAAATGTTGGAACAGGCCGTAAAAAATAATTGTGCAATAGGCTCTTTCAATGTATATAATTTAGAATCAATTCAGGCTGTTATAGAAGCTGCTCAGGTCTTAAGGCAGCCGGCAATTATTTCCTTTGGCGAATCCTATACAAAGCATGCACCGCTTGATGTGATCGCTGCAATTGTAAAAAAATACTGTACTGATTCTGAAATACCTTTTGTTCTACATTTGGACCATAGTAAAAATTTCGAGACAATCATAGGGGCGATTCGCGCTGGATTTACATCGGTAATGTATGATGGCTCATCTTTGCCCTTAAACGAAAACATTGAAAAAACCAGATATGTGGCGCAGATTGCACATATGGCCGGTGTAAGTGTTGAGGGTGAGCTTGGCTATATGAATAACGAAGATGGAACAACATCATTAGATTTATCTTTGGAAAAAGGATATACGAAATCAGAGGATGCCAGAAAATATGCTGAAGCTTCCGGCATTGACGCTTTGGCAATTGCTATAGGTAATGCGCATGGTATCTATAAAGGCATACCGGAGCTTGATTTTGAGCGTTTAGCAGAAATCTCTTCAGTTGTAGATGTTCCTTTGGTATTGCATGGTAGTTCAGGTATTCCCATACCCTCTTTGCAAAGAGCTATTACCTTTGGAATTCGAAAAATCAATATCAATACGGAGATATCGACAGAGGCAATTAAGACGGCTCGTCAATTCCTGCATGAAAATACACAGGAGAATCTTCGTTTTGAATCCTTAATAAAAAGCTCTGAAGAAACAATGAGTAGGGTTATAAAAGGTTATTTGAGCATATTGAATTGTCGGAAAAATTATTAAATTGAGAAATTACTTGTAAAATCAATCGCTAATTAGGGCACATAAGTCCCCGAAGCACTTGCAAAATGGAGGACTATAATGAAAAGTATTCAGACAAAGTTAACAGTTTCTATTCTTACTTTTTTTCTAATCTCTTTGGCAATCCTTGGGGGCTTAAATTACTGGAAGGCTAGAGAAATTATTACCATTGGTGTCCAAAATGATATGCAACGTATAGCACAAGATAACAGTGAATTTGTAAATCTTTGGTTGGAATCTTACAAACAGGAACTATCAATGTTGGCAGTTGCACCTATTTTTCAAAGTGGGAATAAGGAAGATATGATACCATATCTTGCGCAAGCATTAAATAAAAATAAGGAATACGATGGTATTGCTTACCATAGCGAAGATGGCCTCTTTATAAATGGTAGAGGGCTTAGAGGAAATAATGCCGATAGACCATATTTTCAGCAAGCGATGAAAGGTCATATTACTGTATTTGGACCACATACGTCCCGGATGACTGGAAGAACTATCGTGACAATTGGAGTTCCTGTTAAACAAGGAGAAAAAATAATCGGTGTTATTACTGGCTCTATTGACATTACAGCTCTTATAGATAGAATTTCAGAAGTAAAAGTGGGTCAAACAGGTTATGCATTTATAGTACAGCGAGATGGTTTAATCGCTATTCATCCGGATAAAGAAATAGCCATGAAGGTGAATCCTCTGAACGATTCTAAAAGTGATCCAAGTTTTAAAGAAGTGGTTGCGAAGATTGTGAAGACGGAAAAAGGGTCACTTTCTTTAAAGACACAGGGGGTTGCAACATTTTATGCATTTGCATCTATCCCGAGGACAGATTGGAGTGTGGGTGTTACAGTGCCTCAAGCCGAGGTTACTAGTCAGGTCTCTGCTCTTACGACAATCACTCTTTTGACTATTGTCGTTGTTTTAGTGATCGCCACATTGTTCATCTTTTGGTTTTCCAGAAAGATAGCAGGGCCTATACAGGCCCTTGAGTGTGCAGCAATGCAAATTGCAGGCGGAAATATTTCACGATTCAATCTCAATATTAAAACCAATGATGAGATTGGCCGTCTCGGTAATTCTTTCGAAACCATGACAGCGAACCTTCGTACGCTTGTCCATCAAATAGTAGCGGCAACTGAGCATGTATTCGCTGCTTCACAACAGCTTACGGCTAGTTCAGAGCAATCGGCTCAAGCCTCAAACCATATTGCTGTATCTATTACAGCCGTAGCGACAGGAGCCAATGAACAGGTTGCAGCAGCCAGAGGTGCGCTCGCAGTTGTTGAACAAATGGCAGGTAGCCTCCAGCATATTGCTACAAAGGCGAATCAAGTATCTGCTCAATCTACCCAGGCTGCTGAAAAAGCTAAGAGTGGAAGCAAGGCTGTTACCGAAGCGGTTATGCAAATGGAACGAATTGAGGAAACCGTTGTTGGTTCAGCCGATGTTGTAAAAACATTAGGAGAACGTTCCAAAGAAATTGGCCAAATTGTCGATACTATATCCGGTATTGCCGGACAAACTAATCTTTTAGCGCTTAATGCTGCTATCGAGGCAGCAAGAGCTGGCGAACAGGGAAAGGGCTTTGCAGTTGTAGCAGATGAAGTGCGGAAGTTAGCCGAACAATCTCAGGAAGCTGCTAAAAAGATAGCTGAGCTCATTAATCAAACACAAAGAGAAGCAGATAAAGCTGTTTCTGCTATGGATAGTGGTACGCGCGAAGTAAAAATTGGAGCTGAAGTTGTTTCTGCCGCGGGAGCTACTTTTCGCGAAATTGCAGAACTGGTAACTGAAGTATGCGAACAAATAAGAGATATTTCTACAAACATGCAGCAGACAGCAGCGGGCAGCCAACAGATTGTCCAAGAGGTAACAAAGGTTAGTAATCTTGGGGAAAAATCTGTAGGTGAATCAGAAAATGTTTCGGCAGCTGCTGAAGAACAGTTAGCCTCCATGGAGGAAATTGCATCCTCGAGCCAAGCTTTGGCAAAGTTAGCAGAGGATTTGCAGAAAGTAGTGTCTAAATTTCAAGTATAGAAAATCTACGAGAAAAAGACAGGAGTCACTGGGAAGCCGGGAACAATATCCTTGGCTTCTTTGCTATTGTTGGGTAGTAACAAGTATTCGTAACTTATTTCATCTAAATGACGGTCATCTTATAGGTTTGGAGATCTTTCGAAAATATCAAAGGGATCATTAGTGTTTACTTCGAAGCGATTTGCAACAGGGGAATTGCTGCTGATGTTGGCCTGGATATACAACTTATGTTATGGTCAATGATTGATAAGCGAAAAGAAAATGGTATTGAAGTTGACTATTTACAAGTATTTCAATTATCCATTGAACGAAAAAATGGAGTTTCAGTTCAAAAAGTGGTACATAGACAAGAATGTCCGCCAGTGAGTGATATTTACTATCTTCCGATGATTGAAACGCCAAAAAATATACGATATGGGTGATTGATAGCGAGGAATACTGTATGATGTTATTACCAAATGAGTACTAAATACTTAATATATAGCTAACCTTTGTCAACTGAATTGACAGAGGTTTATTTTTTGCATAAAAATATGCCAGAGCCGGTAAAAAAATGATGGATGATTTTGAGCAAAATGAAATGCAAAATCAAGAATTAGTCAATCCAACCACTGAGGAAAGTAAAGAAATACAAGAAATTTCAGTATCCCAGGAGCAGGAGGAAAATATCGCTTCTGATAATATTACGGAAGCTTCTTTACATGCCATTGGTGCCTTGTCCATAAAAGTAACATTTTTATTTGCGATAGTTTGAGGAAAATGACGTAAAATCCTGCATTACTTGTAATAGATGATGCAGGATTTTTATTTCTGCAGCAGAAGCTAACTAAAACGATTATCGATTAACAGAACGAGTTTATTTTGAGGTGAATTGAATTTTGGTCAAAGATAAAGGTTTATAAGTTTTTATAATATTGCTTTAAAGTACATCTTCAAAAATTTTTCTTGTTTGGTATTTATTCTTTAGGGGTGAACACATTGAAAGTAAGAGGAGATTACACTTGTCCATTAGAACTGACACATGACATTACCAAGGGCAAATGGAAGCCGATTATATTATGGCAGCTAAGGCTTGGTAATACATCACTTGCAAGCCTTGAAAAAAACATACAAGGTATTAATCAAAAAATGCTTATAGAACATATAAAAGAACTTTTAGATTGTGGCATGATAAATAAAAATGTTTTTGAAGGTTACCCTCTAAAGGTTGAATACTTTTTAACACAACGTGGAGAGAAGATGATTGAAGCCATCACCATTATGCAACATATAGGGATTGAGCTTATGCGGGAAAATGGAATGGAAGATGTGTTAAAGGCGAAAGGATTTATTGATTAATTAAGCGTAAGAATACCCACAAAAAAGTGTGTAATTTACTACCTATCTGTTAAATGTTACCATGAGTAATAAATGGCAAAGCAGTAAAATTCACAAGGAGGGTATTAAGATGAAAGATGTAGAGAATACGGTAGGTAACTTAATTGATAAAGTAGATGTTTCTTTTATAGGCTCTATAGATAGTGAAGGATTTCCAAATATGAAAGCTATGCTACCGCCAAGAAAAAGAGAAGGAATAAGGGATATTTATTTTACTACAAACACTTCGTCTATGAGAGTAAGGCAGTATAAAGAAAGCCCAAACGCAAGTGTATATTTTTGTGATAAACGCTTTTTCAGAGGGGAGATACAATGTATTATCCTTTAGGTGTATCAGACCCTGATTATTGCGTTTTAAAATTCACAGCACAAAAGGGAAGATTTTATAGTAATTTTAAATCGGAAAATTTTGAAGTTAATTAAATGACTATTTTAAAAAACGGAAGGTGTGTAAGGATCTTGTTTTTTTATGGCATGTAATGAAATAAGAAATGACATGTCATGGAACAGACAATAGAGCCTTACGAGGCTTGGTTTTGCTGGCTTTTCCAAACTTGTAAACAGTTTTTTAATGACATTGGTGCCATGTCCATAAAAGTAACATTTTTGTTTAAGATTAGCGTGGACCATATTTGCTTATTAGCAGGGGGAATGTATAGATTGATGTTTAATAAGAATTAATCTGTTGTAGCGTCTAGTAAAAATTGTTGGGGTGACCATTTCTTTAAAGTGGCAATTAAACTAATTAAAATATAAGATGTGTTGGGCAGTTAAGGCATTCTCGAAAAGCGGTTGAAGGATTTATTTTTTCGACCGCTTTTCCATATGGATTTTTTTGATAACTATAATTTGAAAAAAACTTTTATACACCGTACCTGAGTAGTTATTGTCAGAATGCAATTTAAGAATTAAGATAGGAACTAACGAGGAGCATGAAATAGATTAATAAAAATAATAGAAGGGGGTGATGGAGTGAACGATATAATGTTGAAGTTAGAGCAACTTGGTTTTTCTTCTTATGAAGCAAAAGCTTATTATGCCTTAATCCGAAAA
>JARBUM010000034.1 GCA_029239675.1 Pelosinus sp. | reverse complement strand
ATCAGAAAGTATAACACTTTCTTGATTCCAAGTAAGAGCGACTAAGGCCTTTGCCTGCATCTGAGGACTTGGCACAAGCCAAGTCTTTTCTTATGTGCCGCATCAGCGGCATTGTGACTTTGTGGTTCGGTAAATCTTATTTTTCCCACCTAAAGAACATATACATTCTGATATTATGAGAAAGAACCATAAGTTCCTAAAGGAATTTATGGTTCTTTCTTCAATGTAAGATTGCCTTCTGAATGGACCAGTCGTCAATCAATATACCACTTTGCTTATATGTTTTTACCTTGAGAACATTGCCTTCTATTTCAACTACCAGATAGTTTGGTTCATCCAGTGGATTATAGAAGAAGGTATTCCATTCATTTATCTCTGTATCTTTGTAGGTCTTGGTACCACTCCGTCCTGTAGCCACATATATAGTTCCTCTAGGGCTATCTACCACTTGCTCATGATACAGAGGATATGTGCGAGCATAAGCATGCTCATGAGCCGTAAAGGCCACATCTACGTGATACTTATCTAAGATAGGTACAAAAGCCCTTTTAACATTTGGGTTTGCTCCTCCCATCTTATTAGAATAAGGAGGTCGGTGCAAAAAGACCACTTTCCATTTTTTATTTGTCGCCTCCAAATCCTGTTCTAGCCAGGTTTTCTGCTCTTCCAACATCGTTGGCAGAAACTGTGCTTGTTCACCTGCCTGACTATCTAATACAATGAAATGTACATCTCCATAATCAAAAGAATAGGCTTGTTTTTTCAAACCTTCAGGCCCATTAAGAGGAACCTTAAATTGAGCAGTAAAGAGAACAGGCATGGAAAACCGTCTTTCTGGCGTATAGTTTTCATGATTACCAGTCAAGGGCATAGCTGAAATGGTGTCAATCACGCCCTTTGCTGCACTAAACCATTTATCCCAGTGGGCATAATCCTGTCCCACATCTACCAAATCTCCCATATTTGTAAAAAATACTGCATCTGGATTCGCCCTATAAGCCTGATGAAGGGTGGTCTCCCAAGCTTCATAGTTAATACTTTGTGAATCGCCAAACACTAGGAATTTAAATTTTGAGACCTTAACTGCGGCAGTGGAAAAAGTATAGGATTCACTCCAGGCATCTCCATCACTTACTTGATACATATAGGTTGTACCAGATTTTAGTCCCGTCAGTGTCACCGAGTAAATATTCATTTTTCCCACATTAGTAGATAGCTCCTCCACCCCTGCAGCGGCTATCTTGGCTTTATGGGGAAAGGATCCTGAGCCTATTTCGGCATATCTTACCATTCCCTCTAGATTCCTAACTTCCGTTCGCCAAGTAATCGTCTGGGTTGTCCTAGGATCCCTCTCCCAAGTAAGAGTAATATGGTCTGATCCAGAGGCAATAGCCAGAGGCTGTTCCGAAAATGGCATTATAAAAGAAGCCACAAATAGAAAAACTGTTATAAAAAGTATAAAGAAACTTTGAAACCACTGCTTCTTGTGCAACATGCTATCTCTCCCTAATCCTCTAAGCCCCATTTGCCTTGAAAGCTCCGTTAACGATTTCTTTTGCTTCTTCCTGAATCAGTTTCAGATGATCTGCCCCTTTGAAACTTTCTGCATAAATTTTGTACACATCTTCTGTGCCAGAAGGCCTTGCCGCAAACCAACCATTTTCAGTGCAAACCTTTAATCCGCCAATATCTGCCTGATTACTAGGAGCCTTAGTCAGCTTTGCCGTAATGGTTTCTCCCGCCAAAGTATCAGCTGCAACCTGTTCTGGTGAGAGTTTAGACAATATGGCTTTCTGCTGCGTATTTGCAGGGGCATCCATACGTTCATACACGGGGGCACCAAATTTTTCACTTAAATCCTTATAATGCTCACCAGGATCTCGACCAGTTTTTGCTGTAATTTCCGCTGCTAACAAGCAAAGAATAATGCCATCCTTATCCGTCGTCCATACTGTACCGTCTTTTCGCAGAAAAGATGCACCAGCACTTTCTTCTCCACCAAAACCAAAGGAGCCATTTACTAATCCATCAACGAACCACTTAAAGCCAACGGGAACTTCTGCAAGTCTTTTTCCTAGATTGGCTGCAATGCGGTCAATCATGGAAGAACTAACCAGTGTCTTGCCAATAGCCGCATCTTCACGCCACCCCTTACGATCCTGGAATAAGTAGGAAATTGCAACAGAAAGATAGTGATTGGGGTTCATCAAGCCAACGCTAGGAGTGACAATACCATGACGATCAAAATCTGGATCATTGCCAAAGGCAAGATCATATTTGCCTTTCAAATCAATGAGCCCTGCCATGGCATAGGGAGATGAGCAGTCCATACGGATTTTACCATCGGCATCCAAATTCATAAAGCTAAAGGTAGGGTCTGGATAACCATTGATTATATCAATATCAATACCGTAGGTTTCCCCGATAGGTGCCCAATAGCCAAGACCTGCACCGCCCAAAGCATCTGCCCCCAGTTTGAGACCAGCTGCTTTAATAACGTCCATATCAATAATATGCTTCAAATCATTCACATAAGGTGTAATAAAATCATATTCATGTATATGATCCTTCTTTAAAGCTTTTTCATATGGTATAGATTTAATCTCACGATTGTCCTTTTGCAATAATTCATTAGCCTTGTCAGCAATCCATTTGGTAATATGGGTATCTGCTGGGCCGCCATTAGGAGGATTATATTTGATACCACCATTATCAGGAGGGTTATGAGAAGGCGTAATAACAATACCATCAGCAAGTCCTGTTTTTCTGCCTTTATTATATTGTAAAATGGCATGGGAAATGCCTGGTGTCGGTGTATAATTCATATTCTTTGCAATGAAGGTTTCTACATTGTTAGCTGTTAGTACTTCTACAGCTGAAATAAAAGCAGGCTCCGATAGGGCATGAGTATCAAAGCCAATAAACAACGGACCAGTTATACCTTGCCCTATACGATAACAACAAATAGCTTGAGCAATAGCATGGATATGTTGTTCATTAAAGCTAGATTGCAGCGAATTCCCTCTGTGCCCAGACGTTCCAAAAGCAACTCGTTGTGCTGGCTCATTTACATCTGGACAATTAACATAGTAGGCACTAATTAATCGTGGAATATTTACTAGCAGATTTTTCGGGGCCTTTTTTCCTGCCAACAAGTGAATCGACATAGACGCACCTCGCAATCAATTTTCTTATTCTTACATTCCTCAATCAATACAAAATACCCTGCCAAAGAACCTCTATCCAAGGAATATTTTCACATATAGAGATCTTTGTTTTCTCTATAAAAACATTTTGTGTATTTATGTGATGACAACTCATTTTTTTAATGTTATAATGTAAACATAAATTTTATATACATTATTGGCAATGACGCCGTGCAATCATAGGAATAACTGTGAGTGCACGGCTTTGATTTGTTTAAAGAAAGGGGGAATTTGATGATTAAAGTACAAGGAGTAAATAAATTTTTTGGCCCTTTACATGTGCTAAAAGATATTAATCTTAACGTAGGCAGCGGTGAGAAAGTTGTTGTTATTGGCCCAAGCGGATCTGGAAAAAGCACCTTAATCCGTTGTATGAACCTGTTAGAAACACCGAGCACAGGTCAAATTATGATTGATAACATTGACATTACGGCACCTAAAGCTCCTATCACCAAGATGAGAGAATCCGTAGCAATGGTTTTTCAGCAGTTCAATTTATATCCTCATAAGACGGTCTTGGAAAACCTAACTTTAGCACCAACACTAATCAAAAAAATCTCTCGTGAAGAAGCCAGTGAATCAGGTTTGTCATTTTTAGAACGAGTTGGTTTAAAAGAAAAGGCAGATGCCTATCCAGCACAGCTTTCTGGTGGACAGCAACAACGGGTGGCAATCGCTCGCGCCCTCAATATGCGCCCTACTGTTATGCTATTTGATGAACCGACTTCTGCTCTTGATCCTGAAATGATACAAGAAGTATTAGATGTAATGGTTGATTTAGCAAAGGAAGGTATCACAATGGTGGTTGTAACTCATGAAATGGGCTTTGCCAGACAAGTAGCCGATCAAGTTATTTTTATGGATGAAGGCAAGATTCTCGAAAAGGGCTCTCCCGAGCATTTTTTTACAAACCCAGAACATGATCGCACTAAATTATTTTTAAGTCGTATTCTTCGCTAAAGATTATAATTCATTAAAAAATTATATGGAGGTTATTGAAATGAAAAAATTGTATGTTCTTTTAGCTAGTTTGGTAATGCTTATGGCCTTTGCAGTTGCTGGTTGTGGTAGTACAACGGATTCTAAACCTGCGGCTGGTGCCTCGACTGGTACAGCTCCCGAAATTAAAGCAATACAAGATAGGGGTGTCTTAAAAGTAGGTGTTAAAGTTGACGTACCAAAGTTCGGTTTTAAAGATCCTAAGACGGGCCAGATTGATGGCTTTGAAATTGACTTAACTAGAACCTTGGCTAAAAAAATTCTTGGTGATGAGAAAAAATTTGAAGTCCAGGGCGTCACCGCCAAAACTCGTGGCCCTTTACTGGATAATGGTGAAGTAGACTTAGTCATTGCAACCTTTACTATTACAGAAGAACGTAAACAAAGTTATAACTTTTCTGACCCTTATTTCACTGATGGGGTTGCGTTAATGGTCAAGAAAGATTCTGGAATTACGGATCTTAAAGGGCTAGCCGATAAAACAATTGGTGTTGCCCAAAGTGCTACTAGTAAAAAGGCCATTCAAGAAGCAGCCGATAAACAAGGTATCAAAGTTAAATTCTTAGAATTTGGCACTTATCCAGAAATAAAAACTGCTCTTGACTCAAGCCGTATTAATTGTTTTAGCGTAGATGGTGCAATCTTATATGGTTACTTAGATGACACTACCGTAATTTTGAATGATCGTTTCACTCCTCAAGAATATGGAGTTGCAAGCAAAAAAGCCAACGCAGGATTAGCTAAATTAGTGAATGATACTATTAATGATATGAAAAAATCAGGTGAGCTGGATAAGCTGATCCAAAAATGGGGACTTAAATAGTGCCAGGACCTTTCGCTGGATTCAAGTGGTTAGCGCTGTTGAATGATTGGTCTGTATTTGCCGAAGGTTTTATTCAGACCATTCTTTTATCAGCCCTAGGCCTAACGTTGGCTTTAGGCTTAGGAATCTTCTTTGGTCTTTTAGGCACATCACAGGTAAAACTATTTAAACTCATCAATCGCGTTTATGTAGAGTTTATTCAGAACACTCCTTTAGTCATTCAAATTTTCTTTTTATATCATGGCTTACCTCATTTAGGGATTATGTTACCCGTTTTTGCAGTAGGAGTTCTGGGCGTAGGTGTTTATCATGGTGCTTACATTGCAGAGGTCATTCGTGCAGGTGTAGAGTCTGTGCCAAAGGGACAATTAGAAGCAGCCTATTCTCAAGGTTTCTCCTATTGGGGAGCTATGCTTCATATCGTTTTACCTCAAGCCAAACGTATTTCTTATCCCCCACTAACTAATCAAGCTGTTAATTTAATCAAAAACACTTCCGTCTTAGCTATGGTTGCAGGTGGTGAACTAATGTACCATGCAGATTCTTGGTCAAGCAACAATCTTTATTATGGTCCCTCTTATGTGATAACTGGATTACTATACCTATCTTTATGTTTTCCATTGGCATCCTATGCTAAAAGCATGGAACGCAAATTGGAGGTATCGTCATGATTCAAGAATTATTACAATGGGAGCTGTTTGCCTTTCTAGGGTATGGCCTTTTAACAACGTTGCAGATCGCCATTAGTTCTATTGTTCTAAGCATGATTCTAGGAACCATCTTAGGTATAGCCCGTCATTCTAACAATGTTCCTTTTAGTCAGGCAGCCTCCTTTTATGTGGAAATAGTGCGAAATACTCCCCTATTATTATTTATTTTGGCTGTTCGTTTCATGACAAAACTTCCCCCTATCTATGCTGGCATTGTTGCCATGACTTTTTTTACAACGGCTATGATTGCTGAAATTGTCCGAGGTGGTTTGAACTCCGTAGGCAAAGGCCAATGGGAAGCAGCCAAATCCCAGGGATTTAGCTATTCCCAAACACTTGTCTATATTATTTTGCCCCAGGCACTTCGCAACACCATTCCGCCTTTAGTATCCCAGTTTACTACAGTCATAAAAGATACTTCTCTGGTCTGGGCAGTCGGCATTGAGGATTTAACGGGAAAAGGTATGATCATCATGGGACAATATGGTACAACAGCGCAAGTCTTCACTATTTTTGCCACTATAGCAGTAACCTACTTTGTATTTAACTACGCCCTTTCCATATTAGCCCGCTATCAGCAAAAAAGGTTGCTAGTAAGGAGTTATTAAACCATGTATTGACCTCACCAAATAGAATACTTAGAAGTGACATAATGATGAGGACTCTTGGAAATATTCCAGGAGTCCTCATCATTATGTCACTTTTTCTTTAATTCTAGGCTAAGTCACCTATCTCAATACATACAACCGTCACATCATCCCAGCGTACGCCATCTGCCCCGATCTTACCCACAGTTGCAATTAAAT
This sequence comes from Pelosinus sp., assembly GCA_029239675.1. Classification (GTDB taxonomy): domain Bacteria; phylum Bacillota; class Negativicutes; order DSM-13327; family DSM-13327; genus Pelosinus. Next base: position 25,470 of record JARBUM010000034.1, on the reverse strand, counting down.
TCTCAAACCCAATTCCTAGTAAAAGTTGAGATTCTTCCTTCAGACGATCAGCGATTCCATCACTATAAAAACAGAAGCAGTCTCCTTTTTTTATCGGTAGGGAGCATACATCATAATCTGGAGCTTCACTTACGCCCAGAAACAAACCTGGCGTCTTAATCCGCCCTTGTGCCCCAGCAGAATCAGCAAAAAATTCTGTTATACCTGCTGCCACATACCGAAGTTCATGCTTTTTAAAATCTAATTCGCAACAAAATGCCGCTACCATCACTTCATCACTAAAATAAGCATTAACACGGCGATTAAGCTCTGACATGCGTTCAGAAAGGGACAGGGAAGAATCAATAATATCTTGCAGCATAAGGCTTACTGCCGCTGTTTGAAGAGCGCTAGCAGCGCCATGACCTGTAACATCAATAATATAGCCAAATAGAGAACCATCGCTCAGCCAGCGATAACCACAAGAATCGCCGCTAACTAGCATATACGGTTCATATAAAATTTCCAATCGTAACCGTGAATCATCCTTGATATTCTCTGGCAACATGGCTCTTTGCTGTCGTCCAGCCTTTGCCAATTCTCCATAGAAGGTCTCACGCATGTATTGCTCTTCTTGAGTTTTTTCCGCTAAATTCTGAGTTCGCTCTATCACTCGTGCTTCTAAGTTGCTTACTAGATCAATAATCTGTGTAGCCATCATATTAAAAGACCGACTAAGCTCCCCCAATTCATCTTTTCGCTCTGTATCTAACACTGGATATAAACGACCTTTGGCTAATTCCCGAGCCGCGACATTAAGCCTTAGAATCGGATGGGTGACCCATCCCGCTGTCCAGACTGCCAAAAAGAAAACGGCAATCGTGATTATAAAAACAATTATTGCTGTTTTATGTATCGCCTGCCAAATACCGCCCATGAAATCCTCATCTGCCAATACCACATAAATGTTCCATGTAATCCCATGTTCCTGAAAAGATTCTACGCTTACAGAATAGGATTTATCATTTAATTTGAATCCATAGGCTGACTTAGCATGACCTAGAAATGATTTTACAGCCATCTGTAATACAGGATCGTTGCAGTCTACTGCTAAAATTCTTTCTGCTTTCCCTTCTTTTACCTCAAACGGTTCTTTAAGGACAGAAGCTGCCACAATCATATCGTTCTTATCTACGACAAATACTTGCCCCGAGGGACCTAATGACAAGCTACGCAGCATTTCCCCCAACCAGGATAAAAGATAATCCACACCAAAGACTCCAATTAACTTCCCATCCTCATCGAAAATGGGATAGGCTGCTGTAATTGTCGGCTCATGAAATACAAAATGGCGGTAAACTCCACTGAAAACCGGCTTACCACTCTCCTTGGCTGCCTGATACCAGGGGCGTGTACGTGCATCGAAATTGGGAAATACCTCTTGACGCTCCACTCCGTCCCCCTGTTTAGAAATTGCATAATACCAAGAAGCACCACCTGTTTCCCGGTCATTTCTTACCACCTGAATTTCCCCAGATGCCTTGCGGCGTGCGCCATAAAAACCGCCGTTAGACAGACCGATAAAAGTCATGGATGCATCTGGAAAAGCCTGAAGATGATTGACAAATTGACGTTCTCGCAATACTGGATCCGAGAGATCTAGAAGCCCTGCATGCCAAGCATCCACATTGAGATTATTAAGACGCAAGGGCTCACGCATATGTCGGCTCAATTGCTCCTGTACACGCTCTAGTACTTCCCCTCTCATCTCTTTCATTACAGCCCCTACTGCTTCCTGACCTCCTTGAAATAAGAGAACTCCGATCAAGCAAGTTACTAGCAAAAACTGCAATATAAAGGGTAGAGAAAATACAAGTTTTAAGGGAAACTGCCCAGCTATCCGCTGAAATAAAACCCAAAAAGTCAGCTTTCTAATCCTCTTATCTTCTGGTTGCTCTTGGATAACGCGACTCATCTATTTCACCTCACATTCAAATGGGTTATAAGCTAAGTCACTAGGTTATGCTGCTTATTTAAGTCTCATTGCCCATTGGTAACTTAATTCATTTCAAATCTTCTTCTCTCAGAAAGAAATCTTGATAAGTATAGCTGTCTGACGGGAATTGTTGTCATCTACCGTCAATACTAACCTAACTTTTCATGAAAGAATGTCATAATTGGTGTATGATACAGAAAATAAGCAATCATGCTTCCACCAGCAGTGCTGACTAGAAAGGGAACTACAAAGAAGAATGCGCCAACTTGAGAGCCAATAATATATTTTGACACAGGAAAAGCAACCAGGCTTCCTAGTATGCCAGTACCAATAATTTCACCAATGATAGCACCTGCAATATGATTGGTTTTCTTATACAAAATACCAGCCAGAGCAGCCCCCAACATACTTCCTGGGAATGCCAACAGAGATCCTGTTCCAAGAATATTGCGCAACAAGGAAATACTAAAAGCAGCGCTGACAGAGTAACGCGTTCCCAAGATTACTGCTAACAAAACATTAATGGCATGCTGCACTGGGAAGCATTTAGCAATACCAATGGGAATATAGACCAAATGAGCGGAAAAAACACCAATCCCTATAAATAAAGCCGTAAACGTTAACTTTCGAATTTCCATATGTATTCCTCCAAGACGTAACTTTGTAACCAAACTATTTAAGGCACCAGCTGCCCATATTATCTATGATAAGTTTGCGATTGTGATAAGCTTCTAAACTTTGACGATGTCCAACACTAATAATTGTGGTACTTTCAAGTTGGGAACGTAGTAACTTATATAACTGGGCTTCTGTAATTTCATCAATTGCTGAAGTTGCTTCGTCAAGGAATAACCAGTCTGGCTGCTGTAATATGGCCCTGACAAAGGCGATTTTCTGTTGTTCTCCAAAAGAGAGAATATGAGACCAATCCTCTATCTGATCTAGTTTATCAACAAGCTCGTCCAATTTACAAAGTTTCATAATGCGGCCAATCTGTTCATCTGTTGCAAAATCATCTTTGTAAGGATATAAAACCGACTCCCGCAATGTACCAATGGGTAAATAGGATCTCTGTGGTAAGAATAAAAGGCGCTGCCCCTCGGGAATCGAAATCTTTCCTTGTCCAAAGGGCCAAATGCCAGCTAACGTTCGCATTAGAGTGCTTTTACCACAACCAGAGGGGCCCATAATGAGTAAAGAATCTCCCTGGTTAATGGTTAGGCTTATTTCCTTTAGTAATTCTTCCCCAGTAGGTAGATATACCTGGAGTTGGCACACGCTAAGGCATGACTCCCCACTGCAGGCCACGTCAATGGATCCTTTCTCTGCTATATTGTGTACGGTAGTGATGGTATTCCTAAAGCCGATTAAACGATTAATGACCGATTGCCACTCTGCGAAGAGAGAGTAACTATCCACAAAAAAGGACAATGAATCCTGTACTCTTCCAAAGGCCGAGGCTGTTTGAATTAATCCACCTAACTGGATTTGATTGCTAAAATATCTTGGTGCGGCAACGACTAAGGGGAAAATAATCGCCACTTGGGAATAACCAGAAGTAAACCAAGTAAGCCTCTTCTGCCGTAGCATAAGCTCCTTGAAATTTTGAAATACCATTTGGAAACGATCTGTCAATTTAGCTTGTTCTTGTTTTTCGCCACCATAAAGAGCAATGCTTTCACTATTTTCTCGCAATCGAATCAGACTGAAACGAAAATCAGCCTCATAACGCTGCTGCCTAAAATTAAGTCCCACAAGAGGATTACCAATTTTAACTGTTAGCCATGTACCCATTATAGAATAAATAATAGCAATCCAAAGCATATAACCAGGAATGGAGATTTGTTCCTGCCCTATTGGGATAATCAGAGAGCCAGACAGTTTCCACAAAATAAACATAAATGAAAATAAGGTGACGGTAGCTTTTAAAAGACCAAGAGAAAGACGCAGAGTTAAATTCACAAATAATTTTAGATCTTCACTAATTCGCTGATCAGGATTATCTGTACTATGATCCAAGAGTTGCATCCGATAATAAGATCTTTTATCTAACCAGGTTTCAAGATACTCCTGGGTCAGCCAGCGACGCCATTTAATTTCAAGCATTTGTTGCATATAAAGTTCGTACACCGCTACCACGATATAACAAGCTGCCAACATGCTAAACGTACCAATGGCACTAACAAAACCATCTTTGTCATGATTCTGCAGCGTATTATAAAACGTATTATTCCACTCATTGAGCAATACTAATATGTAAACATGCCCTAAGTTAAGAGCAATAATTACAGCTAACAGTACCCTCGCACCCCATTTTTCCTCTGAAAACCAATAGGCCTTGGTAATCTTCCACATTCCCTGCATAAAATTGTGGTTACCTACTTTTATCATCCTTGCGCCCCTTCTTCTATCTTGTATAGAATTTTTCCTTAATCTTTCTCGTTTTCTCGAAAATTATCAAAAATCCTCTTAATTTCCAAAAAAACTGGCCTCCTAAGAAAACTAATGTGTCCTTAAAACATAGACGTTTTCTATAAAAGAAGACTTGGCTTGTGCCAAGTCTTAAATACAGGTAAAATTCTTAGTCTTATATATATTTCAGTTACACTTCTAGCAATTCTCCATTAGCTTCTTCGCTTCCACGTATTGGGCAATTCCTGCTGCTAGCTTCTTTGCTTCTTTCATGGCTAGAACGACAGTCGCTGGCTGATGTACTACATCTCCACCAGCAAAAACACCTTTACGCGTAGTCATACCATAAGGACGTTCCCGTGTAATCACATATCCATTTGCATTCACTTCAATACCTTCAGTAGTGGATACAATCCTAGCTGCAGGACGTTGACCAATGGCTGGAACAATCTTATCAGCTTCTATTATCTCCATTTCCCCAGTACCGCACAACTTGCCATTTTCATCTATTTCTTGAAGTTCATACTCTAAACCCGTAACTTGTTCAGTACCTAATATGGCAGTAGGATTGGACAACAGCTTGAACTCCACCCCTTCGGCCTTGGCTGCTTCTACTTCTGATGGCAAGGCTGTCATGTCCTTCTCTGTTCGACGATACATAACCGTAACCTCTGATGCTCCTAGACGAATGGCCGTACGAGCAGCGTCCATTGCTACGTTGCCAGCACCAATCACCACCACTTTATCCCGAGTATTGATGGGAGTTTCTTTTCTATCAATTTTTTCCGTGCGAATTAATGTAACCATTCTAAGAAGGTAGGTTGCTTGTATAACACCAATTAAATCTTTCCCGGGAATATCCAAAATCTTTGGTAAAGCGGTTCCTGTGCCAATAAAAATAGCATCAAAACCATCCCCAAACAAATGATCCACCGTCATATCTTGGCCAACTAAAATATCCGTTTTAATTTGCACTCCTAGATCTTTAATTCTTTTAATTTCTCGGCGAACAACTTCTTTTCCTAATCGGAATTCTGGAATACCATACATTAAGACACCACCAGGCTCAGCTTGTGATTCAAATATAACTACTTCAAAACCCAATTTTGCCAAATCGCCAGCAACAGTCAGTCCTGCAGGTCCAGACCCAATAATTGCAACTCGCCCTTGTACACAAGGCATGGGATTAGGCCTTGCAATACCCATTTGCGTATCAAAATCAGCAATAAAGCGTTCTAGTTTGCCGATTTTGATACCACAATCCTTTTTATTAAGAATACAGGCGCCCTCACATTGTTTCTCATGGGGGCAAACGCGCCCACAGACTGCTGGAAGGCTACTGCGCCGTGCAATAATAGCACTAGCTTCTCCAATATTGCCTTTTGCTAGAGCCAAAATGAAACTGGGAATTTCATTTTCAATAGGGCAACCAACACGACATAACGGTTTAGGGCAATTTAAGCATCGCTTGGCCTCAGCAATTGCCTCTTTGGTCGTAAAACCTTCATCTATTTCATGGAAAGAAAGCTTATCTTTTCCAAAGTCTGTCTGCTTATCAACTAGCATACATTTCACTTCCTTTGTTTAGCGCTTGATAATATATAAGAATAAAGTTGTAGAAAGCAGTCTCTTTAATACGTTATATATAGCTAAAAGAGTATCCTAGAATCGACCTTCTCAACATTAGCAGTACCAGTAAGAACCATAGCGGCCCGCAGCTCACCCGCAAGCTTATTTAATACGAATTTCACACCCTCTCCTTGACCGCCAACAGCACCAATAGCCAATGGTCTGCCGATTAACACAGCATCTGCACCTAAAGCTAACATCTTTAATACATCTGCCCCACTGCGAACCCCACCGTCAACAAGAACCGTCATTTTCCCCTTCACCACTTCTGCAATTAAAGGAAGTACTTCAGCTGTACCTGGCAGATGATCCAATGCCCGTCCGCCATGATTTGAAACAACAATTCCATCAACGCCTGCAGCGTAGCAAGCCTCAGCTTCGTCAGGAGTCATAATACCTTTGACGATAAAAGGAATCGATGTGTGTTGCTTAATTTTAGCTAAATCATCCTGAGTTTTTGGTCCGACAGGTTGCCCTGCATTAGTCATGTTAATAAGCGCTGCTGCATCAATGTCTATTCCAAAAGCCGGTGCACCCGCATCAGCGGCACGCTTAGCCAGCTCGATGATCTTATGATTTTCCCGTGGTTTAATAATAGGAATACCATGACCATTTATAGATTGTAGAGCTCTTATACCTGATTCAAATACCTCTGGACTTGGACCATCCCCAGTCATAGCGATTGTTCCTGCTTGGCAACAGCCAGATGTAATGGCCATATCATACTCTTCTTCTGTCATGGCCCCCTTCATATTCATACCGATGCCGCCAATAGCAGCGCCTATCACTGGCAAGGCCAACTCTAAGCCAAAAACATGACAACCTAATTTGGGCTGGCTAACATTATGAATCGTACGCAAATTCAATCTGTAACTTGCTAATGCATTCACATTATTGTGAAAGGAAGCACCTGTGCCGAGGGCCCCCATCCCTGGTACTTCACCAGAACAAACAGCACCGTTACACACTGGGCAAACCCGGCAGGAACCTTTAAATTTTTCACGAGCATTACATTTTAAAGCATTAAATTCCATGATATACCTCTCCTCAACTATATATTTTATCCTTTTAAATTTATTATTAGTCCTTTGGATTTGCGGTACAAAATTTGGAAAATTTTACTCATTGACCTTATGTTGCCTGTCTGTTATATTCACATTGATTCATTTATACATAGATTACATCAGGGGGTCTTATCGTTGAAAAAAATTGTACTTACCTTGGCCGCACTTCTTACTTTAACTACGGGAACCGGCCTCACCGCCCCCGTCAACGAACTAGAAAAAGGTCAAACTGCTGCAGGGATAGGCAGCAACACGTTCTATTTAGAACATAAGCTGGCAGATAATTTTACATTAGGTTTGCAAAACACCAATTGGGATCGTAGTAACAGCATGGATAACGTATATGGCCAGCTTCAGCTTACCAACAATCTTAGAGGCATTATCGGCACTAACAATGTGGACTCCAATGCAAAAGTATATGTAGGGATGGCTGTTAATGGTTCAATAACTCCAGAATGGGAAGGGTACACCTCCTTAATTGCTGGTAATCAATTTAAAGAAGTACAAGTAGGAGCCAATTTCAAAATTACTTATAATGCTGACATTAACTTTAACTTTCATTCTTATATGCCCGATGCAGGTGACAATAAAAATGGTGTGGGTATTGGCGCAACATTAAAGTTTTGACGAAAGACATTTCCTTATTAATTCACCTTTACGCAATCATATCCTTCAATATATATAAAATGGAATTCTTTTTTAAGATTCCATTTTTTCTTTTATATCTACAAGGAAGCGGTAGCGCTCACTGTTAATTGCTAACTAGGAGACGTCCTTTTGAAAACAATGAAACATAATAACAAAAAGACTACATAGTCTCCATTTCTCAACTACATTCTTTTATGGTAAAATAAGCAATGTGTCGAAAATAGTCATTTTAGCTCTAAAAACTATATTTTACAAAATACAACAATGGCATCCAATTAACGGGCCATACCAAGGAGGAAACATGCGTAAATTAATCGCACTATTAACACTAACAACTGGTTTTTTCATAGCAACCAATACAGTTTCTGCCTCTCCTACGACAGAATTTGAAAAAGGTGCTGTTAGCGTCGAAATTGGTAGCACACTAGATTCTAAAGTCAGCGGCAAAGGGAAGGTTTCAGCTGATGTAGTTGGTGAATTTGGATTTAAGGCCACAGCCACTGCTGGTCTAAACGATCATTTGGCAATACAATTAAAACATGGAATGTTCAAGTCAGAAGAGTCTACTATTCCAACAGCCCTTGGCTCATTGACAACTTATGCCAAAGCTGAGCCTAGTGACCTTAACTTGTTATATAAGGTAAATCCTAATCTTACCTTTATTACAGGCTATGAGTACACCAAAATTTCCTATGGTGCTCACGTTCATGACGCCTCTAAGTCAGCCTTGCACTTCGGCTTGACTGGAACCCATAAGCTTAATGACAAATATACTTTATTTGCCACCCTACTGGGAGGCAAAGATGTATCCTTAAAAGAAGTAGGCGTTAGCTACAAAATGTCAAACTCTACTACCTTTAACGTTTCCTACGCTGAACGAAAAGTAGAAAACGTAGATTTAAAACTAAAAGCAACTACACTCTTAGACGGTAAAGAAGACTATACCATGAAAGGCATCTCCTGCCTCTTCGCTTTTAAATTATAATCCAACGAATATAACCAGAAGGTCCTGCATAGACATGCAGGACCTTCTTATTATCTCGAATATCTTTTCATTAATTTATATGGCTGTATAGATTGCTACTCTTGGGATTGAATACTTAAAATAGGTACATTTTCATTCACGTCTTTATCATAATCCACGTCATCAAAGCCAAAGCCAAATAATTTGAAGAACTCTTTTCGATATTCCTCAAGATCAGGAATAATATTGAGATCACCCGCACAAGCTTTTTCCCATAGTTTGGCGACTTCTTCTTGTACGTCATCACGCATTTCATAATCATCAACACGAATCATCTGATCAGCACTAGATAAATTCTTGGTTTCACACAACTTACTTCCTAACAAACGGTACATTTGTTCAATACAATTTTCTTCCAAACCTTTTGTATCCATTACCCTTGACAATAACATTAAATATAAAGGCACAACTGGAATTGCCGCACTTGCTTGAGTGATTAAAGCTTTATTCACGGCAACGAAGGCTTTCCCTTCAATGTCTTTGATTTGATTATTTATCTCTTTGCTGGTAGCATACAAATGATCTTTTGCTCTTCCTATAGTTCCTTCCTTATAGATTGGGTAAGTAATCTTAGGCCCAATATAGGAATAACCAATGGTAGTTGCTCCAGGAGCAAGTACGCCAGCACCTTTTAATTGGTGCATCCATCTCTCCCAATCCTCACCACCCATGACTGCCACCGTACCGCGGATTTCTTCTTCAGTTGCTGGCTTCAGAGTCACATCAACGATTTCATTAGAGTTCAGGTCTACTGTTTTACTCGTAAACGAATCTCCAATCGGTTTAATCACAGAACTAAATACTTCCCCAGTGACAGGATGAGTTCGTCTTGGAGCAGCAATACTGTAAATCACTAAATCAATCTGTCCTAAATCTTCTCTAATTTGCTCAATAACTTTGGTTTTCACCTGATCGGAAAAAGCATCACCGTTAATGCTCTTAGCATAATATCCAGCTTCTGCAGCTGCCTTTTCAAAAGCAGCTGTATTATACCATCCAGCCGTAGCTGTATTCCCATTGGCAGCTGGTTTTTCCAAAAAAACACCAAGAGTACTTGCTCCCGAGGCAAATGTAGAGACAATCCTTGATGCCAATCCATATCCTGTTGATGAACCAATCACAAGAACTTTTTGCGGCCCTTTAATAGGCCTTTGCTGTTTAACGTATTTTATCTGTTCTTGTACAGAATAGGCACACCCTTCTGGATGTGAAGTAGTACAAATAAAACCTCGAAATTTTGGCTTAATAATCATATTATAAACTCCTCATCATTGCTTCGGTTTACATTTATAAACTTACATTCTCAACTAGTAAACAGGTGTTTTTTTTATAATATAGTCTACTAGTCTACGATTTCCCTAAATACTACCACATCCTTATTATATAAGCAATGAGATTAATACTTCTGCAATCCCATTACAAGAAGTTCTATGTTAGACGAGATACTGACATCCTCTGAATCCTCACTTGATTAACGCTGTTTCTTCTTAAGTACATATAACTCTTCTACCTTTTCACTCATAAAGGTATGTGCATCTTTTATTCCTTGATTGTAGAGAACCTTACCTACTTTTTCGATCATAAAATCCAGCAGCAATTCTGACGCTAATTGACCCATCTCTTCTTCTCTATTGTCCAAAAAATATTTTTTAATATCATCAACGGCTTGTTTCTTTAGTTCTTTTGATAAATGAAATGTTGTCATATACTATCAACTCCTCCTACACTTATAGCTTGTCCAATGAGTTGCGCTTTAAAGATCATCTATATAATTAAGATTTACATCAACCCTTTCTCGAATCTTCTACATTATCGTTTTTACGCCACTCTCTCTGGTCAAGATTTTTATAAATTGTAAACTTGAAATCGATATCCTTATAACTTTGCAAAGAACCAACTTCTACACACTTCCATTCTTGCCTATTATCTAAATTAGGAAAATGCTTATTAGCCTGATACTCTTTCCCTATTTTAGTAATATAAGCTTCTGAGCAATACGGCATACATTGCTTATATATAGATTCTCCTCCAATAATAAAAACATCGTCACCCTTGTATTTAGACAATGCTACGAACAGTTCCGCCAAAGAATGACATATTATTATCCCCTCATAATCTAGCTGCCCACGTTTAGTTAGAACAATATTAATTCGATCCTTAAGAGGTTTTCTACCAGGCAGAGATTCGAAGGTCCCCCTGCCCATTACCACTACTTTTCCTATCGTTTTCTCTTTGAAATATTTCATATCCCCTGGAATCATTGCTAACAATTCTCCGTTGCATCCAATACCCCATTGCGGATCTACGGCAACAATTAATTTCATCACGACGCTCCTATCATTTTAGTGGATATTTAAGAGATGTTCCTTCCATCATAACACAAAAACAGCTTGAAACGCGAAGATGCAAAACCGCTTACTCGGACACGAAGCACACAAAAGAAACTCTTCTTTGCTTCAGCGCTTTTTGTCATTATGAAGGATAGTGAAGCAATCTTATATTTTCACAAAATGAAAAATACCACAGTAATTCCTAGGTGGTTTCCCGCCCTTGGAATTACCGTGGTAACTTACAATGTCTTATTTACAACATTCAATGGCTTACCTTGGATAAACGATTCAATATTCTCAGCCATAAGCTTAATCAGCCTTTGCCTTGACTCTAAACGCCTCCAGCCTATATGAGGAGTAAGAATCACATTGTCCATAAAGAATAAAGGATTATTAAGTTCTGGCGGCTCAGGATCTTGCACATCAAGGGCTGCACCAGCAATCACCCCTTGTTTTAAGGCTTCAATTAAATCTATCTCATGTATAATCGGTCCTCGGGAAGAGTTTATCAGAAATGCAGTTGGCTTCATTTGTTTTAATCGATCTTTATTGATAAGGTGTTTTGTCTCAGGAGTGAGGGGGCAATGAATACTCACAAAATCACTTTGGGCTAACAGTTCGTCTAGAGAAACATTTTTCACCGCTGACTCCCCCCAGGATTTAGGAGTGCGATTATATACCAAAATGTTCATGCCTAGAGCCAAAGCAATTTTTATCACTTCTCTGCCGATAGCACCTGCACCAATAACGCCTAACGTCTTACCTTGCAATTCAAAATGAGGTACCTGCAAATGTTTTGTAAAATTATCAAAATTCTTTTCTTGAAGCATAGTTTGTTGTCGAATCAATGAGGAACTTTGATTTAAGATAAAGGTAATGACTAACTGAGCCACTGCTTCCGTACTATAGCTAGGAACATTGCAAACCGCGATATTTTTTTCCTTGGCGGCAGCAATATCAATATTATTATAGCCCGTACCCGCTTCGCAAATGAGCTCAACAGAAGACGGAAATTGGGAAATCAAATCCCTCCCAACCGGTAATTCCTTAGTAATAACAATATTTTGTCCTTTAACCCTTTCTAGAATTTCTTCATTACTACTTACATCGTACTTTGTAACAGTGGTGAGCTCAGATAATGAAGAAAAGTCCAGCTTGTTATCAAAATCCAATTTCGCGGCATTCAGAATTACTGTGTTCTTCATAGTTACCCCCTAATGTTAGAATATTTATAAATATAAGTATATTTGTGCTTCCACTAACTGTCAACTTAAAACCACGCCTCTTTTAGCCTGATAATTCCATCCTTCATCTCATTTGCAGGTATCTTCGAAAAGTATAATAACACTTGAGGCATTTTCTCTGGTGATAGTTCCCAATAATAATCCTGAATAGGAGCTACGCGACAGCCTTTTGCCAGAGCCCTTGCAGCCAATTCCTGTGCTGATAATTCAGATTTTAAACTGAGAATAACATGGAGACCTGATTCTGTCCCATTCACCATCGCGTCCTTACCAAAGATAGTTTGGATTTCTTCTAAAAATAGTTTTCGTTTTTCATAATATAGCTTACGCAGGCGTCGTATCTGCCTTTCCAAATGACCATCACTCATAAATTGGGCAAGGGCGAGTTGCTCAATGGTAGATGCAGTTTGGTTATATAAGGAAGATTTATTTTGATATATTTCTAAGAATTTTTCTGGCAGAACCATATAACTAACACGAATAGAAGGTGGTATTACCTTTGAAAATGATCCTAGGTATACTACCCTCTCTCTATTATCAAGCCCCTTTAGTGCTGGTATAGGACGCCCAAAATAGCGAAATTCACTATCATAATCATCCTCGATGATGATACCATTTTTCTGTTCTGCCCAATTGAGCAGCTGATATCTCTTACCGATGGGCATAATATATCCTGTGGGGAATTGATGAGACGGACTTACATAGACAAGCCTTTCTCCACTGATTGCCAATTCCCCCATATCAATACCATCCGTCTTCATTTTAATTGGTATAATGGTAAAAGCATGGTCCGCAAAAATACGTCTACCATTTCTAAAGCCTGGCTCTTCAAAGGCAATGCTGTTATATTCCAGTTTAAGCATACTACAAAGCATGCTCAAAAGACTTTGCACCCCAGCACCAATTATGATTTGTTTTGTATGAACATAAACACCTCTTGATTTTTCAATATATTGTGCAATTTCTTTACGTAACTCTTCTTCACCTTTAATATTCCCATAGCCAACAAGACGCTCTTTTTGAAAAAATGCTTTGCTGATATACCGCTTCCATAATGAAAAGTCAAAACCATCCATATCCATTTCTCCGCTGGAAAAATCATAGAGGATTTTTTCTTCTTTCACTCCCTGTTTATGATCATGATGATCTGAGATACTAATAGTAGGCGTCTTAAAAACAATGTCCTCCAACTTATTTACCGTATATCGGGAACGGTTATAGTTCTTGATATACCCTTCACTCATCAGCTGTTGATATGCCTTCTCAACAGTAATTTTACTAACGGAAAGAATTCTGGAAAGCCCTCGAATGGATGGCAGCTTTTCACTTTCTCTCATCCTATTTTGCTCAATCGCAGCTTTATAATACAAATAAAGCTGTATGTATAACGGTTCCTTACTCTGACTGTCAAATACGATTAAATCCATGACTCCTCCAAACTGTACCTAACAAAAATGTAATTTCTGTATATTTCAAAAGGTTCAAATTCATTTTATAATACAATTATGATTTTTAAAACCCCTAACTTATATGATAATTCTATTCACGCTATCTTAGCGTAATAAAACAAGTACTGGAGGATATTAATATGAAACAAAAACTTGCGAGAGTTGTGGCGATCCATGATATGTCCGGATATGGTAAATGCTCCCTTACAGTGGCCATTCCAGTAATATCAGCAGCTGGCATTGAGGTTTGCCCTCTTCCTACTGCACTATTATCTACGAATACTCTTTTTCCAGGATTCAAATTTTTTGACTGCACTCCGCAAATGGATGAATTTATTAATCATTGGAAAGAAATTGGTTTCAAGACGGATTGTGCTTATAGTGGATTCTTGGGTTCGGCAGAGCAAATCCAAATCGTTAAAAACTTCATGTTGGATTTCAATTGTTCATTAAAAATAGTTGACCCAGTAATGGGGGATAATGGCGTAATCATTAAAACCTATACACCAGAAATGTGCAATACCATGCGAGAACTTGCTTCAATTGCTGATATCGTTACTCCAAACCTTACAGAAGCTTATATCCTTACAGGCAGGGATTATATTGACGGAGAGGTTGATAGTGACACCTCTCGCAAACTCTGCGCTGAAATGATTGAAATGGGTGCTAAAAATGTGGTATTAACAGGTGTCGTTCGAGGAAATTCTTTATATAACTGCGCAATGAGTGAAGATCAATCTTACTTTGAAGTTGCAGTCGGTCTACTCCCTTATCATATGCATGGCACAGGCGATCTTTTCACCAGCGTGCTTACAGCAGGTGTGGTCAGTGGTAACACACTGAAAGAAAGTGTAGAAAGTGCCGCACATTTCGTTCGCGATGCAATGATTGTCAGCAATGATATAGAAGATGCTTTCGACCGTGGCGTTGCATTTGAACCAATTGTCTACAAATTACGTGGCGGCCTCTACAATAAAAATTTGGCTTAGTAAGCAAATGACTTAGCCATTGGATAAAACTTTTTGAAACGCGAAGACGCGAAGAATATAAAGAACACGAAGAAGATACAATATCTCCTTCGTGCTATCTTCGAATCTTCGCGTCTTCGCGTTTTAGTGCTCTTATTCCAACTTTCATTATTAATGATATTTTCTATTTTATTTCCTTACCCACCACAGTATTTCTTGAAATTTTTAACAAGACAACCACTCCAATTATAATCAGAAAGCTTCCTGTAAAAAGAAATACTGGTGCGATTCCTAGCCAAGAGCTGATCATACCACCGACTAAGGGACCCACCATAGATCCTAGCTGATTTGCGGTAGTCGTAAGACCGAAAACGCGTCCTTGAACAGCTTTATCTGTTGAATTGACTGCAATTGTATTAATAGCAGGATACACACCAACAATAAATAAGCCAAAGAAGAATTGGAGTACACTAAATTGATAAATATTACTTACAAAAAATTGGCCCATATTAAATATTCCTGCTCCAATAAAAGCAATCACTAATATCTTAATAAAACCCTTTTTTTGCCCAAGCTTCCCCCAGGTAGGCGCAGACATTGCGCCAGCTATACCTGCTAAACTATAAATAATTCCTGCCGTGAGCGCGACCCCTTCCATATTACCCTGGAGCTTAGCAACATAAAGAGTAATTAGGGGCTGTAGCGTCATACTAATCATTTGTGCACCAAAAAGTAACAGTAACATTTCTACTAACTTCCGGTTATTAAGTGCCATTCTCAAATCATCAATAATACTGCCCACGCAAGGAGGTTCATTATTTATCGGTTCCTTCACAAATAGGCCTACACCAACCGTTCCTAAGAATATGATCCCTGCGGCGATGACAAAGGATAGACGCATACCAAAAAAATGAGATAAGCCGCCACCCATTAGCGGCCCCAAAATTCCGCCAACTAAAAGTGTCGTCTGCATCACTCCCAAGCTAAAACCCATTTTTTCTTTTGGTACCGATGAGGCAATAATGGCCATAGAAGCTGGCACAAATCCATTAGCGAAGCCTTGCAGAATTCTTACTAGCAATAACTCCATTGGGTTTCTGACAAATGCTCCTAGAAAATATACGACTGCCAGGCTAAAACCAGCCCGCATAACCATACGACGCTTGCCACTCTTATCTGCACATCGTCCCCAATAAGGCGCCATAAAGGCTGAAACCAAAAAAGATACGGAAAAGATAAGACCTGACCACACATTTACATCTTCTTGGCTTACGCCTATATCTAAAAGGTACAATGGTAAGAATGGAATGACCATTGTATAGCTTGAACCTGACAACATCACTGCTATGGATAATACCCAAAGATTTCTACGCCAACTCAATGTCAAAATCCCCCTAAACCACCAAGAATATTTCTACGTTACTATACCCAATCTTATTCTTTCATCTGCATTCTATTATAAAAAAAGTGGCTAGACAAGTAATCCCCTTGCCTAAATGCCACTTACTACTTCTTATGTATCCTTATCCCATTCCAAACAAGCTATGAAATGCAATAAAAATGAAGGGTACAAACATCTTCATCAAGGTCAAAATAAATACATCATAGTAAGATGATCTGTGGGTTAAGCCACAAACACTAATAACAGTTACTAAAGCACCACTATGGGGAACGGTATCAATCCCCGCCGAAGCAAGGCAAATAATTCGATGAAGAAGATCAGGCGACATGCCTATAGATTGCGCCCAAGCAAGCCATTCATTTCCTAACATCCCTAATGCTATTGTCATACCACCAGAAGCAGAACCTGTCAAAGCTGCCATAATATTAGTAGTGATTACTTGAGAAAGTAAAGGGCCCGATCCAATATTTAAATCCATCAAAGCCTGCTTTACAATCAAGAAGCCACTTAATTTAGCGATTACGCTGCCAAAAGCATAACCCGAAGCAGTATTTAGTATTGCCGTTAAAGAAGAGAGAGCCCCAGCGTTAAAAACATGTACTCTCCTGCCCTTTTGCGTAATAGGCTTCCACCCAATGACTAAGGCTAATATAATGCCAACGAATAAGGCAATATCCAAGGACCAAATAGCATATATTTTTTGCACACTAGAGCTGAGCAAGGACAATTGCAAGTTTTTAAATGGCTCTAACATTTCAGGGTCCCAAGAATAAGCCCAACTCCAATTAAAAGGATTACTCATATATAAATTTACTAAAATAACTGCCAGTAACGGTAAGAAGGAAAGTGCCCAATGGGGCATTTCTTTTTCGCCTAACGGCTCTGGCTCATTTTTCCCATGATTACCATAGCCTTCTCCTTTACGTGCTAAACTTTTGAATCGGTAAGTTACCCAGAACCAGGCTAAAGCAAAATAGATACTGGCGCTCGCTACACCAATAACAGGCGATGCCCAAGTCGATGTTCCATAAAAGGTCGTAGGAATGATGTTCTGAATCTGAGGCGTACCTGGAATGGATACCATGGCATAAGTGAAGATACCCATCCAAAGTGTTGCGGGAATCAGACGCTTAGGAATGTTCGCTTCACGAAATAATAAGGCCGAGAAAGGATACATCACGAATACTACAACAAACACGCTTAAACCGCCATAAGTTAGAACACCGCAGCCTAGCAGAACGGCTAAAATTGCTCTTTCCTTCCCTAATGAACGAGAAATAAATGCAGCAATGGAGCTTGCAAGTTCTCCTTCTTCCATTATCTTGGCAAAAACCGCGCCCAGTAGAAATATAGGAAAGTAGGTCTTAAAATATTCTGCTGCTTTTGTCATAAAAATCTCGCTGTAAACAGGCATAGATCGAAACTCCCCAGCAGAAGCAAGTATGGCAAATAAAGGAGCTATGAGGATAATCGAATAACCTCGATAAGCAAAATACATTAACAAAATTAAACTTACTACAATGAGAAATAAATCCACTCTTACCTCCTAATTATTATGTTGATCTTGTACTAACTACTAACTTATTTTTTAAACTATATCATAAAGAAGCTTTGGATTCCATTAAAACTCCTTCTTCTGCCAATTTAATTATAAGTTGTGGCTACAAAACTCATCTTTGCTAAAATTTGGATAATATTGTCTACGTTAAATCCCCTTTTCTGTTAATATTTGTTATTTTATCCTCATTGTTTTTAGAATATTTGTTTATTTCTGAATGTTTTATATCTTCAAATGATTGTATATGTTTGAATTTTTGCCCATATTTGAATTTTTAAGAAAATAGCCGTAAAGTCTACCTAATTTTATGTAATGCGCCTTATTCTTGTTAGACTCTTCCTGAAAGGATTTGATAATATTTCTTAAATCTACTAAACTAAAAATTGCCTTATACACGCAAACAATCTATATCCTATTTTTAAAATTGTCAGTTTAATCTATTAGAGCTCATTATTTAATTTTTTTATACTTGGGAAAAAGATACAGAAAGGGTTGATATCATGGTTCTTCAACTAGGAGCTTTCGCTTTTACGGCTATCGCAGCAATGTTAGCTGTGCTAGAAGTAGCTCACCTATCCCATATTATTTAATCTGATAACAATAAGCCAATAACGCTAGCGTATACTATGAGGCTATGAAAAACCCAAACCGTTTTATTACGGTTTGGGTTTTTCTATTTATCCGACTGTAAGCATAAATACTCTTCTTAGTCCTTAAACAGCTGATTTGCTCTGGGTTATTTGGGATTTTGCTGTACCTATAACATACTCCGAAACGATATAACAGAGTACTAAGGAGATGACAGACACAGAAGAATATTTTACCCAAACGGATACGTCTAGTTTTTGCGCCATATAGGCTATGGGTAAAAGAATCAATTGATGAATATAGTAAATCCTGTAGGAATTGGCTGATAATCTACGCCATATATATCCTTTACTATTCACATTTTTATGAAATAAGGTTATAAAACCGAACACGGCAGTAAGACAGAAAAATGAATGTAGAATTGCATGACCTGCCTTTAATACCAAGGGAGTGGTATCACCAAATGTGATTCTATAATAAGCAAACACCGATAGCATCACAATCGCCAACCTAGTCCAATTAGTAAAACGTGGCATATATCCAGCTTCAGTAAACCATAGATTCCGCCAAGCATAGATACCTAATGCAAAGTAACATACATACAAAAGAAACCTCGTAGGCTGAAAAGAAATTAAATATAGCCTACTAAACCATTCATCTGCATGAAAATAAAGGTTTGCAGTAAAAAATGTTGCTGCAGTCACTAAGCCAAATCTCACAAAAAACCATGCCGATGGAACTGAAGCCTCTACCTTACGTTGAAACATAGAAGGAGCCATTTTATAAATAGCAACAAAAAACAAAAGGAACCAGGCTAAGTCTCCTAAAAACCAATAATGGGCATGGTTAAAAGTAGCAGCAGTGAAGAAATTAGCAAACAAATAGGTAAAATAGGCTGGTGGTGTACTCGTACGACTGTACCAAATCATATAAGTAATGGCTGGTGCCAAAAATAGTACCCCAGCAATCCAGGGAATAACAATTCGAATAATTTTTTCTCGTAAGAATGTGCCCATTCCTTGTTTCTGCAAGACAGGCACTGTAAAATATCCAGCAAGCAAAAACATAATAGGCATGATAAAAACATCTGTAATCATAACGAAAAGATTAAAAATTGGATGACTCTTGATATCGATAACATACCACCATCTCGTAAATTATCCATAAAGTACATTCGATTATCAGTGTTACCATACGCTCTCTTCTCTAATTTATTTTCCATAAAACCCACCTCATTTTATTCTATATAATTCTACTACTTTTCTATCTCATTCCGAAGTACTGGCACAAAGATCCTAACAATTGAAAAGGCATTATCCGGCCCATAATAATCCTCTCCATAGACTTCGAAATTATCTCTAAGATCCCTCTGATAAGGAGCATTGGCAAGCCAAGTTTCCCAAATATATTTATAGGTATCAAGCACTTGTTCTGCTTTGCCTATGTGCTGAAACATGGCATATTGCCCTGGCAAAATAGAGTGCATCGTCATGCCTTCAGGCAAGTCTATATTGGTATTGACTTCTATTCCTGCCAACTCAATGTACTCTGTGTTTTCTGTGAATTCCTCTTCAAGTATGTACTTTTCTTCTATTATTGAAACACCATAAAGTACTTTTGAATTTACTGGCTTCTCAATTTCCCTACTCCTTTTAATAAACTCTGACCAAATATCTGGAATTTTATTATTTTGAATTGAAGTTTTACCTTTCAGACCTACAAGAGTAATCCTTTTCTCAATAAAAATGATTTCTGGCTGCAGGCTAACTTGATGCATTCGGTGCTGCAAAATATCCCCCGTTAGAATGCTTTTATAATTAGTGTATGGTCTCACCCCTTTGCGACGAAAAGCACCTGGCATGATTCCATATACAGCCTTAAAAGAGCGACTAAATGCCGCTTGAGATTCAAATTGATAATCTAATGCTATATCAATAATACGATCGTTGTTACTACTTAATAAGTCACAAGCCGCTTGGGTTAGACGACGTTTCCGAATATAATCTCCTAACGTCTCTCCTGTTACAGCAAAAAAGATTCTATGAAAATGGAAGTACGATATATTCACATGAGTACTTACATCTTCCACTTTAAAGGATTTTTTCAAATGTTCCTCTATATACTCAACAGCTTTTTCTACAGCCCTGTAATAAGAATACAATCTTCCACCTGCCTAATTTTAACTGTTCTAGATTTAAGCCTTTACAGTAAGGACTATTCTATTCGTTTTTAAAAATATGGTACTACAACTGCAATCATTATTTTTGATATTTTCTGCTTAAATACTGATTTTTAATGCAACACTTCTACATTCTATATTCTAAAACCTTTCATAGCCTGTATCTTTATTCTTGCATTTTTTATGCCATTCACATACACTAAAATCAATCTACTACACTGAGGAATGAGGTTGCATCAGATGAAATTAATATCATGGAATGTCAACGGGCTTAGAGCCTGTCTTGTTAAAGGATTTGAAGATTTTTTCAATTCCATGGATGCAGATATTTTCTGCATCCAAGAAACGAAAATGCATCCTGAACAAGCAGAAATCGGACTTATAGGGTATGAAAAATACTGGAATAGCGCAGTGAAAAAAGGGTATTCTGGTACTGCAGTGTTTACACGCATAAAACCATTATCCGTTACTTATGGCTTGAATATTGAGGAACATGATCAAGAGGGCCGCATTATAACATTGGAGTTTGAGGATTTTTTTCTGGTCAATGTCTATACACCTAACTCTAAACGAGAGCTGTTGCGTCTGGACTATCGCATGATATGGGAAGATGAATTCAGAGCACATCTTACCAAACTAAATAAGAATAAACCAGTCATCATCTGCGGCGATATCAACGTTGCCCACCAGGAAATTGATATTAAAAATCCAAAATCAAATAGACGCACTGCGGGTTTTACAGATGAGGAAAGAGATAAAATGACAGTTCTGTTACAAGCTGGTTTTACCGACACCTTTCGTTATTTATACCCTGATAAAACCGATGCATATACTTGGTGGTCTTATATGATGAATGCCAGAGCCCGCAATATTGGTTGGCGTATTGATTACTTCTTAGTCTCCGATTCCCTAAAAGAGTTTATTAAAGACGCCACAATTTACCCTGAGATTATGGGCAGTGATCATTGTCCTATTGGGTTGGAAATCTTTTAAGAAAAAGGATTTTGAGCCGCGAAGTCACGAAGAAAATAAAGAGCAAAAATCCTTCATATTCCAAGATACAGAGCTCCTGCAAAGTTATTTTTACACTTTGCAGGAGCTTTCTTTTTGTAATTTCGGTTATCTACGCTTTGAAGATAGCTTACAGATCAGTTGTTTCTAGAACAGGAATAGGCTTCTACTTTTTCTTCCTTCATGGCCAGAATAGGTATTGCCAAGCTAACAAGGATAAGAATTACACCAAATATGTAAGGTAAATTGATATGGATATCAAATAGAATCCCTGCAATGGCTGGACCAATGATAATTCCCAAACTAGTATATGCATTATTCATGCCAGCAACAAAGCCTTGTTCTTCTCCTGCCATTTTGGACAATAAAGTAGTAATCGCTGGACGTAAAATGGAAGTAAAGGTAATAAAGAGTGTTGTTACAAGTAATATGTACCAAAAATTTCCGGTCACTAACATCAATAATAACGATACAGCCGATAAAATCATACTCATATTGATAAGCTGTTTTTCACCAAATCGGCGTAACAGCCAATCCATTAATAGTGCCTGGACAATAACTCCCATTAATACACCTACCGTAAGCAGAATAGCTATATCCTTAGGAGTAAATCCATATTTCACATCCACATATAAGCCGAAAATTACCTCAACATTAACCAACCCAACGGTCAAACTAAAAATTAATATCAATAGAAATAGATAGGGAGCTTTAAAGGATAAAATTACTTGAGCGAAAATTTTTTCCTTCTTCTGCGGTGAATTCCTGGCAAATAATTGTTTTTCCTTGGATAAGGTCTCTGGCAGTAGCAAGAGGGACGCAATCATGGAGAAAGCTGAGGCAGCGGCGGCTACATAAAAAGGAAGACGCAAGTCATATTCAGCCAGAAAGCCACCTATTCCAGGTCCGATTACAATTCCAAAAGACATGGCTGCTCCAATCCAGCCAAGGCCTTTGCCGCGGCTTTCCTCTGTGGTGATATCTGCCACATAGGCTGTGATAGCCGGAGTTGTAAAGGCAATGCCAATTCCACCAATCAGCCTGGAAACATAAAGCATCCACAGTTCACTGGCAAAGCCGAAAATATACTGGGACGCACTAAACATACCAATTCCACAAACAATAATTATTTTGCGTCCATATTGATCTGCCCATTTCCCTGCAAGAGGTGAAAATACAAATTGGGTTAATCCCATAGCCGACACTAAATAGCCAAGGGTGATACTACTTACTCCAAAATCCTGCATAAATTTAGGTAAAATGGGGATGACCAATCCGACACCCACTTGAGCAATAAACATATTCACTATTAAGATCATAAGGGGTGTATTAGGATATTCTAACTTAATCATTTGCAAAAATCCTGCTTTCATAAAAATTGCTTATTGTAAAACATAATGCTATATAGGTTTCCTATTTGGTGATTATTGATATGTACAAAACAGCCTCCCCTTGCCACAAAAATTTCAAAAACATTTATATAGAGAATCATTATCAAAATGTAGCATATAATCTAATACAATTTACTACTATCCACGATTTCGAAAAATCAATTTTTTTAAAGTTAACTACCTCTAATCACAATCGTTCGACGATTTTAATCAAGAAATAAATTAAAATTAAGTATTGACTAACATTTTTGAAACGACTATAATCGTAATTGATCATGAGAATCATACTCAACACGATAACAATCTTACCACTTTGACTGCCGTCAGTCAATTTGATCGGATAATTGTTGTCACATGCGATTTGATGCCCATGGACTATTATATTTCTTTTTTTTGCTAACGGTCAAATAAATACTTTCACGTATCACCTGCTATCATAATTATTTAAATGTCATTTACTGAGATACGGGAAAAGAAAGGTGCCATGCTATGAGGAAATGAAAATATATATTTTGCAACTCACTGACTGTTGTCAGTCGGTTTAGAGTCAGTCTAGTACTTCACCTATTTTTATTATATATACCATGTTTTTATCTGTAATTTTTAAAACGGAAAATAAGGAGCGATTATGATTAATAAGCATCAAAAAAAATTATTATGTTCACTGATAAGTAGCGCTGTATTACTAAGCACATCCGGAATCGTAGCAGCCGAAGAAGCTTCTGCTGAACCAAACTATAATTTCGATGAATACATAGTGACTGCCAACCGTATGCCAGTCAAAAAATCCGAGGTTGCAGCAAATGTTACTGTAATTACCCAGGAAGAAATTGAAAAAGGCGGCTTTACTAGCGTACCTGACATTCTAAGCAAAAGCAATGTTGACCTGCGAACAAATGGCAACAATACCGTCCCCGTGCTCAATGGAGATGATCGCGTATTAATCCTAGTAGATGGTCGCAGAATGAATTGGGATCATCTTGTTATAAGTGGAAACAGCCATGCTGGCGTAAATCTTGATGTCTTACCAGTAAAGAATATTGAGCGTATTGAAATCGTCCGTGGCCCTGCTTCTTCTTTATATGGTAGTGACGCTGTCGGAGGCATTATTAATATCATTACCCGCAAAGCAAAAACCGCCAGTACTTCAATTTCATCCGAATTTGGCAGTTGGGGTCTACGCCACTATAGCCTGACTACCGAAGGCAAAGAAAATGGAATTGGTTATCTGATTACAGCAGAAAAGAAAAAACGCAATAATTTTGAATATAAGAATGCCAAAACCGGTAAAACGGAGACTAGTCGTGATAGTCAGGTTGATCAAGAATATATGACGATGAAGTTAGATAAAGAACTTAGCAATGGAAATTCTCTTTCTCTAGATGTAGAACATGGAGATGATGAATCCGGCTTTGGTAATCCAAATGGGAACCCTATTTTCCAATACCCAGGTGGTTACCGCAAAATAGTAGATAATAACGTTACTCTAACTTACCATTATGGCCAGGAAAAGGGAGCAGAAAATTTCTTCCGTGTATATCGCAACACATCCGAACAAGAATATTTTAAGTCCTTAAACTCCGTCGCTAATCTTTATGCTAACGGCTTTAATTGGCAAGAAAACTGGCAACTTAGCAAAGGTCATACTCTAACTGGTGGTGTAGATTGGCGTGAAGAACATATCGATGATAAAGCATCCATTAATAAAGGCTATACAAATAAAGCACTCTTCCTAGAAAATCGCTGGCTGTTAGCGAATAACTGGTCGGTGACTGCAGGGACGCGCTATGACGATCATAGTATCGTTGGCGATAATTATAGCTCACGTATTACGGTAAATCGAGAACTAAATCCTGATACTAATGTCTATGCTTCGTGGGGACAATATGTAAAAAATCCTACAATCGCAGAACTTTTTAGCAACACCCAATTTTGGATTGGCAATCCAAATCTTAAACCGGAAGAAGGAACTACAACTACTCTAGGTATAAATACCAAACTAGGAGATGGGACAAAACTGCAGGCCAGTATTTACAGCAGTCGCCTCAAAAACGCTCTAGAATGGAAAGGATTTTGGCCTCTACCTGATCCCGGCTACTACTATAATGTTAGCAATGAAAAAAGACGAGGATTAGACCTAAATCTATCTCGTGAGTTATCACCTCAATGGAACGTAGGAATTGGTTACACTTACACTAAAATTGAAATTAAAGACAGTACATCAACAGACTATACGGCTTATAACCGTAATACCCAACCGAATGGTTACCGTGTGAACGTACAGTATGATCAAGATAAGTGGGATGCCAGCCTCACACTCCGGAGTGCAACAGGTCGCAATCTAAAAGAATTTACTTCTAAATCCTATGTAACTCTTGATATGATAGCCAACTATAACATCACTCCTGACACTCGTATTTACCTCAAGGGCTATAACTTAACGAATAAGGCTTATGAGCTGAGTTCTTCCAATGGATATGGCGATCCTGGAACCTACCCTATGCCAGGACGAAATTTCTACGTCGGCGTAGAACACCGTATGTAATTCCTTCTACAACAAAATATGCACTGCCCCCTACATTGGCGGGCGGTGCATATT